>NZ_JAMRYX010000195.1 GCF_024448135.1 Methylocystis suflitae
GTTAAGCTTCTGTTAACCAGTTAACCTGTTATTAACGAAGGGACGAATTTGCTCAAATGCAACAGACCCAGGATACCTGCGATCAAGGTTGACGGAACCTTCGCTTAACCCTGGGAGCCTAGGACTATCGCCCAGTCCGTCGTCGTAACAGGAGTTCTTCATGCTGCTTTCGCAACGCGCCTGCGGCGCCAAATTCGTCGTCGCGCTGACGGCGGTCATGGCGGTCCTGGCGCTCTCGGCCTGCGCCAAGAACACCGCGGACGAAGCCGCGAATGATCTGGCGGGCGGACGCTATGGACGCGGCGGCGGCGCCGGCGGCGTCGCCAGTCCCGGAAGCCATCAGGATTTCGTGGTCAATGTCGGAGATCGCATCTTCTTCGAAACCGACTCCACCGATCTGACGCCCACCGCGCAGGCCACGCTCGATAAGCAGGCCGAATGGCTCAACCGGTACTCACGCTATAGCTTCACAATGGAAGGCCACGCCGACGAACGCGGCACCCGCGAATATAATTTCGCGCTCGGCGCGCGACGCGCCGAAGTGGCCAAGAATTACCTTATCGCGCGCGGGATCCCCGGGTCGCGCATCCGCACGGTGAGCTACGGCAAGGAGCGTCCTGTCGCCGTCTGCGACGACATCTCCTGCTGGTCGCAGAACCGTCGCGCCGTCACGGTGCTTTCCGGCGGCAATTCCTGATCAGGAAGCCCGCCGCGCCCCTTGCGTCCGGGGCGTCGTTGCGGCAATGAAGGCGCGCGCCTTTTTGGGCGCCCGCAGGAGTGTAGCTCAACTGGTAGAGCACCGGTCTCCAAAACCGGGGGTTGTCGGTTCGATCCCGGCCACTCCTGCCATTAAAATCAAAAGACGTTGGGGCGCTTATTGGAGAGCGTCTCGCGCAATACTCACCGTCCCGCCAATTTTAGCCGCGGCCCGGATGCAAACGCCCGCCATATATGGCGGGCGTCTCTTCGTGCGAGCGGCTAGGCCTTACCGGCAATTCCACACCCAATGGCCTTGATCCCACACCCAACAAGGACCGTGAACGTGTCCGCCACCACCGTAACCATAGCGATCGCTCCAATCCCTGTGCTGGTGGCGGCCGTGCCCTCCATAGTCTGGCAAATACCGGCCATGGTGAAATGTGCCGGCGTGCGCGAACGACACCCACAACATTGCAGCTGCTAGAGTTGCGCCAAGCTTTATAGTTTTAGTTTTGCGCATAGCGTCCTCCCTATTCTTCTGATGGAGAACTATGGCGCTCGGGCTTAATTTGAAGGGCTCGGAATGCCGCGCGTAAATAAGTTCGAGATCGGCGATGACGACGCAAGTTTGACTGAGAAGATCGCAGCGGCGTAACGCATCACGCGAGCCGCCCGTCGCGCTTTTACGCGTCGCTAGACTTTAGAGCCATCAACGGCAACGGCGAACTAACCGACGCAGGCTGCCATGACCGACGCCTTCAAACGAAAAGCGGCCCTGCTCTCGGTCAAAAGCAAGGCCGCCAGCGAGGCCGGAGAAGAGGGACGTAGGAAGGTCGTCTAACCGATAAATTTGGGCGGCTTCGTCCTTCGTCAAGCCCCGATTTCCTGCGATCGCACGCGCTGCTCAATTCGTTGCAACAGCCTGTCCATTGCAGCAGGCAGAGGCTCAGCGACGACGCCTGATAACATGGCGCGCAAATAGTCAGCGATCGTCGTGACCATCGGATTTTCGAGCATAGATTGCTTGTGGTTTTTGTTGGTCGGCGACACGATTCAGCTCCTCCTCTTTCAGGACCTATAATTCCTGAAGCGTGCTTACGGTTCCGCCTTAAGGAGGGAACGGCCCGCGCCTTTTCGACGCGGGCCGCCCCCTCGCGGTAATCGATCCGCGCGCAGTTCAGTGAGCGCCGAGCCTCTTGATATAGAGCGAAGACGTCGCGCGGCAGGCTGCGCCGTTGCATCGGATCCGCTGCTTTGGCCATGCTAAGGATTTATTTTTAAAATACTTTGTAGGGGAACAATACAAATGTGACGCGGTTTCACTTCCTTCAAGGAGAATGCGTCATGCCGGACAGAGCGCCGGGCGATTGGCGAAACGCGGCCGCCGGCAAGATGGGAGCGCGGCGAGACGCCGCAATGGAGTCGATCGGCGAGCATCTGAGATCCAAGTTCGACAAAATCCTAACGGAGCCGCTGCCCAAGAAGATCGTGGATGTGATGGCCGAGTTGGATTGGGGGCGCGCCGGCGGGAGCCCGACGCGCAGTAACGGTCGAATTCCCTCCAACCCAAAAACTCGGCGGCCCTAGCGAACTCGCTCATTGCGGCGCTTAGCGGCTCATCCATCGATTACTTTGGAAATCTCTGAGCCCGCTTCGGCGCTCGCGCTGGGCCGCACCCGCAGCTAGGATCGTCCCAACGGAACGCGCCCAGCTCACACATTCGATAAGGCGGGGCGAGCGCGCCGTCTCTCGCGGAGCGACATCATGGCCAGCGAAGCGATGCGGCTGACGCCTGGCGACGCGCTCATCGTCCTCGACGTGCAGCGCGATTTCTGCGCCGGCGGCGCCTTGGAGGTTTCCGGGGCCGATAAGATCGTCTCTGTGGTCAATGAACTGATCGAGGAAGCCGTGGCCGCCGGCGTTCCCATCGTCGCGTCGCGAGACTGGCATCCAACCGGCCATGCGAGCTTTCGTGACTGTGGCGGACCATGGCCTGCGCACTGCGTTCAGGGCAGCGCCGGCGCGCAGTTCCATCCGGAACTTCGCCTGCCTGAGTGCGTCATCATCGTCAGCAAAGGAGAATCGCTCGAACGCGACCAGCTTTCGGCGCTCAATGGAACGGGGCTGGCGGAGCGGCTGCGCCAGCTCGGCGTGCGTCGCGTCTTGATCGTCGGACTGGCGCTCGACGTCTGCGTGCTCGAAACGGCTCTGGACGCCGTCTCGGAAGGATTTGAAACGCATGTGCGGCTTTCCGGCGCGCGCGCCATTACGCCAGAAGGCGCAAGACACGCCGTCGAAACGATGTGGAAGGCGGGCGTCTTCATCGAAGACAACTGAGCGGCGCTCTCACAAGACGCGTGACGCAGCGCGCGCCCTAACATTGTCCGGCCCAAAAGCCATGGCTATGGTCCCGACGGCGCGAGCGCCTTCAGCCTTGACCCATTGCGGCAAAGGAAACAGCAGTCGTGTCCAGCAGCGCGCTCTTCGCGGATCTCTACGAATTCACGATGCTGCGCGCCTATTTCGAACTGGGCATGAACGCGAAAGCGACGTTCAGCCTTTTCGTGCGCACTATGCCGCCCCATCGCAATTTTCTGATCGCCGCAGGCTTGAACGATCTTCTCCATGAGATCGAGCATCTGCGATTCGAGCCGCAGCACATTGACTATCTGGGCTCGCTCAAAATCTCTTCACAGCCGTTCCTCGACTGGCTCTCGGATTTCCGATTCTCCGGCGACATCCATGCGATACGTGAGGGCACGCCGTTCTTTCAGAACGAACCGATCCTGGAAGTGGTTGCGCCCATCGCCGAAGCGCAGCTCATCGAAACGCTCGTTCTCAATCAGATCGGACTGCAAACGATACTGGCGTCGAAAGCGGCGCGCGTCGTCGCCGCGGCGCGCGGCGCCAGCGTCGTCGATTTCGGCGCAAGACGCGCGCAAGGCGTGGATGCGGCGATAAAAGGCGCGCGCGCATTCTACATCGCCGGAGTCGAATCGACCTCCAATGTCGCGGCCGGGCGCGCCTATGGATTGCCCGTCGCCGGAACGATGGCGCACAGCTTTGTCGAAGCCTGCGCCTCCGAGATGGACGCCTTTCAGTCTTTCAGCGAAGTCTTTCCTGAAACGACTTTGCTCGTCGATACCTATGACGCGATCGAAGGCATCAAGAATGTCGTCGCGCTCGCGAAGGCGCTCGGGACGAACTTCAAAGTCCGCGCGGTGCGTCTCGACTCCGGCGATCTCGATATGCTGTCGCGACAGACGCGCCGCATCCTCGATGAAGCTGGCTTGACCGACGTGCAGATCGTCGCCAGCGGCGGCCTTGAAGAAACCAAGATCGACGCGCTGACGTCGCGCGGCGCGCCCATCGATGTCTTTGGCGTCGGGACGGATATGGCGGTGTCGAGCGACGCGCCAGCCCTCGACATCGCCTATAAGCTGACCGAATACGCCGGCAAGGGACGCATGAAACTGTCGGCGGGCAAGCAATCGTTGCCGGGCCGCAAGCAGGTATTTCGAGAGTTCAGAGACGGAGTTGCAGTGAGGGACGTCATCGCCCGAGAGGGCGAAACTCTGCCGGGCGTCCCATTGCTGCAGCCGTTCATGCTTTCAGGTCGCCGGGTCGCGGGGCAAACATGCGACATTTCGCAAATTCGCAATTACGCGAAAGAGCAGCTCGCCGCGCTGCCGCCGCATCTGCGAATGCTTCAATCGCCTGAGGCGCGCTATGACGTGGCGATTAGCGACGCGCTCGCCAGCTATGAGCGCGAGACTCGCGCGCGGTTGATCGACTGACGGTTGGGCAAATTGGCGCGGCCGATCGCTCGGCCGCGGGGCGAATTCCTCTGCGCAGACAGAACTTCGGCGCAAGCGGCGCCTAGCGCCGGTCCTTCCGATCGATGAATTCGGACGTGAACTGCTTCAGCGCGACACGCAAATCGTCGGCATATCCTGTCGCGCCGAGCGACTGGAACCTTTCGATGTCGGCGAGCATCAGTTCTCTCACCGGCGCCGCGCCACGATGCAGATTGACCAAATAGCCGGATAAAAGCCGGCCGTCGCGGCCCCTTGCGGCCACCTTGGTCTCGCTCCCAGACGAGCCGATTTTCTTGGCAATTCCTAACATTAGTAGCTCCGAAGGGCGGACAGCGCCCGATGTCCGCGATCTACCCAAGCAAGAATTGCGCTCACCTAAGCTCAGCGAATGTCGCCGCCTGGCCAAATCTGAAAAAACCGTCAACCATCGCGGAAAGACCGCCGTCGCGCGGCGCCGCTTCTCGCGTGGCGGCCGTGTATTCCGGCGCGCCGCACACGAGCTTCATGCCCCAATCGGGGAAACTGCGCATCGGAATGCTTTCGTGAACGAGCTTGACCACGCCGGAGTGCCGGGAGTCCGTCCGGATCTGCAAATAGAGCGGCGTCAGCGCTTGCCGCGGACCTTCCAAAATTTGCAAAAAATTCAGCCCATTATAGAGGAGCGCCCCGCTGATGTGACGCGAACGATTTCGCTCAGCGGACATCTCGACCATTCCCTCGATCGCGGAGAGGTTCAGATCAAGATTTGCGTTACTGAAATAGACAAGCCGGTGCATCAACAGCCTCCGAACGCAGCCGCCATCAAACCGCGAGAATTCCGCCTCTCGAGTCGCCCGTCAATCGCCACAAGCTGAAATAGGGATAGAGCCAAAACAAAAATTGTGCAATAGTTTCATATGCTTGACCTAACTCAAGACCCCGCGCAAGAATCCGTCGCGTCGGTCATAGGTTCGTATCAAGCGGACGCTATCTAGAGGGCATATTGGATCACTTTTCAGTGGCGAGGGAGGCGCCGGCGCGGCCGCGTCTCCCTCCATATTTTGGCGACGGGCGCTCACAGGCCGGCAACTTCAGAGGAATAAGATGATCTCGCCAGACCTCTCCCCGCTCCTCCTCAGCTCGCTCAAGACCTGTCAGGACTGCGCATCGAGAGTCATGGACTTCGGCCTGATCAACACGCGCTCGGCGCTGCAATTCGGGCAAGATGTATGGGCGGCGAGATCGCCGCACGACGTCGCCGAAGCCATGGTCGACTACGGCCGCCGGCAATTCGAATACTGGACGGAGGAACTGGAGGAGTTCTCGATTGTGGCCGGCGGCAAGAAGACCCCAGACGCCGAGGTCGTCGGATTAGGAGACTAGTTTCCATCGTCCGGTCTTCCAGTTGAGAAGACATGATGATGAGCGCAACGACGGCGTTTGATGTCGCGGCGGCGGCGATCGCCGCGCTCGTCATTCAGGCCGGCGCGCTATGGGCGCTCGGACAGCCGTTTCTCTGTTCTCATGGCCCATTCAAGCTGTGGGAGGGCGACGCCTCCTCTCCCTGCCTCTCCCAGCATCTCACGGACTGGTACAGCTTCACGCATATCATCCACGGCGTGCTGTTCTATTTCCTGGTCTGGCTCGCGGCGCCGGAACTGTCGGTCGCGCAGCGCTTCCTGATCGTGCTGGCGGTTGAAGTGGGATGGGAGATCCTCGAAAACACGCCCTTCGCCATCCGCCTCTATCGCAAGCAGCCGCCGGCGCAGGACTACGCAGGCGACAGCATCGTCAATTCGCTTGCCGATACGCTGGCGATGGCGTTGGGCTTCGTTCTTGCGTGGCGGCTCCCGGTATTGGGCGTTATCGCAATATCCGTGCTTCTTGAAGTCGGGGTCGCGCTGAACATTCGAGACAATTTCACGCTCAATGTGCTCAGTTTCATCCATCCGTTCGATTTCATCCGCCGCTGGCAAAAGGGCGCGCCATAGGCGCCGATTTGCGGTCGTTGGCGGGCTGGGCTAACTCAAGCGTTCCCTAAGCCGCGCTCGCAAACGCCTACCCCTCGGACATTTCGCCCCGCTCGCATGACCAAGCGCGCTCCCGTCCTCGCCGACTTCAAACGCATCGTCGTGAAGGTCGGCTCCTCGCTCATCGTCGACCCCAACAAGGCGTCGGCGAAACGCGCTTGGCTGAAGCGCCTCGCCGACGACATCGCGGAGTTGCATCGCGCCGGCGCTGATGTGCTGGTCGTGTCGTCCGGCGCCGTAGCGCTGGGACGGAGCGTGCTCGGCTTTCCGCGCGGCGCGCTGAAGCTCGAAGACAGCCAGGCGGCCGCCGCCGTCGGCCAGATCGCCCTGGCGCGTCTCTGGGCCGAGACGCTGCATGATCGGGGCCTCGTCGCCGGACAGGTGCTGGTCACGCTCGGCGACACGGAGGAGCGCCGCCGCTACCTCTACGCGCGCGAATGCCTGACGCGGCTTTTGTCGCTGCGAGCCGTGCCGGTGATCAACGAGAACGACACGGTCGCCACGGCGGAAATCCGCTATGGCGACAATGATCGCCTCGCCGCCCGCGTCGCCACCATGGCGAGCGCCGATCTGTTGATCCTACTTTCCGACGTCGAGGGGCTCTACAGCGCCCCGCCCGACTCCAATCCGGACGCCAAGCACATCGCGATCGTGCCGCGCGTCACGGCGGAGATCGAAGCCATGGCGGGGGGCGCCGCCTCGCAATATTCACGCGGCGGCATGCGCACCAAGATCGAGGCGGCGAAAATCGCCACGACCGGCGGCGCGCATATGGTGATCGCCGACGGTCGCGAAGAGGCGCCGATTTCGCGCATCGGGGCTGGCGGGCGCTGCACCTGGTTTCTGACGCCGTCCAATCCGGTGACGGCGCGCAAGAAATGGATTGCCGGCTCGCTGGAGCCGAAGGGCGCCGTGCATATCGACGACGGCGCGGCGAAGGCGCTGCGCTCAGGCAGGAGCCTGCTGCCGGCGGGCGTGACGCGGATCGAGGGCGGCTTCGCGCGCGGCGACTGCATCGTCATCCGCAACGCCAAGGGCGGCGAGATCGGCCGCGGCCTCGTGACCTATGACGCGTCCGACGCGGCGAAGATCGTGGGGCGCTCGACGAAGGACATTGAGGCGCTACTCGGCTTCAAAGGCCCCGACGAGATTATTCATCGCGATGACATGGCGCTCGGCGGGGGGTGAGGCGTGTAGACGCGACGCTTCGCCGTCCTCGTCCTTCGAGACGCGCCTTACAGGCGCTCCTCAGGATGAGGACTGCTTGGAGCAGCGCAGCTAATCGCACTGCGCAGCAGCTAATCGCGCTGCATGAAGTGTGCGCGATCCAAGGCCCCTCATCCAGAGGAGCGCGCGCAGCGCGCGTCTCGAAGGATGAGGGGACCGGTTCTCATTAGCGCAAACAATCCGCGCACGTCATGGCCGGGCTTGTCCCGGCCATCGACGCCGGGACGTTGCGCAAATGCTGCAAGGCGCATGTAGCGGCGCCGTGTGGATGCCCGCGACAAGCGCGGGCATGACGGCTGAAGATATTTCCGAACTTCGAATACCGTGTTAGGTATTTTGCATGCGCCTCACGACCTTCACCGACTTTGGCCTGCGCGCCCTGATCCTCCTCGCCGACCGCAATCCGCAGGTGATGAGCGCGGCGGCGATCGCCGATCATTTCGACGTTTCGCGCCACCATATGGCGAAAGTGCTGCAGGAGCTCGCCGCGGCCGGATATGTCGAGGGCATCCGCGGCGCGCAAGGCGGCGTTCGACTGGCGCGCGATCCGCGCGACATTCGAATCGGCGAGGTGGTCCGCAGGCTTGACGATCAGCCGCTGGTCGAATGTTTCAGCGCGCAAGGCAGCAACTGCGCGCTTTTGCCGCGCTGCCGCCTGAAGGGCATGCTGGCGCGCGCCGAACAGGGATTTATGCGCGAACTCGATCGCTACACCCTGCACGACTGCCTCGAAAAAACCGCCGCCTTTCCCCTCGCCGATCTCTCCGCCTGAACATACGCCGCGAAACGTCGCGGCGCATTGCGCGCCTCACGGCTTGACTTCCGTCCTTTTTAATACGCATTCTAAATACCTAATAAGGAAGCCAGGAGGGAGCGACATGTTCTGTTATCAATGCGAGCAGACCTACCGATCTGACGAAGGCGCCGGTTGCGCGGGCGCGAAAGGCATGTGCGGCAAGGACGCGACGACCGCCGATCTGCAGGACATTTTGCTCTATGTCTGCGAGGGCGTCGGCCAATATTTGCATCGCGCGCGCCAGCTTGGCGCGACGGACATCGAAGCCGACCGCTTCATACTCTTCGCCTTCTTTACGACCCTCACCAATGTCAATTTCAACGCGGCGAAATTCGTCGAGCTGATCCGTGAGGCCTCGCAAATCCGCGACCGCGCCAAGGCGCTTTACGAAAACGCCGCGCGCGCCGCGGCCAAGATACCCCAAACTCTCGCCGGCCCCGCCGCTTTCACGCCAGCGGACAACATGGCCGGACTTTCCGCGCAGGCGTCGGAGGCGGCGGTGCGCAAGGACGCGGCGATCCTCGGCGAGGACGCGGTCGGCGCCCGCGCGCTCATTCTCTATGGCCTCAAAGGCGTTTGCGCCTATGCGCATCACGCGCGCGTTCTGGGCGAAGAGCGCGACGCGATTTATGAGGCGGTCGAACATGCGCTCGATATGCTGGCGCGCGAGGAGCGCGACGTCGCGACGCTGCTCGACGAGGCGCTGGCGCTCGGCGGCGCCAATTTTCTCGCCATGGAAGCGCTCGACGCGGCGAACACCGGCGCCTTCGGCGCGCCGTCGCCGACAAGCGTGCGCGTGACGCCTATCAAGGGAAAAGCGATCCTCGTCTCCGGCCATGATCTGAAGGATCTGCACGCCATCCTCGAAGCGACGAAGGACAAGGGGATCAACGTCTATACGCATGGCGAAATGCTGCCGGCGCATTCCTATCCCAAGCTCAAGGCCTATCCGCATCTCGCCGGCAATTACGGCGGCGCCTGGCAGGATCAGCAAAAGGAATTCGCCGAATTCCCCGGCCCGATCGTCATGACCTCGAATTGCCTCATCGAGCCGCAGCCGCGTTATCGCGGACGCATCTTCACGGCGGGGCCGGTCGGCTGGGCGGGCGTGCGCCACATCGCCGATGAGAATTTCGCGATTGTCGCGCAGGCGGCGCAGGCCCTGCCCGGCTTTGCTGAAGATGCGCCGGAGCAGACCATCACCATCGGCTTCGGGCGTGAGGCCGTGCTTGGCGTCGCGGACAAGGTGATCGAGGCCGTGAAGAGCGGCGCCATCCGCCACTTCTTCCTCGTCGGCGGTTGCGACGGCGCCGCGACGGGCCGCAACTACTACAGCGATTTCGCCGACGAAGCGCCGAAGGATACGGTGATCCTGACGCTCGGCTGTGGCAAATATCGCTTCAACAAGCATGATTTCGGCACGATCGGCGGGCTGCCGCGCCTCCTCGACATGGGCCAGTGCAACGACGCCTATTCGGCGCTCGTCGTCGCGACGAAACTGGCGGAAGCCTTCGGCGTCGGCGTCAACGAACTGCCGCTGTCGCTCATCGTTTCCTGGTTCGAGCAGAAGGCGGCGGCGGTTCTTCTGACGCTGCTCGCGCTTGGCGTGCGCAATGTGCGCATCGGCCCGACGCTGCCGGCCTTTCTCACGCCGGCGCTCGTTGACGTGCTGGTCGAGAAGTTCGGCGTCCAGCCGATCGGCAACGCCAAGGCCGACATCGCAGCGTCGCTCGCCCGCGCCGCCTAGCCATCATGCAGCGGACGCCCGACTTCGGGCGTCCGCCCCTTCGCCGGAATCCGCCATGTACAAGGTCAGCCTTCTCACGCGCGACGGCGCGACGATCGCCTTCGACGCCGAACCATCCGACACGCTACTGGACGCCGCCGAACGCGCGAGCATTTATCTTCCCTCCTCCTGCCGGGAGGGCGGCTGCGGCGCATGCCGCGTCGCTCGCGCAAGCGGAGAGGTCGAACTCATGTCCTACAGCAGCGCGGCGCTTAGCGAGGATGAGCGCATGGCCGGCGACATATTGCTGTGCCGAGCGCAGGCGCGCAGCGATCTCACATTGCGCGCGCCCTTCGACGAGGCGGCGGTTGGTTTTGCGCCTGTTCCCGAGCGACGGGCGACGCTTGTTGCGATCGAACCAGCTGGCTCGGGCGCGGTGCGCCTGCAGCTTCAATATGAAGACGATCCGACGTTCGGGCGCGCGGCGCAGTTCACCGCCGGACAATTCATCGAACTCACGCTTCCCGACGGCTCGGCGAAGCGCTCCTATTCGCTCGCCAATGCGCCCAACTGGGACGGAACGCTCGAGCTGTTCATTCGCCTTCAGCCGCACGGCGCCTTTTCGAATTATCTTCGTGATCGCGCCGCCGTCGGCGACAGGCTGCTTGTCCGCGGTCCGCAGGGGCAATTCACGCTCGACGAGGCGAGCCCCGCGCCGCGCTGGTTCGTCGTCGGCGGCACGGGACTCGCGCCGGCGCTCTCGATGCTGCGGCAAATGGCCGAATTCGCCGATCAGCGCCCCTGCCGGTTGTTCTTCGGGGTCAACAAAGTCGACGAGCTTTTCGCGCTCGACGTCATCGAGGAGCTCAAGGCGGCATTGCCGCAGCTCGTCGTGACGCTCTGCGTGTGGAAGCCGGAACAGGACTGGCGCGGGTTCGTCGGCACGCCGGTCGAAGCGCTGGCGCAGGCGCTGTCGAGCGCGACCGAGCGGCCCGACATTTACGTCTGCGGCCCCCCAGCGCTCATCGCCGCGGCCGAAGAGGCCGGCCAATCCGCCGGCGTGCCGCATGATCGCATCTTCAGCGAGAAGTTCACGGCGGCGTGAGCAGGCGCCTCCCGCGTCATGGCCGGGCTTGTGCTCTCCGCGTCGGCCGCTCGACCGCATGAAGCGTGGCGGGGGATGTCGCCATTTTGACCCATTTCTTTCAAACAATGGGCCGGCGCCTGTGCGAAAGTCGCGCCCCACGTCCCCAGCCGGATTGCCGCCGACTCCATGTCCTGCGAACCAGCCTTTGACGAAGAAACAAATCGAGGGCGGTCCAAGAGAGGGTCACAAATGTTTCCAGCGCGCCGATTCGCTGCATCCTTGACTGTCGCAAGCGCCTTTTTTGCCTTCCTTTTTTCCTTCGCCAACGCCCAGGCTCAAGATTCGCCCTGCGAGGCGTCGGCTGAGGTCGCGGTTTTGCCCTCGCCGGCGGCGCCGTGGACGGGCGCGCCCTTGCGCATCCTCGTCGCCACGGAAAAGCCGCTCCAAGGCGAGCTTTCGCTGGTTGCGCCTGACGGAAGGATCGCGGCCAAATCGCACATGCAGCGGGGCGGTCCGCCCTATGTCTGGTTCGCCGAAGTCGCGTCGCCAGCCGCCGGCGCATGGCGCGCCACGCTTGACACTTCTTCGTTTACCTGCGGCACGGACATCGACGTTAGCGCGCGCAAGCCGTCGACCGCACACACGGCGGAAGGCAGCGTCTGGCGCCTACATAACAGTTGGGACCGTTCAACTGAAAATCTGTACTCGGCGTGGGTCGCCAAGCTTTTTGACGCGCCGCTCGAAGCGGAGCAGTCATGGAAGACGTGGCATGAGGTGCTGCGCAATCCGTCGCGCAATGTGCTGTTCAATCATCTCGGAACGGGCGAGGACAGCCTTACCCTCTCGCTGAAGCCCGACTGCGCCGATTTCGTCTATTTTCTGCGCGCCTATTTCGCCTTCAAGATGGGGCTGCCCTTCGCCTATTCGAATTGCTCGCGCGGGGCCGGCGGCGCGCCGCCGCGATGCAATGAGCGATTCGATATTCTGCATCCCCAACTGACCCGACCGGCGCCGCCGCCGGAGCAGGCCATAGCGTCCGCCGCGGCGACGCCGGCCCCTACGCCCGCAGCGGCGCCTACGAATCTCTTGCAGCAACTGTTTTCACAGCCGCAGCAAGTCCAGGCCGGAGCGCCGGCCGCCCCCGCGGCGGCTCCCGCGAAACCGCCTGCGCCGAAACGGCCGGCGGGCGTCGCCGGATATTTTAGGGCCGTGGGCGACGTCGTTCATTCCGGTTCGGTGCGCGCGCCGGCAAACAGCGACAAGTCCGATTTTTACACGATCCCGCTGACACAGGAGACCCTGCGTCCCGGAACCGCCTACGCTGATCCGTACGGGCACGTCATGATGCTGGTGCAGCGCGTCCCGCAGACGGCGGACGCCGCGGGCGTGTTTCTCGCCGTCGACGCCGAGCCGGACGGCACCGTCACGCGCAAGCGGTTCTGGCGTGGCAATTTCCTATTCGCGAACGGACCTTCGCTCGGCAGCCCCGGCTTCAAGCGCTTCCGGCCGATCGTGCGGGAGAACGGCGCGCTGCGGGCGCTCACCAATGCCGAGATCGCCAAGAACCCGGATTATGGCGATTTCTCGCTGGAGCAATCTCAGCTCGGCGCAGAGGATTTCTACGATCGCATGGATGAGGTGATGTCGCCTGAGCCGCTCGATCCGACGCGCGCGATGATGGCGGCCATCACCGCGCTTGAAGAGCAGGTGAAGACGCGCGCGACGGCGGTCGAAAACGGTCGAAAATTCCAGAGCGGCGGGCGCGGCGAGGCATCGATGCCGGACGGTCCCGCGATCTTCGCGACCTCCGGCGCGTGGGAGGATTTCTCGACGCCGGCGCGCGATCTCCGCCTGCTGATCGCGATCGATGTGGTGCGCGGATTTCCCGATCGTGTCGCTCGACGCAGCGATCGCTACGCCATGCCGTTTGGCAGAGGTGCGCCGGGGGTTCAGGCCCAACTGCAAAGCGCGCTGGCGAGCGAACTCGCGGCCCGCACATTTTCATACACCCGCAGCGACGGCTCCGCCTGGACGCTCTCGCTCAAAGACGTGATGGACCGCGCGGCGGACCTTGAGATGGGCTACAATCCCAATGACTGCGTCGAACTGCGCTGGGGCGCGTCGGAGGGAAGCCCTGAGGCGGCGACGTGCACGCGGCGCGCGCCGGCCGCCCAGCGCGCGAAGATGACGGACTATCGCAGCTGGTTCCGGGAACGCCACTGGCCGCACGCTTAGGGCGGAAGATTTCGGCGCGTTCTCCGCGTTGCCGCCAGATTTCGAAAGTTTAATCGGCCGCGTTTGCGCTTGGGGCTTGGCGGCGTTTTGCGGCGGGGCCATATCTTGCTGCGCCGCGCCTTCCAGGGCGGCCATTATGGAGAAACCCTATGTCACCGGAAGAACGCCAACTCATCGCTGGTTTGTTCGAGCGCACCAAGAGCGCCGCCTCGACGCCGCGCGACAAGGAGGCGGAGGCTTTCATCAGCGAGCAGATCAAGGCCCAGCCGGCCGCGCCCTATCTCCTGGCGCAGACCGTGATCGTGCAGGATCAGGCGCTGCAGGGCGCCAATGCGCGCATTGAGGAGCTTGAAGCCCGCGTCCAAGAGCTTGAGTCGAAGCCCGCTGGCAGTTTCCTTGGCGGCCTGTTCGGAGGCGGTCCCCGTTCGGCGTCGCCGCCTCCTCCCCAGCAGACTCGACCGAGCGGACCTTGGGGCGCGCAGCAGGGCGGCATGAATCCCGTGGCCGGCGGCTACGCGCCGCAGGGTTGGGGCCAGCAGCAGCCGCCTGCGCCTGAAACCGGCGGATTTCTGAAGGGCGCGCTCGGCACCGCCGCGGGCGTCGCGGGCGGCGTGCTGCTCGCCGACGGCATCCGCAACCTGTTCTCGCATGGCGCCGGCTATGGCGGCATGGCGAATCTCGGCATCGGCTCCGGCTTTACGCCAACCGGCGGCGATACGGTGATCAACAACTATTACGGCGACCAGTCGGGCGCCACAGAGGCCGGTTACGACTCCGGCTACGACAATGCAGGCGGGGTGGAGGACGCCGACTATAGCGCCGACCCCGGCTTCGATGACGGCGGCGGCTTCGACAGCGGCGGCGACGGCGGCTTTGACGTCTGATGAAGTTTGGCTCCCGGCCCACAAGGCCGGGAGTTCTTGTATCTGGCGCCCTGTGCGCCAGCGCACCGCGACTCCCCATGGGGCGTTCTAGGGTCCGATCATCCGCTGATTGAGCGGACGGACCACGGGGAACTCGCCATGAACCGTTCTATGAGCAACACAACGAACCGCACGACCAAGACCAGCTTCGCTTCGCGACCGATCCGCATCGCGCTGGCCATGAAGATCGCCTTCGCGATCCTCGCCGCCAATGTCAGCTTCGCGGCCGCCAAGGCGCTCCTCGTCAAGGCGCCGGACTCGCAGCCTGCTCAAGTCGCCGCCGACGCCTCGTCGGTGAAACCCTTCATCCTCCCCATCGACTGGCAGGAGTCGACCGCCGTCGCGCAGTCAGATCCTACGCAGAATTGCCATGGCGTCACCGTCGAGACGGACGAGGGCTATGGCGTGCGCGGACAGACGATCCGTTTCGTTTGCCGCAAGGCCTTGTAGAGGCTCACAGGAGTTCGAGCATGTTTCGCGTTTCGCTCCTCCCCCAGGCTGCTCCTTTCGTCATCGCTGGCGCACTGCTCGCCGCCCCGGCCGTGGCGCAAATGTCGAACACGCCAAACGACGCGCCCGATCCGCCGGCCGCCACGGAGCGCGAGGCGAGGCCGGCGCTAGAGCGCGAGACCTCCGACCGGCCGACGGTCGACGCGCCGCGGGAAGCCGAAGAGCGACACCAGACCGATGAGCGCCAAGAGCTCGACAAGGGGCTCGAAAAGCAGCAGGAAGCCGACGCGCCGCAAGGCGTCGATGAACAGCAAAGAGTCGATGAGCGGCAAGCGACCGATGCGCGCGAAAGCCTCGCGCGCGCGCTGCGCGACTGGTCGAACGAGGAGCCCGACGTCGGCCGAAGCGTCCAGCGTTCGGACATCGCCGCTTATTACAAGAAGCGCGATTATGCGCCGATCTGGCGCGATGCGGAGGGCTTTGCCAAATCGGCGAAAAGCGCGCTGAACACACTGCGCGACGCCGGCCGCGACGGCCTGCGCGTAAACGCGCCTCCCCAACAGTCGTCCTGGAGCGCCGAGGGCGAACTGGCGCTATCGGAGGCCGTCGCCGATTATGCGGCGCAAGCGAGCGGCGCCCGGGTCAATCCCGCAACGATTTCACCTGACATCGAGGAGCGGCCATCGGTGGTAAAGCCGGCGCAAGCGCTTGACGCGATCGCCGAGGCTGGAGACGAGGCCGGCGCGCGGCTTGCCGCCTTCAATCCGCCGCACCCCGGCTATGCCGCCTTGCGCGAGAAACTCGCCGAACTGCGCGCTGCGCGCGGCCATCCGCGCCGCGAGGCCGCGAGGGCTCACGAGTCGGATGCGCGGCCCATCACCAATTTTGCGTTGCTGCCCGAAGCCAAGGCGAAGCGCGTCGAGGCGGAGATCATCGCCAATATGGAGCGGTGGCGCTGGGAGCCGCGCGAAATGGGCGCGACGCGCCTTGAAGTCAATATTCCGCAGTTCGAAACGACATTCACGCGCGACAATCAAATTGTGTTTCGCGGGCGCGTTGTCGTGGGCAAGAAGACGTCGCCAACGCCGGTGTTTTCCGACGTGATGCCATATATCATCATCAATCCGACATGGACCGTTCCGGAATCGATCATCGAGAAGGAGCTGGAGCCCAAAACCGGCGGCAAGCTCTCCAAGCTTCGCACGCGCGGATATAAGGTAACCTTTCGAAATGGCCGTGCGATCGTTCAGCAGGAGCCCGGCGAGAAGAATGCGCTTGGCCGACTGAAATTCGTATTTCCGAACGATCTCTTGATCTACATGCACGACACGCCGCAGAAGAAACTCTTCGCCCGCGCCAAGCGCGCATACAGTCACGGATGCGTACGTGTCCAAGATCCGTTCAAGCTCGCGGAAGAGGTCATCGCGCGTCCCGGCTATGACGAAAAGCGTCTGAAAGCTCTGATCGGCAAGAAGGAGCGCCGCATCAATCTCGCGAAGCCCATTCCGGTGCACATCGAATATTTCACGGCCGTCGTCAACGACGACGGCGCGCTGAAGCTTTACGACGACATCTACGGCTATTCGGCGAAGGTGCGTTCGGCGCTCGCTTTGTAGCTACGCCGATGAGGCGAGGCGCGCCACCTGCCGGCGCAATTGCTCTTGCGCGCGCGCGAGATTTTGATGCGCCCGTGCGGACCAGAGTTTTCGCGTCTCGTCGCGTCGGTAGAGGGCATCCCCATGCGCGGCGAATGTGTCGATCATCTGGAGCCGCCCAAGGCAAAAGAGCGGCTCGGGCACCCAGGCGTATTCGAAACGAAGCCGCGCCAGATTTTCCTCGAACTCGGGCCAGGACGCGCCGAGCGAGGAAAGATCGAGATCGAGGAAGAGGTCCAGATCACGCGAAAAGCCGGGATAATGCTCAGCTGGAGCGCGCGCATTGAGGTGATTCGCGGTCGCCATGATCAGATCATGGATGGCCTGCGCATCTGTTTTGTCGAATTTCGAGTGACGTTCGAAGAGCGTCGCGCTCGCGCGAACATTTTCAGCGTCGGGACGAAGCAGACCGTCGGCGTCGCGAGTCACATAGACAGCGTCATGCCAGAAGATGGCGGCGGCGATCAGATCGGGCCGGATGGCGAGCGCCTTCAAGGAGTCGAGCTTCGTCAGCAAATCGACGATATGACCCCAATCATGATACCCGCGTTGCGGTTCGCGATAGGCGGCGTCGATGACCGAAAAAGCATCCGCGTCGTGACGCCCTGCGATCAGGGCCCAATATTTCTGCACCGGATTTGAGATCATGCGCGAGTAGCGATCATAAGAGAAACCCATAAGGCGTGCGACTACACGGCTGGGCAGCAGTCGCGCTCGGACGAAGACGTCACTTGCTCGAAAGATTCCATACCGAAGACCAGTTATCATGCGGCCCTTCCCTGGCGAGACCGCGATACCGCTGCTCCAAGACGAGATAGAGCGCGGGCCAGGGCTCGGGAACCGATCGCGCCAACGCCGAGGCGCCCTCGGCGGCGGCTTCGAATCGGCCCGACTCATATTCCTGGCGCATGAGGTCGTGCGACTTGCGCCAGCGCACATACGAGTCCGAGACCGCCATCCCGCTGTCGCCGGCGAGCGCGAAAACCCTTGTCGGTTCGGTCTTTCCGACGACGCGGACACAGCCAAGATCGATCCAGGCGAAGTCGGGCGCCGCATCGCGCACCGCGCCAGAGGCCACAATGTCCGTCTGAAAGGCCTTGCTCGCCCCTTCGAGCCGCGACGCGAGATTCACCGTGTCGCCAAGAATCGAATAGTCGAAGCGGCGGATGGATCCCATATTGCCGACGCTGCAAGGGCCGAGATTGAGGCCAAGCCCCATCGCCGCCGGCTGCGCATCGTCGCCCGACGACGCAGCGGCCTCGGCGCGCCTTTTGTTGAGGCCGACGAGAGCCTCGCGCATCGTCAGGGCGGCCCGAACGGCCCTGCGCGGATGGTCGTCGATATCGAGCGGCGCGTTCCAGAAGGCGAGCACCGCGTCGCCCATATATTTGTCGATCGTGCCTTCCTCTTCGAGGATGGCGTCGGTCATCGGGGTCAAATATTCATTCATGAACTGCGTGAGTTCGCGTGCGCTCATGCCTTCCGAAATCCCGGAAAAATTGCGCAGATCGGAAAACAGCACGGTCAATTCGCGCGTCTCGCCGCCGAGCACCAGCCGGTCGGGATGTTCGGCGAGGCGATCCACAACGGCCGGCGCGACGAATTTGCCGAAGGCCTGACGCACATGGCGGCGCGCGGAATTTTCGGCTCGCCAGAGCGTCACTGCGCCAAAGAGATACCCGCCAATGATCGCGAGACTGGGATAAGAGGGATCGAGCAGCATGCCGCGGCGGTCGAACAGATAAAAGGCGCCGACGAAAAGGCCTACGACGGCGAGAGCCGCCGCCGCCGCCGAGACGAGCGGCGGCGCGACAAAGAGCAGGCTCATGATCAGCAAAAACGCGAGCGCGGCGACGACGAACTCCAGCCCAGGCGCCCAGTCCGGTCGCGCGAGCAGCGAACCCGAGGCGATCGATTCGACGATTTGCGCGTGCACGTCGACGCCGGGAACGACCGGCTCCAACGGTGTCGCTCGGACGTCGCCGAGACCCGTCGCCAAGGCGCCGACGAAGATGATGCGCCCCTCGATGTCATCGCGCGCAACGCGGCCCTCGAGCACGTCCTTGGCTGAAATGTCCCGCATTGCGTCGCTATGCGAATAGCGTGGCCGGACCTCCGCGTTGGGGCCGGTCGCAATTTCGAAGGCGCCGACCTTTATCGCGTTGACGCCCGTCTGCTTGCCGAAAGCCGTTTGTCCGCTGGCGTTTGACGAGCGAATGATGATCGCCGGCTCGCCCTGGGCGATGCGCAGGGCTTCGAGCGCCAGGGAGGGCATGAGAACGTCGCCGGCGCGCGTCACCAACGGCACCCGACGAACGATCTGGTCGTGATCGGGCAGCCAATTTGTCGCGCCGAACCCTCGCGCCGCTTCCGCAAGCTTTCGTTCGGGGCCGACCGCGCCGGCGAATGCGGCGAGGAAGGGCGCCGGATCGTCGCCGGTGGTGACCAGTCCCGACTTCGCCAACAGCGGCGCGGAAACGGCGTCGGTCAGCGTGACTCCAAGCGTGGCGGGCGCCTTCGAGAGCGCCTGAGCCAAGACTTGATCGCCGCTCGGCGCTTTTGCGACGAGCTTCGCCACCTCGGCGCGGGCGCGTGGGTCAGGAATCGCCTCGATGAGCTGGGACGCTCCGGCGCGATCCGCCTCCGCGAAGATAAAGTCGAAAGCAATGGACGCCGCGCCGAGCTCGCGCAGTCGGTCAAGAAGTTCGGCGACCCGGGCGCGCGGCCAAGGCCATTGCCCATAGGCGCTGAGACTTTTTTCGTCGACGCCCACGACCCGCGTCGGCGCCTCGGGATCATAGGCGCGAGGCGCCAGACGCTGAAAGGTGTCGAAGACAAAGTTGCGTAGGTCGTCTAGCGCCCGGGGCTGAATGACGCCCCAGGGAAAAATGAGAGCCGCAGCGGCGACAAGCGCGAGAAGGTAGGCGCGACGCCGCTTCAACATCTACACCTCGCTTGACGGTCACGCCGCCGCCGTGGCGATCGGCGAGGCTGGCGGCGCCGCAGAACTAGTCGCCCGGACCGTCAATCGCAACAGTTAGTCTCCGTGACCGCTGCTCCCATGGCCGCCGCTACCATGGCCGCCCCCGGAGCCGCCGCTCCCGAAGAGGCCGCCACCCCCGCCTGCGCCGCCGTGACCACCGTCGCCGTAATAGCCGCCTCCATAGCCATCACCGCCGCCGTACTGGCCGCCGCCATGGCCATCGCCGCCATCGTAGCCGCCACCATGGCCGCCATCGCCGTAGCCGCCTCCATAACCGCCGTGGCCGCCATCGCCATGGCCGCCATACCCGCCATCGCCGTGGTCGCCATGACCGCCATGACCGCCATGTCCGCCGTCACCGCCTTCGTGACCACCGTGATCGTGTCCGCCGTGGCCGCCGTGACCATGATCGTCGTTGTGGCTGTCATTTCCGCCTTGGCGCGCAGGCGTCGGCAGCGGCGCAGGCTGATTGTCGACATTGGCGCGGCTCTGCACCAGCGAATTGCCGAACCAAACCGGACCTAGCGCGTCGAGTCCCGGCGGACTGACGACGTCCGGCGGACGATCATTGCCGAGCGCAAGATTCGCCTCTTCGTTTGTCGGCTCGCGCTTGGCGCCGCCACGCTGCTTTTTGCCGCTCTCCAACGCGGCGATGATTTCCGCGATCGTCTCAGGCGGCACGAGGAAAGGCTCTGACACCGGCCCGCCGCTCGGCGCGCAAACGCCATAGCCCGGGCGCGTGAGCGCCTGGCCGCCAACGTCGATGAAGCCATATTGGTGCACGATGAGCGTGCCGCAGGAGCCGCCAATACGAACCAGCGCCGTCCCGCCGCGCACGCCGATCGACGCCGTCGGGGTCCGCAGCTTTGTCCCGCCTTCATGGCTGACGCCGCCGCCGACAAAGCGCATGACGCCCTTCGCCATCGACACGCCCTGCTGACCGCCTCCGCCCTGTGAATAGACGAAATCGTCAACGGTGACGGCGCTGTTGCGTCCGACGGTCATCGTCGATGTGTCGTTAAAGACAATCTGGGCGCTGCCGTATGGGCTCGTCTCGATGCGTTCACGACGTTGCACGCCAAGACCGACCGATAGCGAACGCTTCGCGGCGCCCGGCGGCGTGCCGTGCGCACTCTGATTGACCGCACCGACATTCCCGACGTTGTCTGCGAGCGCGGGGCCTGCGACGAGCGCGAGAGCTGTTGTGGCGGCCGCGGAGAACTTTTTCATTTATCGTCTCCGTCAGAACTTTGCCGTTGGCCCGAAACTGACGGACACGTTGTCAGTCTTGAAATTCGGCAGATTTGAATCGTTACGCGCATATTCGACGTTGCCGGCGAAACCGAGATACGGGGTGATCGGCAAGTCCACCATCAGGCCGCCGATCCAGACAGTGTCTCGACGCGCGACGAACGGATTGATGACCGGATTGGCGGCGTCGAACGCAAGATGGGTAAAGCGGCCATAAGGCGCGAGGGTCCATCGGCGCGGAATGATCGGAAATGGCGGGTCGACCTCGAGCCGCAGCATCGCCTGAACGTCCACCTGATCGGAAGATTGCTGCGGATTGCCCGCAAAGGCGCGCGTATAGGCGACGCGACCTTCAAGCCTCAAGTCGTTGGTCAGCCTGTATGAGCTGCTCAGGTAACCGGTGACGACGTCGCCAGTCGCCAACGTCGATACTGTCGAATAGGGCGAAAAACCGAGAGAGCCGAGATAGCCCGGCGAGGGATCAACCCAGATCGACCGCCATTCGGCGCCCGGTTCGAACCACAGGTCGCGACTGAGTTCCGCGCCGAAACTCATGCCGGCGCCGCCGGCGTTCAGATAATTGCTACCGCCGAGCAGCGCCACCGCGCCGGTCAGGTATGGCTTGATGGAGAGGCCCGGATAAAGATCGGGCGCGATATGGATGCGCGGCCCGATGGAGCCGGCGAACAGCGCGACGCTGTACTGCGGCAGGCGAAACTGTTCGGTGGCGTAGCCCGTCACGCGCGTCTCGAGCTGGTCGCCGCGCCCATTCTGAAAATCCAGATCATGCGCCGCCTGCACCAATTGAAAGCTGTTGATGTCGCCCTTGCGCGAGGCGGCCGACGCAACGCCGACGCCGCCGACCTGGAAAAGATTATTGGTCGGGAAGAAATTGGCGTTCGATTGCGCGCGCAGGCCGACGTGCATCCGCAGATAAAGCCGGTTGGCTTGCGTGCGCTTCTCGATATCGGGCAGTTGCGCTTCGACCTGAGCGACCTGAACCGCATCGAGGCCGCCTTCGGCGAGCGCGTTGCGCAAATGCTGCGCCGAAAGTTCATAGGCGCCAAGCCGCGCATAAAGGAAACCAAGCTCCTTTCGGGCGCGCGACAAGTTCGGGTTGAACATCAGCATGCGTTCAAGCGCGCCGATTCCCGCCTCATAGTCGCGCAGCTCCGTCGACAGCAGGACGTAGCGATAGGTCGCGTCATAATCGGTCGGATTATGCTGAATATAGGCTGCGAGACGCTCTTGTTCGGCGCGCGGATCCTCCTGCGCCAGAGCCGGACTGAAAAGTGAGAATGCGGCAAACAGTGCGCCCAAAAGCCTCGGCGCCGCTCTATATGCGAACATAAATGGCAAGCCCCCGTAAAAAATCAGAAAACGGCGATCGAAGCCGTGACCGTCAGCTGAACCGGAAGCTGACTCATGTCGCCTGGAGTATCAAGCTAGCGCCGGACGATCCGCCGAAGAGGACGAAGCGACGGCGCGATGCGTCTGCTGCGAATTAATGCTTTGCAGCAACAGCTTATGGGTATTTCCCTCCTGCCTTCGCGCGTAAACGGCGGGCACAACAAATTGCCCGGTGTTGCCTTGAAACCACAGGCGCAACGCGGCTAGCGCCGGAGACCGCCATCGAACAGAGGGACGACTTCGCCGTTTTCAAGCGACGACCGCTCGGCGACCGGCGACGCAATGACGCCCCTACGCCAGCGTGCCGAGAAGGTGCGGCGGCGCGGACGCGCGATGGCGCGTGAATCGTCGCAAGACGCGCCCGGCGCCAGGAGCCAGCGCAGCACGATCAGCAAGTCGGCGGCGCGGCGCGACGCGCCGATCTCCACCGCGTTACGGATGTCGGCGACGACTCGCCCGCGCGCGGCGTCGAGCGACACGGCCCGGCGGTATCGCGCCAGCATACGATGGTGCTTGTCGCTGGGGCTCACGCCCAGGATGAGTTCATGACCGCGCAGACCCGCCACTTCGGCGCAGCGCTCGATCGGCGTCAATTCGGGAAGCATTTTGGTTCTCCCAGTCGCTTGCTCTGCCGCGGGTCCTTTGCCTCTTGTCGGCAGCATAGCGACGGTAGCGCCCCGTCCCTCATCTGTTTGTGCGAAAACGCACAGGGGTCATTCGGCTTCGTTGAGCGCCTCTTGAACCCGCTTCTCCAGGACCGACGGGCGCAACAACACGAGACCGCCGCGAATTTTTTCGGCGAGGCCTTCGTCGATCATGGCCGAGAGTTCGCGGCTGACCTGTTCGCGCCGACAACCGATTCGGGCGGCGAGATCATGCTGAAACGGCGGCGGCGATACGATCGACTGCCCCGTCGATCCCTTGCGCGGCGCCGACATGCGCAACAATTCGGAATAGAGGCGATGCTTGAGGTCGAGCACCGAGCGCTCGAACAGGCGCGTATTCAGCTCCCGCACCCGAGCCGTCAGCAGACGCAACAGCCGCTCGCAAATCTCCGGTTCGCTGAACAGGATCTCCTTGAAGACCACTGGCGGCACCAGCAAAAGTTCCGCATTGGTGAGCGCCGTCACATTGGCGGAGCGCTTGGCCCCGTCGACCGCCGCCATCTCGCCGAAGAATTTGCCCGGTCCGAAATCCCCGAAGATCATCTCCTTGCCGGCGGCGGTTCGTATCAGCACTCGAACGTCGCCGCTGACGATGAAATACACATCGGTCGAAGGATCGTCGAAATCGAGGACCAGCTCATGCTCGGCGTAGCGCCTGCGCACGCATTGGCGCGCGAGCTGCTCGCCGCGCGTGGGATCTAGGCCAACAAAGAAAGGAATCCCATCAAATAGGGACACATCGCGCTCCTGGATTGGAAATAGTCCCGATATTGCCGCTAAATGTCGACCTCGTCGAGGCGCAATCTGCTAGCGGATGCAGACTCTTCGGGCGAGGATTGACGATGCAAGCGTTCCGACTGGCGACCTTCAATCTCGAAAATCTCGATTGGTCGGGGAGCAAACCGGAGGCGTTTGCGCGTCGGGGCGATGCGCTACGCCCACTGCTGGAGGCGCTCGACGCCGATATATTATGCCTGCAGGAAATCCATGCGCAGAGGCTTCATAAGCACGGCGCGCGGCAATATATCGCGCTCGATCAGTTGCTGGCGACGACCAGATACGCGAACTTTCATCGGGCGACGACCGTCAGGCCGGGCGGCGACGCCCCCGCCGACGTGCATAATCTCGCAATCCTTTCGCGGTGGCCGATGCGCGCGCACCGGCAGATCCACCACGATATTGTGGCGCGATGGGTCTGGCCGCCGCCGCGCGACGCCGACGGCTCCCAGCCGGAGCCGGTCGAGATCGCTTGGGACAGGCCCCTGCTCTACGCTGCTGTCGCGCTTCCCAACGGAGGCGCGCTCCACGTCATCAATCTGCATCTACGCGCGCCGCGCGCCATGCCTATCGCGACGGCGCGCGGCTTCGGATCGAGCCGCGCGCAAATCGAGGGCCAGTTCGTGGCCGCGCTCAAGCGCGAAGGCCAAGCGTTGGAGGCTCGGCTGTTCGCCGAGACGCTCTTTGACGCCGAGCCGAAGGCGCAGATCGCAATTGCTGGCGACTTCAACGCCGACGCGCATGACGCGCCAACGCGACTCTTGCGGGGCGGCGGAGACGAAGCGGCGGAAGGGGACCGGGCCCTCGTCGCCTTGGAAGAGCGCGTCGAGCCGTCGCGGCGTTTCACCGTGGTACATGCGGGACGTCCAACGCTGATCGACCACCTCCTTGCCTCACGCGCATTGGCCGCCAATTGGCGCGAGACCACGATCTTGAACGAAGGGCTGCAGGACGAAGTCTATGCGGAAGAGCCTGTCGAGGGATCGCTTCACGCGCCCGTGGTCGCGCGGTTTGAACTCGTCGCAAAATGAACCGCGCCGCTTGTGAACCCGAACGCGCCGCTCAAGCGTCAACCTGTCAGCCGGACGCAAACGATCTCAACTCTTCGGCCAGGGCGCGCGCTTCGCTCCAGTCCAGTTTGACGTCTCCGTGACCTTCAGAGGAGAGGACAACGCCGCTCTGTTCGACTCTCGCGTCAAAGTCATGATCGCTGGCGATGGGGCTCATATAGATCTGCTGTTCGCCGCGGTCGCCCGTCGCGACGGAGTCGAGGGCCCGCGACAGGATCGCCGCCTCTTCTTTGGTAAAGCGCCGCAGGGGGTGGCCGGGAAGGCGGAGCGTCGCCAATGCGACAAAGGATCGATGCGTTGAGGCGACAAGCTCGAAGCGCTGAGACATTTTCAAGACCCACGGCAGTTCGACACAGCAAGCGACGAGCTTTTGCACGCCGTCGCGCATGCGCCCTTATTGACAGAAATCGTCAGGCGCCCGCCTTTCGCACATGAGGCATCAAAATTCATGCCTACGAACAGCCAAGGGCTTCGCCATGAGATGAGTGTAGATCGCGAGGCGGTTTGGGATGAATATATGGAAATCGCTGCATTCGAGTAGCTTAAGCCCACGTCATGAGTGTGCAATTTGAACAACGTAGAGCTTCTTGCGGACGCCATCTGCATAAACATGACGCACATTTCCCCCTGGAGCGCGAGAGAGGCTTTGTTCGAGGGCGCAGTCGGGACCTTGTCCGCGGGCGCGCCGCTCTATTTATACGGTCCATACAGGCGCGGCGGCGCGCAGAGCTTCGAGCCGCGCCGAATTCGTTGCGAGCCTTCGCGCTCGCAACGCCGAGTGAGGCGTCCGCGATCTGGAGGATGTCGCGGACCGCGCGCGCGAGAAAGGTTTGGAGAGCCTCAAATCGTGGACATGCCCGCCAGCAATCTCAGCGTCATCTTTCATCACACATGACGAGACGTCGATGCACAAGCGCCTTCGACACGAGCGTCACGGTCACAAATGATATCCCTCGAAGATGACATGAGCGCCGCCATCCCGATGGAACCCACGAGCGGGTCCCCTCGGTAAGTATCGTGAACCCCACCTGGAGAAAGACCATGGAACGTCGCGAATTCATTGCCGTCGGAACCGCTGCCGCCGTCCTGTCCGCCACACAAGCGTTTGCTCAGGCGACCGGCCAGCAGGACAGCGCGGCCAAAATGGAGGACATGCATCCGCCGCTCTACAAAAACCTGGAACACGCGAGCATCGAATGTGTCTCCACGGGCAATGACTGCCTTCGGCACTGTCTTGGCATGTTTGCGATGAAAGACACGAGCATGGCCGAATGTGCGGACGCCTCGTTGCAGCTTGTCGCAGCATGCAATGCGCTCGCATCGCTGTCGGCGCTCAACTCGTCGCATACCGTCGCGCTGGCGAAAACGGTCGCTCTGATTTGCGAGGACTGCAAAAAGCAGTGCGACAAGTTTCCAAAGATCGCCGAATGCGTGGCCTGCGGCAAAGCGTGCCAGAAATGCGCCGACGAATGCCGTAAAGTCTAGCCGACCTCAGCAGCAAGATTGGGGACTTCGATGAAGACGCGATTTGCGCGCGTCGCGATGTGCGCCGCCATCTCTATCGGGATTGGCGGCGCCGCGGTCCAAGGCGCGCCGCGCTACACGCTCGCCCAGGCGACGGAAAAGACGGAGAAGACGTCGGGGCAAGGCGAGGGCGTCGTCCGGGCGGTCGACGCGGATGAGAGACGGATCATGATCACGCATGGTCCGGTCGCGGGTCCCTTGGAAATGTCGCCCATGACAATGGCGTTTCGTGTCGCGCCGAACGTCGACCTCGCCAGCCTGTCAAAGGGCATGAAGATCAAATTCACGATCAGTCGCGACGCGAAAGGCCTCTATGTCATCGAGGACGTGCGGCCGGATAAACCCTAATGCGCGTTCGCGTCAGTGCGGCTATATCCTAGACCGTCCATGCCGATGCGGTGCATCAGATAACATAGGCAATCCTGCTGCACCGCGCGGCGATCGACTGTCAGCATGGCCGGGATGGCGGGGCGCGCGAGCCTGATTTCGCCGCCCGCGTAATCGAAATAGTTGATCGGCAGCGTGTCGAACCCCTCGCCGGAGAGGACTTCGAGGCGCGCGTCTTCGTGGCCCAGCGCGCCGAAAGAGGCGCCAGCGCCCAATTCACTGAAATTCAGGTGGTCGATATCGGGGCGGAAGACGAAATCCGCCGGCGTTCCGTCGAAGGAAAAGCTTGCGCCGGCGGGCGGCTTCACGATGGCGCATGTGCGCAGCAACTCGATGTCCTGGGGGGCCGGCGCGTGGTCGGGAAGCTCTGCGATCGAGAGGCAGGCGTCGAGCAATTCGACGGCATGCGCCACGCCCACATCGGCGCCCGACTTGCCGCATTCGACCGTGATCGCCGGGCACAATTCGGCGAAGGCCGCTGCGCAGGTGCCGCGCGGGCGCTGAAAATGCACAACAATGCGGGAGAAAAGCTGCGCAAGCGCGACATACTTCGGCTCAAGCTTGCTGATGCAGCTGTAGTGAGGATTGAAGCCGGTGTTGTTGTGGATGTCGACGGCGGCGAAAGCTCGGCGCTTCTCGACGTAGGCGTAAATCCAGCGCGCCATATGCGCGAGCGGATCATCGGGAAACGCCGTGCCCCGCCACACCCGGTTGAAGTCGCGCTGACTCGGGAGCGTGCGCACATTCGCCGCCGCGGCGTGGACATTGCCGATGAATAGAATGAGTGACCGATTGAGCCCGCGCGCGGCGTGACGGCGCAGAATCTCCTGCACGGCGGCGAGCCCGCTCGTCTCGTTTCCGTGCAGCAGCGTAGACACGAACAGCGGATGCGGATCGCGGCCCGCAAGGTCGAACAGCGTCGGTCGGGGAAGGATGTCCTTCAGGCGATTGGCGGGACAGTCGAGAAATCCGTCGGGCAGCCGGTCGAGCAGGGCGCAAGGCGCGTCGGTCACTGTTCTCCTCACGTTTCCCACTGATGGACGGGCGCGCCGCTCCGCTGGCGCTCGCAATAGGCCGCCATCAGGCCATAAAGGTCCCCGCCGCGCGCCTCAAGAGCTTTTCGCTGCCAAGCCGCCCCGGTCTGCCGGGTCTGCACCCGAGCTTCGATGATATCGAGGAAATCGGCTTCGGCGACGCCCAGGTCCCGCAGCCCCGCCCGTGCGGCGGGAATGAGCCGTTCGAGCAGCAGACGATCGGCGGCGATCTCCCCTTCTCCCGGCCATTCGAGCTTCGCGTCGAGACCAAAACGCGCAGCGGCATAAAAATTTCGCTTGGCGTCAGCGAAACCGAGGCCGCCCGCGCCGCCGTTCCCGCTCATCGCGATGGCGCGTGCGAGCCCAAGGTAAAGCGCGGCGTTCGCCATCATATCGATGAAGGTCGGTCCCGAGGGCAGAATGCGGTGTTCGATGCGCAGATGCGGCGCCCCGTTGTCGTCGAAGCCGATCAGCGGACGATTCCAGCGCCAGATGACGCCATTATGCAACCGCAGGTGGCGCATAGCCTCGGGAGGATCGTCAAAGGCCACGGGAAGCAGCGCCTCATAGTCGCGAAAATTTTCCTCGAAGATCTCGATGAGAGATCGCTCGGCATAGCCGGAGCCCATGCAGACCCTGGCCGGGCCCGGCATCTTCACCGCTTGTTCAAACAGCGGAATGCGCGTTTCCTCCCATAGCGCCTTGCCGAAAAGGAAAGGCGCGTTGCCGCAGGCCGCCAGGATCGGGCCCGACGCCGCCACCGAGGCGTTGTAATAAAGATGCGCCAGATCGGCCGGGGTCTTGAGATGGATTTGAAACGAGGTCGTCGCAGCCTCGAGCATCACATCTTTGTGCTCGGACGCGAGGCGGTCGCGACCGGCGATATTGACGTGCAACGGCTGTCCGCCGCGCAGACGAAGCACTTCCTGGTTGAGCGCATAGTAGCGGTTGAGCGGCGACATATTGGCGAGCGTCAGATCGGCGTCGCGGATCGTTGGCAGCGTGCCGATCATCACCAGATTGGCGTCGAGCTGATGAGCCACGTCGTTGCATTTCGCCCATAGATCCGTCAGCGAATGGTGCGCCTGCGTCAGCGCGTCGCCTTTGAGGCGGAAGGGCGCGCAATTCAACTCGACGTTAAACCGCGACAGCTCCGGCACGACGAGCGGATGATTGAGGGTTTCCAGGAGATATTGGTTGATCGAGGACGGCGCATAATTGTGATCCACGATCCAGGTTTCGATTTCGAAGCCGACCATGTGGCCGTCACGCGAAAATTTGTCCTGTTCAAACAGGGCGCGAGCGAGATGCGTTTCCTGCGCGAGCCGGCCGGCGAAGCGCGCCTTGTCGGCGGGCGTGAAGCCCGTGGTCTTGATTTCTTCGCCCAAGCATCCCCCTTCCCGCCCGTAAGCGCAGTTTTCCGCTTCTCATGCGCGCCAGCGCAACGGCGGCCGCGACCGAGAACGCGAGGAGCCCGGCGATCCGCCGCAGATCATTCTATTTAGGCATCCCCCGCCCTATCGATAGAGCCCAAAGCGTCGGCAGGACAAGCCGCGAGCGCTGCTGTAGATTGCGCTCCCTCACCTGGAGCCGACAGTGTCTGATATCGCTTACGTGAACGGAGTTTACATCCCCATCGACGAGGCGCGCGTGTCGATTCTCGACCGCGGCTTCCTGTTCGCCGACGGCGTCTATGAGGTTGCGGCCGTCATCGGCGGAAGGCTGATCGACAATGAATCGCATCTTTCGCGCCTCGAGCGCTCCCTACGCGAGCTGCGTATCGGAAGTCCCATTCCAGTGTCGCGCATCGCCGAAGTTGAAGCCGAACTTGTCGCAAGAAACGGTTTGAGCGAAGGCCTCGTTTATCTGCAGATCACCAGAGGCGCCGCCGCCGAACGCGAGTTCGGGTTTCCCGCGGAAGCGGCGCCGACGTTCGTCGCCTTCGCTCAGAAGAAAAACATCATCGCCTCGCCCGCAGCCGAAACCGGCGTGAAAGTCATTACTGTTCCGGATCTGCGCTGGGCGCGACGCGACATCAAGAGCACCGCGCTGCTCGCGCAGGTTCTGGCGAAGCAAGCGGCGCTCGAGGGCGGCTGCCAGGAGGCCTGGATGGTCGATCAGGATGGTTTCGTGACCGAAGGCTCATCCTCGACCGCCTTCATCCTCACCGGCGCGAACGTGCTCGTGACACGTCTAAACTCCTCCGCAGTTCTTCCCGGCTGTACACGGAAAGCCGTGCAGTTGCTCGCGGAGCGAGAAGGATTGACCGTCGAGGAGCGCAGTTTCTCGGTCGCCGAGGCCTATGAGGCGAAGGAAGCCTTCCTCACGAGCGCCTCCAATCTTGTGCTGCCGGTCGTCTCGGTCGATGGCCGCCCCATCGGATCTGGCGCGCCGGGCGACATAAGTCGCCTGCTGCGCCGGCGCTACATCGAATGGGCGACGAACACGTCCCGGACCGACTAGCGCTGCATTTCCAGCTCATCGTAGTCAGAGCTGCGCTCTTCTTCGATCGCGAAGGCAATGACAAAACTGAACACCGCTGCAGCGAGACACCACACGGAATACCAAGCCGGACGATTTGCTGCGAGCGCCATGACAAACGTCAAGAACACCGCGACGCCGAAAATTTTGATCGCCCTGCGCTCGCTCAAGATGAGCGGCGCGACCGTCAATAAGAGATAGAGAAAGTCCGTCGCCAGCGGCGGGCGCTCGAACAACGGATCATAAGCGAGCGAGTGCCGATAGACCGACAGGTCGATGCCGTCGGCGCCGGCGAGTTTGGCGATAAGATAGGCGGCCAGGACAAAGCCTACGCCGCCCATGGTCCACCAAAGACGATTTCGCTCCGGATCCGATTCCGCATAAGCGGCGGCCGTTGGCGTCAGCACAGGCCACATCGCAAAGGCGATTAAGGTGTAGAGATAGCGGAAGGGCTGCCCGACGACCGGATCGTTCCGCGTGAGCCATACCGCAGCTTCCACGAACTGGTGCGCCGAGAACACCAGCGGAAACGCGGCGAACAGCAACATGCGCCGGTCGTGGCGCAGCGCTTTTGCAACCATGCCGTAGCCCGCCAATCCCAGGCCGAGCCCAGCCGTAATGCTTGCCTCAAGCGAATAGCACATAGATCACGGTCACTGTGCAGGTAACGCTTTGACTATCTTAATGCAGATTTCGCGCGCGTCGAGACCTGAGCAATGGCAATGCGACGGTATCCGCGATTGCGGGCTCGGAACATGTGCGCTGCAGACGCGTTTTTAGGACGAGAGTTCAAAAGCGGAGGTCAAAATGGGCAACCTTCTGTATTGGGCCGTGGTGTTCCTGGTCGTCGCTCTCATTGCCGGATTTCTGGGCTTTGGAGGCGTCGCCGGCGTCGCGGTGGACGGCGCGCGCATATTGTTCTGGCTCGCGTTGGTTCTCCTGGTCGTTTCGGTCGTTCTCGGCCTCGTCCGGCGCGCCTGACGGTCGTCGCGAAATCTCGCAAACGTTAAATGAGCCGGCGCTCTATTGAGTGGCCGGCCATTTGCGCGTCAGGGAATATCGTCGAGCGAGCTGACCCAGGCATCTGCGACGGAATCGGACGGCGCGCGCCAATCGCCGCGCGGCGACAGGGATCCTCCCGAACTGACTTTGGGGCCATTGGGCATCGCCGATCGCTTGAACTGGCTTCCCTCAAAGAATCGCTTCACGAAAACGCCGAGCCAATGTTTGATCGTCGACAGGTCGTAAGCGACCTTGTCCTCTTCAGCGACGCCTACAGGCCATGATCCCGCAGCCGCATGCCGCCAAGCGCGCCAAGCGAGAAAAGCGATCTTCGCGGGCGCAAATCCATATCGCGTCGCGTAATAGAGATTGAAGTCCTGCAGCGCATATGGCCCGACCGTTTCCTCGGTCCGCTGTCTCGCTTCTCCGGGCACAAGCTCGGGCGAAATTTCCGTCGCGAGAACGTCCTCAAGCACCGCCGCCGTTGCCGCGCCAAATCGCTCTTCTCGAGCGCACCAGCGGATCAGGTGCTGAATCAGCGTCTTGGGGACCGAGGCGTTGACGTTGTAATGCGACATCTGATCGCCAACGCCATAGGTGGACCAACCGAGAGCGAGCTCGGAAAGGTCGCCAGTGCCAATGACGAGCGCGCCATGGCGATTGGCAAGACGAAACAGCAGCGACGTGCGCGCGCCCGCCTGCACATTCTCGTAAGTCGTGTCGTAAACCGCCTCTCCGCGCGCAGCCGGATGATCGATGTCGGCGAGCATTTGCTTGCAAGCCGCGGTGACGTCGATTTCCTGCGCGGTGACGCCGAGCGCGCGCATCAGCCGCCAGGCGTTGGCCTTGGTGCTTTCGCTCGTGGCGAAGGCCGGCAGAGTGAAGCCGAGCACATTTTCGCGCGGCAGACCGAGCGCATCCATCGCCGTCACCGCCACCAACAGCGCCTGAGTGGAGTCGAGTCCGCCAGAGACGCCGATCACGACTTTCTTGATGTTCGTCGCGCGCAATCGTTGTTCGAGACCGTGCGATTGTATGTTGAACGCCTCGAAACAAAGCTCTGCGAGCCGCGTTTCATCCGCCGGGACAAAGGGAAAGCGTCCGACCTCGCGCAGAAATCCCAGATCGCGGTCGCAAGGCGCGGCGAGTTCGAAAGCAATGCGACGGTAATTCGTCGCGCCCTGCTCCACGTCGGCGCAGGCGCCGAACGTGCCCTGCCGCATCCGCTCGGCCATCAGACGGCCGATATCGATATCGGCGAGCGCCAGCTGCGGTTCGTCAGAAAAGCGCGGCGCCTTGGCGAGAACCTCGCCCTTCTCGCAGATTAGCGCTTCTCCGTCCCACGCGAGGTCCGTCGTCGACTCCCCCTGCCCGGCCGCCGAATAGAGATAGGCCGAAAGGCAGCGCGCCGAATGCGCGCTGCATAGCGTCTCGCGATAGTCGGATTTGCCGATGATCGCGTTCGACGCCGAGAGATTGAGCAGCACGGTCGCGCCCGCCAGCGCGGCGCGCGCCGAAGGGGGAATGGGAACCCATACGTCCTCGCAAATCTCGGTGTGGATCACGAGTCCGGGAAAATCCGTCGCTTCAAGAAGCGTATCGGAGCCGAAGGGGGCGCATTGTCCGGCGACGGCGATGTCCTCGCCCGAAATAAAGGCTCCGGACGCGAAGTGCCGCTGTTCGTAAAATTCGCGATAGTTCGGCAGATAGACCTTGGGCGTCACGGCGAGCACGCGGCCGCGCAGGATCGCCACGGCGCAGTTATAGAGACGGCCACGATGGCGCAGCGGCGCGCCGACGACGAGCAGCGGATGAATGCTGGACGAAGCCTCGACGAGTTCGGCGAGCGCCGCGTCGACGGCGACGAGCAGCGCCTCCTGCTGCAAGAGATCGTCAATCGCGTATGAGGAGATCCCCAACTCGGGAAACAGCGCCAGCGAAGCGCCGTGGTGATCGGCTTGGCGCGCCAGTTCGATTGTCCGCGCCACATTGAACGCCGGATCGGCGACTCTCACGCTCGGCGTCGCGACGGCGACCCGAACGAAGCCATGCGTGTGCAAACAAAAGAAAGGATGCGTCATGAAGTCCGCCCGGGCGGCCGAAGGTTCGACTGGAGCGCTTGTCCTTCGTGATAATGCAAGAGGCCCGCAGGAAAGTCACATGGCGCGGGCCGGCCCGCGCCAGTCGCCCGGAGGCGCAGGTGGATAAGGGGTAAGCTGAATGCTTTCATCGGCAGTTCTGGCGCAACCACGCCTCCAGCGTCTCGAAGCGAAACGCGTCTTTCTCGTAGAGCCCAGAAACGAAAGTCCACGCTTCGTCCGCATTCGCGATAAGTGAAATTCCATTGACGGTGACAAAGGCGAACATCGCCGCGAAGGCGACACGCTTGTTGCCGTCGACGAAGGCGTGGTTCTGTGAAAGACTTTCCCACAGCGCAGCCGCTTGCGTAAACTCGTCGGCGTAATAGCCCGTTTGCGGGCGAAACAACGCCGCTTCGAGCTGACCAGGATCGCGCACGCCCGCCGCGCCGCCGTATCGTTCGATCAGATCACTGTGAATGGCGAGTATCTCGGCAATTGTCAGATAGTCGGTTCGCCTGCCGCTCACTTGGCGAGTTTTTCGTAAAGCCCGCCGTAGCGCGGCACGCTTGAACGATAGGCGTCCATGACGTGACGTCGCGGCTTCGCCTTGCTGCGTTCCTCGACATGCGCCCGCAACGCGTCTTCGATGACGGATTGAAGCTGCCGCCCCTCATCCTTCGCGATCCTTCGGATCTCGGCGAGCAGATCCTTATCGACCTGGGTGGCGAATTTTTCGCGCATGGCGGCCATCGTCTTCCTGCAGACTGAAATATCTATCTTGCTTCATCAAGAAACGTCAAGATGCGCAAGTGGATCGGGTGGAATTCCAGCAAGGACAGAAAGCGAAAGCTCCGCTCTGCAATCGGCCGAAACATTCCATTCAGAACGCGAGACAGGAGGATTAAGACCCGTCCGTTTTGTAGAGCAGCCAGTCTATGATGGCGCCTGGCGATGGAGACCGGAATGGACGCGGAAGCCCTCTGCAAAAGCTACTTGAACGCGCTGGACAGGAGCGATCTATCCGCCGTGTGCAGCCTTTTCACAGCCGACGCTGTTGCTCACTCTCCGCTTTATGGCGTCCGACCCGCCAGGGAGTTCTATGCCGAGCTGTTTGCAGGCACGAGCCGTTCCGATACCACGCTCCTGAACATCTTCGACAGCTCCTCCAATGGATCTGCGGTGGCGCTTCATTTTCGCTATGTCTGGACATTGAAGAGCGGCAGCGCGGCCACCTTTGAATGCGTAGATGTTTTCGAGCTTTCCGAAGACAGAAATCAATTCACGAAAATCGTGATCATTTACGACACGGCGCATCTCCGGGCGGATTTTGAGACATCCCGAAGGTGAATGAAGGGGACCTTCCCATAGCAAAAGGCGGGGTCTCCCCCGCCCTCTCAAACCCGCGTCGCGCGTCGCTCAGTGCGCCATGCTCGCCATATCGAAACATCACAACCGTCACGGCGACTTGGCGTCGCGCTCAGTCGCGCTCGTATTGAGGCAAGCGCCATTCCTCGCTCCGAGCGGACAGGCTCCACTCCTTCCAGGACGCAAGCGATTTGATTGCGTGCATATAATGGCGCGCTTCATCCGACACCGGGACCATGTAACTTTCGAACCGCTGGACGACAGGCGCAAACATGGCGTCAACGGCGCCAAATTGCCCGAAAAGAAATGGCCCGTTGTAGCGCGCCAGCGCGTCTCGCCACGCCGCGCCGATACGGTCGGCATCGGCGCGGGCCGCCTCCGTCAGAGACGCCGGCCGCGGCGATCGGCCAAAATTCATGGGGCATTCGCTGCGCAATGCCGCGAAGCCCGAGTGCATCTCGCAGGCAAGCGCCCGCGCATGAGCGCGGGTTTCTCTTTCTCGAGGCCAGATGAGAAGATTGGGATACAGGTCGGCAAAATATTCGACTATAGCCAGCGAATCCCAGACGTTCATGTCGCCGTCGCGCAGGATCGGAACCTTCCCCGCGGGAGATTGCGCGAGAAGCGCGCTTTTAGACTCCTCCCGATAGAGCGGGACGATGACCTCCTCGAAAGGAAGATGAAATTCCTTCATCAAAATCCATGGCCGCATCGACCATGAGGAATAGCGCTTGTTCCCGATGACGAGTTTGAGCACCGACTGACCCTTCATCTACCTAAAAGGAAAAGGGCGAGGTTTCCCCCGCCCTTTGCGTGTTCGTCGCTGCCGCGCCGTTCAGCCTCAGTGCGCCAGGATCGCCAGCATCAGCAGCGCCACGATATTGGTGATCTTGATCGCCGGGTTCACGGCAGGGCCGGCGGTGTCCTTGTAGGGGTCGCCGACGGTGTCGCCGGTCACCGCCGCCTTATGCGCGTCAGAGCCCTTCTCATGCTTCACGCCGTCCTTGTCGATGAAGCCGTCTTCGAAGGATTTCTTGGCGTTGTCCCAGGCGCCGCCGCCCGAGGTCATCGAGATGGCGACGAAGAGGCCGTTGACGATAACGCCCAGCAGCAATGCGCCCAGCGCCGCGAAGGCGTTGGCCTTGCCGCCGAGGATCCAGGCGACGACGAAGGCGACGATCGGCGCCAGCACCGGTAGTAGCGATGGCACAATCATTTCCTTGATCGCCGCTTGCGTCAGCATGTCGACGGCGCGGCCGTAATCCGGCCGGTCCGTGCCCGCCATGATGCCGGGCTTTTCCTTGAACTGGCGGCGCACCTCGACGACCACCGAGCCCGCCGCGCGCCCCACCGCCGTCATGGCGATGCCGCCGAAGAGGTAGGGAATGAGGCCGCCAAAGATGAGACCCGCGACGACATAGGGATTGGAGAGCTCGAAGTCGATCTTCCCCAGCCCTTTGAAAAACGGCACGTCGGTGTCGATGAAATGCTTCAGATCGTTCGTGTAGGCGGCGAAGAGCACCAGCGCGCCGAGACCCGCGGAGCCGATGGCGTAGCCCTTGGTCACGGCCTTCGTCGTATTGCCGACCGCGTCGAGCGCGTCGGTGTTGCGACGCACCTCTTTCGGCAGGCCCGCCATTTCGGCGATGCCGCCGGCGTTGTCGGTAACGGGGCCGAAGGCGTCTAGAGCCACGACCATGCCGGCGAGGCCGAGCATCGTCGTCACCGCGATCGCCGTGCCATAGAGCCCGCCGAGTTCGTAGGTGAGGATGATGCCGAGAACGATGACCAGGGCCGGCGCCGCCGTCGATTCAAGCGACACGGCGAGGCCCTGGATGACGTTGGTGCCGTGGCCCGTCACCGACGCCTGAGCGATCGACACCACCGGACGCTTGCCGGTGCCTGTGTAATATTCGGTGATATAGACGATGGCGCCGGTGACGATCAGGCCCAGCACGCCGGAGAGGAACAGGCCGTAGCCGTGAATGGCTTCGCCATTCGCCTTGCCGATCTCCCCCCAGCCGACGGTAAACGTCGTCGCCAGGAAGAGCCCGCCGACCGACAGCACGCCGGCGGCGATGAGGCCCTTGTAAAGCGCGCCCATGATTGAATCGTCAATGCCAAGCTTCTTGAAATAGGGCGCGGCGAATTTGCCCCATTCCGTGTCGTCGTCGCCCATTTTCACGAAATAGGTGCCGGCGATCGACGTAAGGATCGAAAGGCCGCCGATCGCGAGCGGATAGATCATCGCCGACGACAGACCTTCCTGACCGGCGAAGAAGATCGAGGCGAGCACCATGGTGGCGACGACCGTCACCGCATAGGTCTCGAAGAGGTCCGCCGCCATGCCGGCGCAATCGCCGACATTGTCGCCGACGTTGTCGGCGATCGTGGCGGGATTGCGTGGGTCGTCCTCGGGGATGCCGGCTTCAACCTTGCCGACGAGATCGGCGCCGACGTCGGCGCCCTTGGTGAAGATGCCGCCGCCAAGACGGGCGAAAATCGAGATCAGCGACCCGCCGAAGCCGAGCGCCACCAGCGCGTCGACGACGGTGCGATCCGAAGGCGCATAGCCGGCGAACCAAGTGAGGATCGCGTAATAAACCGCGACGCCAAGCAGCGCGAGCCCGGCGACCAGAAGTCCGGTGACCGCGCCGGCCTTGAAGGCGATGTCGAGGCCGCCGGCGAGCGATTTCGTCGCCGCCTGCGCCGTGCGGACATTGGCGCGCACCGAGACGTTCATGCCGATATAGCCGGCCGCGCCGGAGAGCACCGCGCCAAGCAGGAATCCGAAGGCGACCGCCCAGCCGAGCAGAATGACGAGAATGACGAAGATCACGCCGCCAACCATGGCGATGGTCTTGTATTGGCGGTTGAGATAGGCCTGCGCGCCCTCGGCGACGGCGCCCGAAATTTCCTGCATCCGCGCCGACCCCGGATCGGCCGCGAGCAATTCCTGCGAGGTCTTCACGCCATAGACGATAGACATCAATCCGAAGACGATGGTTAGAAACAGAACCATTTTGGCTTCGCCTTTTCGTTCCTCGACCGGGGAATGGCCGAATTGGTCGCGTCGCCGCGAACGGAGTCGCGCAACAAAAAAAGGAGCAGCGGCCCCGCCAAACGAATCGGGCGGGGACAGCAGCTTTCCAGCGGGCTTTCTGCCAGAAACGTGGCCGGGCGGCAATGCTGCGCGACGCCGTATTTTTCAGAAGTGCTGGAACGACAATTTTTTGAAAAAAACCGGCGTTTTATCAGCGTCGAGAAAAACCGGCGGCGCGCTTCCCGCCACAATTTCGCCGATCCGACAGGCTGGCGCGGCAGGCGCCGCCTCGCTCCCCGCGGCGATGAGAATTTCGTAGTCGTCTCCGCCGGTTATCGCCGTTTCGAAGAGCGCGGGATCAATGGCCATCGCCTCTCGCGCCGCCGCCGACAGCGGCACGGAGGCGAGATCGACAACCGCGCTCACGCCAGAGGCGCGGCAAAGTTTGACGAGGTCGCCTGCAAGTCCGTCGGAAATGTCCATCGCGGCGCTGGCGTTGGCGCAAAGCCACGTCGCGATACCGAGACGCGGCTGCGGCAGCAGATAGCGCCCGATCAGATAGTCGCGCGCCTCATCTGACAGGCGTCGCGCCAGCGCCGGGTCGCGGCGCAGCGCGAGACCCAACGCGGCGTCTCCGATCGGGCCCGAGACGAAGATGGCGTCTCCTGGCTTTGCGCCAGTGCGGGGCACGAAGCGCCGGGCGCGGCCGAGCGCCGTGATCGAGATCGTCAACGGACCGGGAGTCGCGCACGTATCGCCGCCGATGAGCGGCGCGCCAAAAGCGCGCGCATCCTCGGCGAGCCCGGCGGCGAAAGCATCGAGCCAGTCGTTGGTCCAGTCGGCGGGGAGCGCCAAGGCCAACAGAAAGCCGATCGGCTCGGCGCCTTTGGCGGCAAGGTCGGAGAGATTGACGCGCAGGGCTTTCTTGGCGACGAGCGATGGATCGTCGTCCGCGAAAAAATGCACGCCTGCGACGACCATGTCGGTTGTGACGACGAGCGGCGCGCCTTCAGGCGCGAGAAGCGCCGCGTCGTCCTTGAGACCGAGCGCGGCCGCGCCCGCGATCGGCGCGAAAACGCGGGCGATGATGTCGTCTTCGCTATAGCGTGGCATGGCTTCGCCCTCGTGCTTCGAGACGCGAGCTTCGCTCGCTCCTCAGCATGAGGGCGAGGGA
>NZ_JAMRYX010000196.1 GCF_024448135.1 Methylocystis suflitae
GTTCATCCAACGTAAAGACTCTCCGCGCCAAAACAGACGGCGAGAACGCGACGCGGCCCCCTGTCGCAGGGGCTTTCGCCGCCTTGTGCGGCTGAGCTTTTGTCAATAGGTTCCGCGCGGGCGACGACGGGCGGCGGCTCCGGTTTTTCGCTTCATTCAAAGGCGCGCGCGCCGTTTTCGCTTGCTCTCGGGATTTGCGCTTCATGTCCGTGCTGATCGACAAGAACACCAAAGTCATCACTCAAGGCTTCACCGGCAAGACCGCCACCTTCCACTCCGTCCAGGCGCTCGACTACGGCACCAAAATGGTCGGCGGCGTCTCGCCCGGCAAAGGCGGCTCGATCCATCTCGATCTTCCGGTCTTCGACACGGTCCTCGAGGCGCGCGAAAAGACCGGTGCCGACGCCTCCGTGGTCTATGTGCCCCCGCCGGGCGCCGCCGACGCCATCTGCGAGGCGATCGAGGCGGAGATCCCGCTGATCGTCTGCATCACCGAGGGCGTTCCGGTTCAGGACATGATCCGCGTCAAACGCGCGCTTTGCGGCTCGAAGTCCCGCCTCATCGGCCCCAACTGCCCGGGCGTCGTCACCGCCGGCGAGAGCAAGATCGGCATCATGCCCGGCAATATTTTCTCGCCCGGCTCGGTCGGCGTCGTGTCGCGCTCCGGCACCCTCACCTATGAGGCCGTGTTCCAGACGACGCGCGAAGGCTTAGGTCAGACGACAGCCGTCGGCATCGGCGGCGATCCCGTCAAAGGCACGGATTTTATTGAAGTGCTGGAGTTGTTTCTCGCAGACGAGGCAACTAAGTCCATCATTATGATCGGCGAGATCGGCGGGGCGGCGGAGGAAGACGCGGCCCAATTCTTGAAAGACGAAGCTAAGCGCGGCCGCAAGAAGCCGGTGGTCGGGTTCATTGCGGGCCGCACCGCGCCTCCCGGCCGCCGCATGGGTCATGCGGGCGCGATCGTCTCGGGCGGCAAAGGCGACGCCGAAAGTAAAATCGCAGCCATGGAGTCGGCGGGCATCAAAGTGTCGCCCTCGCCTGCAAGGCTGGGAAAGACCTTGGTCGAAGCGCTGAAGGGCTAGCGCTGGCCCGCTCATCGCTTCGAAAGTCGTCGGCGGCTTTGAGCGCCGGCGCTTTTGGGAAAGATTGAGATGGCGCGTTTTGAAACCAATGGCGGCGCCGGACCCGCCGCGCCCGTGGGCGCGCGCTCGCCGCAAAATGACTTTCTCGCGTCGACATCCTTTCTGCAGGGCGCGAACGCCGCCTATCTCGAGAGCCTGCTTGCGGCCTATGAGGCCGATCCCTCCTCGGTGAGCGCCGACTGGCGCAGTTTTTTTGCTGAGATGGGCCTGCGACCACAGGAGACGGCCGTCGCCGACGGCCCGAGCTGGGCGCGGCGCGACTGGCCGCAGCCGCAAAACGGCGAATGGGTGAACGCGATCGTCGGCGAGGCGCCGGCGCCTATGAAATCGCCAGTTGCTCCTGTCCCCGCGCCGGCGCCCGGCGGCGAGGACGTGTTGCGGGCGACGCGCGACTCCGTCCGCGCCCTGATGATGATCCGCGCCTATCGCATGCGCGGCCATCTGCACGCCAATCTCGATCCGCTGGGACTGGAGCAGCGCTACGATCACGGCGAGCTCAATCCGCAGACCTACGGTTTCACCGACGAGGACTACGAGCGCAAAATCTTCCTCGATGGCGTGTTGGGGATGCGATACGCCACGCTCTTTGAAATGGTGACGATCCTGCGCCGCACCTATTGCGGGACGATCGGCTTCGAATTCATGCATATCTCCAATCCGGAGGAGAAGGCCTGGCTGCAGGCGCGCATCGAAGGGCCGAAGAAGGAGATCGTCTTCACGCCGGAAGGCAAGCGCGCGATCCTGAACAAGCTCGTCGAGGCGGAAGGTTTCGAAAAGTTCCTCGACGTCAAATACACCGGCACCAAGCGCTTTGGCCTCGACGGCGCCGAATCCATTGTTCCGGCGCTGGAGCAGATCATCAAGCGCGGCGGCGCGCTCGGCGTCCAGGAAATCGTGCTCGGCATGGCGCACCGCGGCCGTCTCAACTTGCTTTCGCAGGTGATGGCGAAGCCGCATCGCGCGCTGTTTCACGAATTCAAGGGCGGCTCCTTCCTGCCGGATGAAGTCGAAGGCTCCGGCGACGTCAAATATCACCTCGGCGCGTCATCGGATCGCGTGTTCGACGACAACAAGGTGCATCTCTCGCTCACCGCCAATCCGTCGCATCTTGAGATCGTCGATCCGGTCGTGCTCGGCAAAGTGCGCGCCAAGCAGGACCAGCATCATTGCGCCGACGGCGATCGCCGCTCGGTGATGCCGCTCCTCATCCACGGCGACGCGGCCTTCGCCGGCCAGGGCGTCGTCGCGGAATGTTTCGGCCTTTCCGGATTGAAGGGGCATCGCACCGGCGGCTCGATCCACTTCATCATCAACAATCAGATCGGCTTCACCACCTATCCGCGCTACTCGCGGTCCTCGCCCTATCCGTCCGACGTCGCGAAGATGGTCGAGGCGCCGATTCTTCACGTGAATGGCGACGACCCGGAGGCGGTCGTCTTCGCCGCGCGCGTCGCCGCCGAATTCCGTCAGCAGTTCCAAAAGCCCGTCGTCATCGACATGTGGTGCTATCGCCGCTTCGGCCATAATGAGGGCGACGAGCCGGGATTCACCCAGCCGCTGATGTATAAGAAGATCCGGGCGCATCGAACGGCGCTCGATATCTATGCGGACCGCCTGATCGCGGAAGGCGTCACGACTCGCGAAGACGTCGATCGCATGAAGGAGGACTGGCGCACCCGGCTGAACGCAGAGTTCGAAGCGGGCCAGAGCTACAAGCCCAACAAGGCGGATTGGCTCGACGGCCGCTGGGCGGGAAAAAAATCGGGCTGGCAACTCTCGGAAAACGAACGTCGCGGACAGACCGGCGTGGCGCTCGAGACGCTGCAGCACATCGGCGCCGAGATCACCTCGACGCCGCCCGATTTTCACGCCCACCGCACGATCCAGCGTTTTCTCGACAATCGGAAGGCGGCCATCGAACATGGCGGGCCGATCGACTGGGCGACGGCCGAAGCGCTGGCGATCAGTTCGCTGCTCTATGAAGGCTACAATGTGCGGCTCTCGGGGCAGGACAGCGAGCGCGGCACCTTTTCGCAACGTCACAGCGTGCTCATCGATCAGGAGAACGAAGCCCGTTATCTGCCCTTCAATCACATCGCCGAAGGCCAGGGCCGCTACGAAGTCGTCAATTCGATGCTTTCTGAGGAGGCGGTGCTCGGCTTCGAATATGGCTATTCGCTGGCCGAGCCCGACGCGCTGGTGTTGTGGGAGGCGCAATTCGGCGATTTCGCCAATGGCGCGCAGGTCGTCTTCGACCAGTTCATTTCATCGGCCGAGCGCAAGTGGCTGCGCATGTCGGGACTCGTCTGCCTCTTGCCGCATGGCTACGAAGGCCAGGGTCCGGAACATTCCTCCGCGCGGCTCGAGCGCTATCTGCAGCTGTGCGCCGAAGACAATATGCAGGTGGCCAATTGCACGACGCCCGCGAACTACTTCCATATCCTTCGCCGTCAGCTGCACAGAAGCTTCCGCAAGCCGCTGGTGCTGATGACGCCGAAATCGCTGCTGCGACACAAGCGCGCCGTCTCGCGGCTCGGCGAGATGGGCATGGCCTCAAGCTTTCAGCGGCTGCTCCTCGACGACGCCGAGACGGCGCCGACGGAGACGTTCGTCCTCAAAGCCGACGAAAACATTCGCCGGGTCATTTTGTGTTCCGGCAAGGTCTATTACGATCTTCTGGACGAACGCGAGAAACGCGGCGTCGACGACGTGTATCTGCTGCGGGTCGAGCAGCTCTATCCTTTTCCGCTCAAAGGCCTCGTCGCGGCGCTCGGGCGCTTCAAGAACGCCGACGTCGTGTGGTGCCAGGAAGAGCCCAAGAACATGGGCGCCTGGTCCTTCGTCGATTCCTATCTCGAATGGGTGCTGACGCAGATCGGCGGCAAGTCGAAGCGCGCGCGCTATGTCGGACGCCCCGCTTCGGCCTCGACCGCGGCGGGCACGATGTCGCGCCATCTCGCGCAGTTGAAGACGTTTTTGGAGGAGGCGTTCGCGCCTTAGCACGCGACGCCAGCAAAGAGAGAGCCGATGGCTGAAATTCGTGTCCCGACCTTGGGCGAATCGGTGACTGAAGCGACCATCGGCCGCTGGTTCAAGAAGGCGGGCGACGCGGTGCGCGCGGATGAGGCGCTCGCCGAGCTCGAGACCGACAAAGTGACGCTCGAAGTCAACGCCCCCGCCGCCGGCGTGCTCGCCGAGATCGTCGCCAAGGAGGGCGAAACTGTCGCTCCTGGCGCGCTGCTCGGACAGATCGCCGAGGGCGCCGCGGCGCCGGCGAAGAGCGGCGAGACCGCCGGCAAAGGCCCCGCGCCGAAACCGGCGCCGGCCCCCGCAGCGCCTGCGCCCAAATCCGCTTCGGCGACGGCCGCGACGACGATGCCGCCGGCGCCCTCCGCCGCCAAGATCGCCGTCGAGCAGGGGATCGACATCGCTCAGGTTCCCGGCAGCGGCAAGCGCGGTCAGGCGCTGAAGTCCGACGTCGTTCAATTCGCCGCGCGTCAGGCGGCTGCCCCGCAGCCCGCGCAGGAAGGCCGCGTCCCGGAGCTTCCGGCGCAGGAAGCGCGTGTCGAGGCGCCGGCGCCCCGCGTTCCCATCCCGCAGGAAGACGCCCGCCGCGAAGAGCGGGTGAAGATGACGCGCTTGCGTCAGACGATCGCCCGCCGGCTGAAAGAAGCGCAAAACACCGCCGCCATGCTGACGACGTTCAACGAAGTCGACATGTCGGCGCTCATCGACTTGCGCAAACGCTACAAGGAGGCGTTCGAGAAGCGGCACGGCGTGAAGCTTGGCTTCATGGGCTTCTTCGTGAAGGCCTGTTGCCAGGCGCTGGAGGAGATCCCCGCCGTCAATGCGGAGATCGACGGGACGGACATTATCTACAAGCGCTTCTGCCACATCGGCGTCGCCGTCGGCACGGAGAAGGGACTCGTCGTGCCGGTGGTGCGCGATGCAGAGCGTCTGTCGCTCGCCGAGATCGAAAAAACCATCGCCGAACTCGGCCGCAAAGCGCGCGAGAGCGCGCTCGACATCGCCGATCTGCAGGGCGGCACCTTCACGATTTCCAATGGCGGCGTCTATGGTTCGCTGATGTCCACGCCGATCCTGAATGCGCCGCAATCGGGCATTCTCGGCATGCACAAGATTCAGGAGCGCGCTGTGGTCGTCGACGGCAAGATCGAAGCGCGGCCGATGATGTATCTGGCGCTTTCCTACGATCACCGTGTCGTCGACGGGAAGGAGGCCGTGACTTTCCTGGTGCGCGTCAAAGAGTTGCTCGAAGATCCTGCACGGCTGGCGCTCGGCCTGTAGCCGCGACCCCTTCAAAATCTCCAAAGGCTACACATCTATTTTCAGACGGCGCGCCGCCTAAGGGCGCCGTCGGCGGGGCGAAAGGACCGCCATGGAGGTAGAGATGGAAATGAAAACCGCCACCGAAACCAGAGAGTCTCCGCTGACGCCGGAGCAGTTCGCGCATCTTGGCGATGGCCTCATCGCTTATGTGCGGTCGATGCGCTCGGAAGACGTCAACCGGCTTTACCCGCAGGCGCCGCAGATCGCGCCAGGGCTGACGATCTTTGCGCTTTTCGGTGCGGATGGCGCGCCGATCGTGCTTGCGGATTCGGAAGAAGGCTGCATCGGCAACGCCCGTGAAAACCATCTCCAGATGGTGAGCCTGCACTAACCCTCCCACAACAGAGGCGCGCCGCCGGCGCGCCTGCAGCCCGGCCCAAATTAAGCGCAACGCATCCGTTAGCTTCTCTGCTGTGCGCCGTTGTGGCTCTCGGCGGTGAGCTTTGACGCGAGCACCTTGTCGAGTCGGCGTCCGTCAAGGTCGATGACCTCAAAGCGCCATCCGAGCTTCTCCACCGTTTCGCCCAGAGTCGGAAACCGGATGAGCCCGTCGAGGACAAGGCCGGCCACCGTTTCAAAGCTCCTGTTCTCGGGGAGCGCAACGTGCAAGAGCTCGGCCATTTCGTCGACCGGCATCCAGCCGGCGAGCAGCCAGCTGCCGTCTTCGCGCTGAAGCGCCTCGGGCTCCTCATGCCCCTCGTCGGACCTGAACGCGCCGGCGATGGCGTCGAGAATATCGGCCGGCGTCACCACGCCTTCGAAATGGCCATATTCGTCGTGCACGAGCGCCATCGGCGTCTCGGCTTCGCGCAAAACATTCAGCGCGTCGAGCGCGTCGATCGAATCGGGCACGACCGGCGCCGAGCGAACATGGGCTTCGAGGTCGAGCGGCTCGCCGCGTAGCGCGGGCCCTAGCAGGTCTCGGATCAGCAGGACGCCGATCATGTCGTCCATATCGCCCCGGCTGACCGGCAGACGCGCATGGGAGGTCTCGATGAGCCTCCCGCGCAGAATGTTCTCCGGCTCGCCGAGATTGAGCCAGTCCACCTCCGTGCGCGGGGTCATCAGCGCACGCGCGGCGCGGTCGCCCAGCCGCAACACGCCCGCGATCATCTGCTGTTCGTCGGCCTCGATCGCCCCCGCCGAATGCGCCTCGGCGACGAAGGTCTTGATTTCCTCGTCGGTGACCGAGGACTGGAGTTCACTCGCCTGGCCGACGAACAGCAAGATGAGCTTCGTCGACTCATCGAGCAGCCAGACCACCGGCGTGCCCAGAGTGGAAAGCAACGTCATCGGCGCCGCCATGCGGCAGGCGATGGCTTCCGCATGGCGCAGCGCGATGTTCTTGGGCAGCAATTCGCCGATCACGACGGAAAGATAGGTGATGAAGCCGATGACGCCGCCATAGCCGATCCAGTCCGCCGCAGGTTCCGAGAGACCAAGCGCACGCAACTCTTGCGAAAGCCGCTGACCAAGCGCGGCGCCGGAAAAGGCGCCCGCGAGGATTCCGACGAGCGTGATCCCGATCTGAACGGTGGAGAGGAAGCGACCCGGATCTTCCGCCAGCGCAAGGGCGGCGGCGGCGCCGCGGCGACCTTCGGCGGCCAAAGTCTTCAGCCGCACTTTGCGCGACGAAACGATGGCGAGTTCGGACAACGAGAAAATCCCGTTGATGACTATCAATACAAGCGCGACGGCTAGCTCGAACATGACACCTGATAGGGCTTTCTGCGCAGGCTCTCAAGCAAATGGCGTCGGCAAGCGGTCGACACGACGGCATTTGTCGCCTGGGCGTCGATAAGATCCTGCTCCACCATTTTTGATTTTGAGCAATTCCTTATCGATCACGTCATTCCTATGATCGGGAAGCGCTCAGTCGCGGGCCGCGATGTCGATCTTCTTGACGACCCGCTCCGGCTCGGGCCGCGCCAGATCGATGGAGAGCAGTCCGTTGACGAGATCGGCGCCGAGCACCTGCATCCCTTCGGCCAGGAGAAAGGCGCGCTGAAACTGCCGCGCGGCGATGCCGCGATGCAGGAAATGGCGCTCTCGATCCTCTGTTTGGCGCCCGCGAATGACGAGCTGATTCTCTTCGAGCGAGACGTCGAGCTGGTCGCGGGTGAAGCCCGCGACGGCGAGGGTGATCCGAAGCCGCTCCGGCGCGCTCTCGACGCGCGGAATGCGCTCGATATTATAGGGCGGGTAGCCGTCGGAAGCGGTGCGGGCGACGCGGTCGAGCGCCCGTTCGATCTCATCAAAGCCGAGCAGAAACGGCGAATTGAGCGGCGGACGCGACATGTCACTGAAGCCCTGTTGGCGCCTCTTCGGCCGGAGCCCATGAAGCGCTCCGGCCACAGCTATATGACCGGACCGGCCGCGCCATTCAAGCGCGGCCGATGCGCGCGGCCGCCATTGACGCGGGAACGACAAACGCCCATGTGCGATCAAGCTTCCCCTTAAGAGCGGCGACCATGGGCAAAGCACGCCACCTCTTCCTCGCGATTGTCCTGGCCGCGTCTTTGAGCGCGCCGGCGGTCGCCGAAACGCCGCCGCCGATCATCGCGCCCGACAGCGAACGCTTCACGCTGACCCCCGCCGAAGGCGGCTATGTCCGGCTGAATAAAGAGACCGGCGCCCTGTCGTATTGTTCGGTGAAGGACGGCGTCACGGCCTGTCGGCTCGGCGCCGAGGAGCGCGCCGCGTTTGAGGCGGAGATCGACCGTCTGCGCAAGGAGAACGCCGCGCTCAAAGCGCGCGCCGAGGCCGCGCCCGTCCCGCCCACGGCAAGGCCCAACATGGCGCCAAGCGAAGAGGAATTCGAGCGCGCGCTCTCCTTTACCGAGCGTTTTCTGCGCCGCATAATGCGCCTCTTCCGCGAAGAGACGTCGCCCGGAGGCGCTCTGTGAGGGCCAGAGGGAAGATGCATCCGCAGGAGCGCCCCAATGGCTGATCAGGGACCTTTCGCCAATTGGCCGCATCTCGACAAGCCGCGCCGGCCTGAGCGGCCGGAGGCCCGGCGCGACGTGCTGCTCCTGCCGAGTTGTGACAAAATATCACAGGAAACCAACCAGATGGCGTCGAACAACACGCTTGAAAATTTCCTCGGCGGCTCGCCGCTCAATACTTTCGCGCGATTGCTCGTCATTTCGCTGGTCGTGGGCGCCCTGCTGATGTGGCTGGAACTGCGGCCGATCGACATTTTTCGCGGCGTCCAGGCCTTCTTCGACCGCATCTATCAGCTGGGTTTCGGCGCGGTGCGGGAGCTGGTCAGCTATGTGCTCGCCGGCGCCGTCTTTGTCGTCCCAGCTTGGCTCGTCCTGCGACTGGTGAATATGGGCGCGAGCAAGCGCTGAAGCTGGAAGACCTATAGTCGTCGCCCGCGGCCGATGCTCGACGTCTGATCCATGTCTTCGATGAGCTGGCCGATGCCGTCGCGGCGCGGCGGCAGCGGCGGCGGTGGAGGCGGCGCATAGGCCTCCGGTCCAGCGACGGCTCCAAACCCGTCCCGCGCGCCAACTCCAGGCCCTTCGAAGGCGGCGAGCGGCGGCTTGCCCGTCGTGTCATTGTCGGTCTCGTCGTCCGGCGCAGGCGCCGCGCGCCGCCCCTGAGCGATCAGCGGCGACGAGTCGGGCGGCGGCAGCGTCTCTTGCGGCTCGGGCTTGCAGATGCTGCGTCCCGAGCGGCCGTGCAGCGCCAGATCGACGTGAATATGGTTGTAGTGGAAGGCGTTGGAGCCCGGCGACAGCACCGTCGAGAAATGCCCGCATGAGCCGCGATGCACGTCCATCAGGAAGGCGCGCGTCTGTTCGTCGCCGTGGCGCCAGTCGCGCACGAGCGTGATCTCGCGGCCGTCGGCGAGCACGAAGCCGCCAATGTCCAGCGCATTGCCGAAGGAATGTTCGGAAAGCTGCGCGCCGCGTTGATTGTTCATGCCGCGGCAAGCGTAAGAGCCCATCGAATTGATCTGAACCACCTGCTGTCCGAAGCGCGCCTGCGCGGCGGGCTGGACGGTGTCGGCGAGCCAGGCGTCGAGTTCGGCGACCATCGAGCAGTCGAGGGTGGCGGTTGCGTTGAAGGAAACCGCCCCGCCCTGGAGCGCCGTCACCTTGAACGGCCTGGTGAGGCCGCAAATGCCCGGACCGTCGACTTCGGGGGCGAGCGCGATGAATTCGGAAGGGTTGACGCGTCTTTCCGCGAGACAGGCGTTTTCAGCCTGCGTACGCCAGGCCGGCCGCTGCGGCTTCTGCCCGATCGAGCAAGCGGAAAGCGTCGCCGCGACGAGCGCCAGCACGAGCAGCGAGTGATGGGCGCGGCGGACCATGCCGCGAGGATGGGCGCCGGGCCGTTAATTCAGGGTCGAGAATTGTAGTTAATGCTCAGATATTTGGGGACTGTGGCGGGCGATCCACGCGCCCGCGCAAGCCGCACGGATGCGCTGCTCATGACGCGGTAGCGCGGGAGGCGTGATCAGCGAGCAAATTTGCTCAAGCGCCGCTTCCATGATTCGCCGGCCTTGAGTTCAGTCTTCAAAACCCATTTCCTTCGAATCGTCCTGATCGCCCGCGACGATGTCTTGAGAATGACTTCCGGTTCCGGTTCTTTCGCGCGCTGCAGCGTGAGATTCGGGGGCGCCACTGCTGGCTGCGGCTTCACCTTCTTGGGTTCCGCAGGAACAGCCTTTGCAACTTTGGCCGGCTGACGCACACGACGCGTACGAGTTGATGCGCCTCTCGCCGGAGGATCGATTATGACGTCGGCTTCCAGTAGGTTCGGGAGCACGCGCCCCCGATGGCCGTTCGACTCCGGCGGAATTTGGGAATGTTCAGCTGCTCTGCCGCCGAAAACCGCATCCGCCGCGTCTAGAGCCGCCAAATATGTGGCGTCACGTTCGACGTCGACGGCCGCCGCAGCGCTCGGGTCCTTAAGAGATATGCTCCCGGCAGCATTTTCAGCCTCTTTGATCTTCCAGGGATTGGAAATCCGAGATTTGGGAGACCGACCTTTATATGCCGTGATGAATGGACGCGTGGGCTGGCGCATTGAAGCTGCAGATCTTTCTGTTGACGTATATGGCAAGGAAGGTTGCTCGAAAGACCCGCCTCGGCACAAGCGTAATTTAGTATTGAGAACACGCACGCGCATGACGCTCAGGCCAAGCGTCTCGGACGAAGGACGTTCGCAACATATAACGGAAAAGGCGCAACACGTCATCGTCATGGCGCACTCATGGCGTAAATCGGACATTGCCGATTTACTCGCGAGTCTGCTGTCGCGCGTCCCCTCTTGATAACGCCAACGCCAGCTTGGCATGCGTCGGCGGCGTCTCCGCGGCGGATAATGTAGAGGCGGAACTCAAACTCTTCTTTCGCCAAGACGCGGCGCGCTCACATCCGTTTTGAGCAGATCAGTCAGGTTGCAGACACAGGCTGCGGCTGTGGGGCTGCGTCCTTCTATCTAACGAAATATTGTGCAACCCCTCTAGAAAAGCTTCAGGTCTATCCCAACTGAAAAACCATCAAGCGCTGCGGTTTGCTTTTTCTTGTCTCCTGAACAACGAATGAGTCGGAGCGTTGCTGAAAGACCCGCTAAACGATCTCAGTAAAGCCCTCCATCCGCTCGCCTGATATGTCGGCGCAACGTGAGAAGACAGAAGTCCGTTGTCGTTCATTTGGGAGATTTGGTCATGCGAAACATGCTCATTGCAGCGACAGTCGGCCTTGTCGCTTTTCTTGCCCAGGACATTGCCCAGGCGACCCCCGCCCAAAGTCCAGCCGAACTGCGCGCCGGACCAGGAATGTCGTGGAAAAAAATCGGTCAGATCCCGGCCGGCGCCGATGTAGAGGTGTTGAGCTGCAACGAGGGGTGGACTCACAGCTGGTGCCAGGTCCGCTATGGTTCGAAGACCGGATGGGTGAATGCGCCTGTGCTCGGGACCTCGCGATCAGAGGTCGTCATCGCGCCGGTCGTGACGACCAACGCCGCCAGTCTGAAAAAGCGGGCGAGCATGTTTTCACGGGTTATCGAGACGATTCCCGGCGGCGAAAAGGTCGACGTCCTTGGCTGCCCGCATGGACTCGGCAGCGGCTGGTGCCACGTCTCCTACAATGGCAAGACCGGATTCGTCAGAGGAGGCCTTCTGAAGCGCCAAGGATCGGTCGTTCCTCAGTGAGAAGGCGCCTGCGAGGCGAATTCCTGGCCGGGAGCGCCTCGCTGCCCGTCTGCTGAATCATAGATGCCGCGCGCGAAGCCGGCCGCAAAAACGTCAAGGCGCAAATCGGACATTGCCGATTTGCGCCTCTTGTGTTCAGCGCAGCGCCTAACCGGCCTTACGCGCCTTTGCCCTCGCCGTTCTTGCGGCCGCGCATGAAGGATTCGAACTCCTCGCGGTCGCGCGCGCGGCGCAGTTGGTCGATATGCTCGGCGAAATCGCGCTCCGCTTCGGCGACCTTGCGACGCTCTTCCTCGAGACGCGCGAGTTCGCCTTCGCGCCATTCGTCGAAGGCGACATTGCCGGTCGAGCGCATGAAGGAGGGGCCGCCCCAAGCGGTCGATCCCTCTCTCGCGACGCCGCTCACGGCTTCCTTCACCCGCGCGCCCTGCTCCTGGGCAAAGGCGAAGAAGTCGCCTTCATAGCCCTGGCTGCGCTGCCAAAGCTTCCAGACCAGAATGGCGAGGCCGAGCGGCCAAAAGATGAAAAAGCCAAGGATCACCGCCGCGATCTCATAGGGCCTCCAGGACATTCGCCCGCAATGCCAGGAGGGCGATCCGCCCTCTCCGGATGACGACATGCGAGAATAACGATGGCAGCTCATGATGGGCTCCAGTTGGTCAACGGCCGTTCGCCAAAGCGGGGCCGACACCAATGTAATATGCATTAACATTGGCGCAAGGGAAAGAGCGCGAAGACAAGAGGACGAGGGGAAGCGCGGCAATTTAGTGAGGCCAGACCAAAAGTCCGTAACGTTCAGGCTTGATCAGACGTTCTTATTAAATGCCTGCGATAGTATGGAGCGATCTCATGCCCTTAAATTTGTCCGGCGAATATATGGGACCCAAAGACCTCCATATTAACGCTCTACGATAATATGGGAACTTATATCGAATCATATTAAAGGTTTTCCATAACAGGAATTGGGGTGACTAATTTGAGCGATCGATCGGGAAAATACGCCCTGCAGCCGAGCGGATACAAAGCTTTCATACCTGCGCCCTTGCCGCCCGATCCACCCGTGGAAATCGATTCCGAAATGCAATGGCTGCTGTCCGAGGCCGATCGCGCCCTGGGTCGGCTTGACGGCTCCATTCAAACTTTGCCCAACCCGGAACTGTTCGCATTTATGTATGTGCGCAAGGAGGCGGTCTTATCCAGCCAAATCGAAGGCACGCAAGCCTCGATAAACGACCTTCTCAAAGCCGAGGCGAAGATATTCGATTCTGAAGCGCCAAACGATGTCGACGAAGTTTTGAACTATGTCGCCGCCATGAATTACGGACTGGCGAGACTGCGAGAAATCCCCCTATCCATACGATTGATCAAAGAACTGCATCAGCAATTGCTCAAAGGGGTCCGCGGACGAAATCTTCAGCCGGGAGAACTGCGTCGCAGCCAAAACTGGATCGGCCCGGCCGGCAGCACGCTTTCAACGGCGACATTCATCCCTCCTCCTTATCAAGAGGCGGAGGCGGCATTGGGCGAATTGGAGAAATTTCTCCATGCGAGCGATGAGCTGCCGCCGTTGATCAAGATCGGCCTGGCTCACGCCCAATTCGAAACCATCCATCCGTTTCTTGACGGCAATGGGCGCATCGGGCGGCTGTTGATCACTTTTTTTCTTTGCCAGCAAAACATATTGCAGAAGCCCGTCCTTTATCTATCTCATTATTTCAAGCAACATCGGAGCGAATATTACGAGAAACTGCAAAGAACGCGGGTCTCCGGCGATTGGGAGGGCTGGCTTAAGTTTTTCCTGAGAGGGGTGGCGGACGTGGGCCGACAAGCTACGGATACGGCGCGCGAAATCGTCGACCTGAGAGAAAAGCATAGACACATAATTATGAACGAATTTGGAGGAACGGCCGCGAATGCAAATAAGCTTCTAGAATATCTTTATTCGCATCCAACAGTAAGTGTGAATGGTGTAAAAGAACTTCTACAAGTGAGTTTCCCGAATGCAAACTCTCTTGTAGAAAAATTCTGCAAAAATCAGATATTGTTTGAAATCACAGGGCAAGCAAGAAATAGGGTCTTCAGCTATTCGCCCTATATTAATCTGTTCGCCAATCTATAGGGGAGTCAGCGCTTGAAAGAACGCCGAGACGGCGCGCGATGCGCGCCGAACTCGACTGTATTTTCCTGTTGCCGCCTTTCGCAAGCGCTGCAAGCCGTCACGCCGCCTTGCCGCTCAGATCATCTTCAAGCACGGCGTCATCTGCGAACGGCGCGGTCGTTTCGCGCGTCGCCTCCGGCTCGATTTCGATGTCGATTTCGAGCAGCGACATGTCTTCCTTGCGATGCATCTTCACCATGACCTTTTCAGGGTCGACGTTGATGTGCTTCGAGATCGCGATGAGGACTTCCTTGTGCAGCACGGCGATGAGATCCGAATCGCGCGCCGATTTGCGTTCATGCGCGAGAAGGATCTGCAGGCGCTCGCGCGCAACCGGCGCGGTGGCGCCGCGACGCCCGAACAATCCGAAAATATTCATGCCGCCCTCCGACCAAAGAGCCGAACGAAAAGTCCCCTCTTGTCAGCGGGAATGTTCACCGGCAGTTTTTCGCCACACAGCCTCTTCGCCGCTTCCGAATAGGCGCGCGCAGCGGGGCTCATGGCGTTGTGAAGAATGATCGGCGCGCCGACGTTCGACGCGCGCAGAACGTCTTCGCTCTCCGGCACGATTCCAAGCAGCGGTATCGAAAGAATTTCGAGCACGTCGTCGACGCTGAGCATCTCGCCACGGCCCGCGCGCTGCGCGTCATAGCGCGTCAGCAGCAGATGTTTCTCGACGCGTTCGCCCTTTTCGGCGCGCTCGGTCTTGGCGTCGAGCAGTCCGATGATGCGATCGGAATCGCGCACCGAGGAGACTTCCGGATTGGCGACGACCACCGCGACGTCGGCGAAACGCATTGCGAGCGTCGCGCCGCGTTCAATGCCGGCGGGACTGTCGCAGACGATCCAGTCGAATTTTTCGCGCAATTCGCCGATGACCCGCTGCACGCCCTCTTCGGTCAAGGCATCCTTGTCGCGCGTCTGCGACGCGGGCAGCAGATAGAGATTGCTCAAGCGCTTGTCGCGGATGAGCGCCTGATGCAGCTTCGCGTCGCCCTGGGCGACGTTGATGAGATCAAAGACGACTCGCCGCTCGGCGCCCATGACGAGATCGAGGTTGCGCAGGCCGACATCGAAGTCGACGACCGCGACCTTGTGACCCTGTTGGGCCAGCGCGGCCCCGAGAGCCGCGGTTGACGTTGTCTTTCCGACGCCTCCTTTGCCGGAGGTCACCACCAAAGTCTTGGCCATTGTTCGTCCTCTCTTAATCGAGCCGCGCGATCTTGACCGTCTCGTTTTCGAGCCAGGCCTGGATGGATTGGCTCTGAACGTTCGCCGATATCTCGTCGGCGGTCAGATAAACGCCGCAAACCGAGAGCAGCTCGGCTTCGAGCTTGCGGCAGAAAATTCGCGCGCGCTTTTCGCCATAGGCGCCGGCCATCGCGCGGCCGCGCAGCGTTCCGTAGATATGCACGGAGCCGCCCGCCATGATTTCCGCGCCCGACGCGACGGAGCCGATCACGGTCACGTCGCCGTCCGGGTGATAAATCGACTGGCCGGAGCGCACCGGCTCCAGCAGGATCAGCGGCGCGGGGGTCGGGGCCGGCGGCTCGGACGCTTTGGGATCGACGGTCTGCGCGCCGCCGGCGCCGAGCGCGTTGGCGATATCCTCGAAGGCTGCTTCTTCGCTTGGGGACAGCGTTCCAGGATTTGCGTCTTTGGCGCGCGTTGCGCTGACGTCCGGCGGCGGCTGCGGGGTGGCGCGACCGCCGGCCAGAATCGGCGGCAGATCGTCGGAGGCCCATGACGGGTCGACGCCCGACAGTCCCATGACGCGTATGCCGCGCCGGGCGAGATTTTCGAGAAGCTCGGTGAGTTGCGGCCGCTCGAGCGTCAGTTTGGCGAGATCGATAACGATCGACTTCCGGCTGAAGAAGGCGGGCGACTGCTCAAGCAACGCGTCGAGCTGCTCGAACCAGCCTTCGATCGGCTGCTCAGGCTCCAGCGTCAGGACGGGAAAGGACCTGCCTCTGAAGCGGATGTGTCGGGATGACGCTTGCGTCACGGAAGCCCTCACGCAATTAGGATTTACGTCATTTGAGGGCGTTAACGTTAATGAACGATTAAAGCGCGCGCGTAATTTGACGCTCGTCGCGCTTTATCAAGAGATTATGCCGGCGCGGCTTTGGCGCGCGCCGCGGCGCTCTCCATGACGCCTTGCGCGGCGCTCTCGAGCACCAGCGCCGGATCCGCGCTCTTGACCGGATCGAAATGACCGGAAATCGTCAACATCGCCACGCCATGCGCGAGCGACCATATTTGAAGCGCCGCGTAGCGCGCGCCTTGCGCCGGCGCGCCCGCCTGCTGCAGCCAGGCGACTACGGCCCGCCAAAGGATTTCGAGCGCATGGTCGGCGGCGCCGCCCGCTCCCGGATCGGCGAGCGTTTGCGCCTGCCCGAACATGGCGGCGTAAAGCCCCGGTTCGTCCCGCGCGAATTTGAGATAGGCGGCGCACATCGCCCGCATCGCGCTCTTGGCGTCGGGCCGGCCTTCGTCCCATGCCGTTTCAATCCGTGCGCCAAATGTCTCAAAGCCGCGGCGCGCCAGCTCGCTCATCAGCGCGTCGCGTCCGCTGAAGTGGCGGTAAGGGGCGGCGGGCGAAACGCCGGCGCGTCGGGCCGCCTCGGTGAGCGTCAGCGCCGATGGTCCGCCTTCGGCGAGAATCTCAAGAGCGGCGTCGATCAGCGCCTGTTTGAGCGACCCGTGGTGATAGCCTCGCTTATTGTGCATCTCTCACCCCGGCGCGGATCGGCGTCATCGCCCCATCGCCGGGTTATCCCGAGAGCTTGGCGACGAGCGCGTCGGAAACCTCGAAATTGGCGTAGACGTTCTGCACGTCGTCATTGTCCTCGAGCGCGCCGACGAGCTTGAGGATCTTCTCGCCCGAGTCATCGTCGACCTTGATCGTGTTCTGCGGGCGCCAGACGAGCGCCGCCTTGCGGGGCTCGCCGAATTTCTCCTCGAGCGCCTTGGCGACGTCGCGCAGCGATTCGACGGACGTGATCACTTCATGCGTTTCGTCGGTCGTCGAGACGTCGTCGGCGCCGGCGTCGATCGCCGCCTCCATCATCGCGTCCTCCGTCGCCGCCTTCTTGTCGAACTCGACGAGGCCGACGCGGTCGAACATGAAAGAGACGGCGCCGGTCTCGGCGAGCGAACCGCCGGCCTTGGTGAAATAGGAGCGCACCTCGCCGGCCGTGCGGTTGCGATTGTCGGTCAGGGCCTCGACGATCACCGCGACGCCGCCGGGCGCGTAACCCTCGTAACGCACCTCATCATAATTTTCGGCGTCGGCGCCGGAGGCCTTCTTGATCGCGCGCTCGATATTGTCCTTCGGCATATTCTCCGCCCGGGCCGCGAGAACGGCTGCCCGCAGCCGCGCGTTCATATTCGGGTCGGGCAGGCCCATCTTGGCGGCGACGGTAATTTCTCGGGCAAGCTTCGAAAACAGCTTGGAGCGGATCGCGTCCTGCTTACCCTTCTTGTGCATGATATTCTTGAATTGACTATGCCCGGCCATGCGCTCTCGCCCTGCTCCTCGACCAATCTTCGCCTTTCGGCGTCCGGCGGGTCATATACGCCGGACGTATATGGAAATAAAGAAAAGCGCCAAGGAGAGCATGATTGAGCGCAAGCGATGAAGAGCGAAGTCGGTCCGAGCCCGATGAGCGGACGCCGTCCGGACTGCCGGCGCCGCACATCCCTGACCTCGCCGCCGCCAAGCGGCTGCAGGCGATCCTCTCCAGTCCCTCCTATCGCAAGGCCGACGAGGACATTCATTTCCTGACCTCGGCCGAAGCCCGCGGTCCCCGACTGGAGCTGGAATATCTCAAGGCCGAACTGCTGCTGCGACGCCATGGCGTCACCGATACGATCGTCGTCTTCGGCTCGACTCGCATCGTCGAGCCCGCCTTAGCGGAAAGCCGCCTCGCCGAATCGCAGGCGCTGGCGACGGCAAATCCCGAGGATGCGACCCTCGCCAGACAGCTGACGGCGGCAAAGCGCGCCCGAGAAAATTCGCGCTATTATCAGATCGCCCGCGAGTTCGGCGGGCTCGTCGGCGCCGCCCGCGAGAGCGGAGACTGGCCGCGCCTCGCGATCGTCACCGGCGGCGGACCGGGCATTATGGAGGCGGCGAATCGCGGCGCCTTCGAAGCCGGGGCCGAGACGGTGGGGCTCAACATCACCCTGCCGCACGAGCAGTTGCCCAACAGCTATGTCACGCCATCGCTTTGCCTGCGCTTCCGCTATTTCGCACTGCGCAAGCTGCATTTCATGCTCCGCGCGCGGGCGCTGGTCGCCTTTCCGGGGGGCTTTGGCACCTTCGACGAATTATTCGAGACGCTCACGCTTGTGCAGACGGGCAAGGTCAAGCCGATCCCGATTATTCTCGTGGGGGAAAACTATTGGCGACGCGCCTTTGACGTCGAATTCCTGCTCGACGAGGGCGTGATCGACGCGCAAGACCGTCATCTTTTCCGCTATGCTGAAAGCGCTCAGGACATTTGGGCGGAAATCCGCCGCTGGGGCGAACGCAAGGAGGATCTCCTATTTGAATGAAGGCCTTAGGCTGTGTCGGCGACCGGCTGCCCGATCCCCTGCCATTGTAAAGCCTATGCCCTGCCTTATCTCAGCTAGCGCGGCGCAAGGCGCGCGCTTTTTGAAAAAGGGAGAATGACCATGAGTTGGCTCAAAGCGATCGCGGGCGGCGTGATCGGCGCCGAAGCCCTAAACCTTATTAAGGATTATGTGGAGAAGCAGGGCGGCCTCGACGGCGTCGTCAAGAATTTCGAGAATTCCGGACTGGGGAAGCAGATCCATTCCTGGATCGGCCTCGGCCCGAATGAAAAGATCAGCGAGATGGACATCAGCAAGGTTGTCAACGCCGACAAGCTGATGGAAATCGCCAAGAACGCCGGCGTCGACATCGACAAGGCGAAAGCGCTTCTCGCCCAGTATTTGCCGGAAGTGATCGACAAGGCGACGCCTGAAGGCAAACTGCCGCCGCCCGACAAGCCGGCGTAAGCGGACCAACGCCGTTCTCTCCGCTGCCGACGGCGGCGCCTGCCGCCGTCCGGCCTGTTCTTGCCCACGCTCTTGCTTCAGGCGCCCTGATTCTGTAATTGCGTCGCGCGCGCCCTTTTGCGCCCGCGCTAGGTCGAGAAACGCCCGGAGGGCGCGCGGCTGCGGGGGTTTCGCCTTCGCCACGGCCGCCGGCCAATTTGAATAGGACCATTAATGACCAAGCGCGCGCTGGTGACCGGCGTTACAGGACAGGACGGCGCCTATCTCTCCCAGTTTCTACTCGACAAGGGCTATGAGGTGCATGGCGTGGTGCGGCGCTCGTCGCACCGGGGCGTCGAGGACCATCGCCTGCGTTGGCTCGGCATCAGCGGCAAGCTGAATCTGCACGACGCCGATCTTGCAGATCTCTCAAGCCTGCTGCGCACCGTGCAGGACGTTCAGCCGGACGAAATCTATAATCTCGCGGCGCAGTCCTATGTCGCGTCTTCCTGGCGCCAGCCCCTCCTCACCGCGAACGTCACCGGCGTCGGCGTGACCAACGTGCTTGAGGCGATGCGGCTCGGCGCGCCCAAAGCGCGCTTCTACCAGGCGTCGTCCTCAGAAATGTACGGGCTCATCCAGGAGCCGATGCAGAGCGAGAAGACGCCCTTCTACCCGCGCAGCCCCTATGCCGTGGCGAAGCTCTACGGCCACTGGATCACCGTGAACTATCGCGAGAGCTTCGGCCTTCACGCCTCCTCGGGCATTCTCTTCAATCATGAAAGCCCGCTGCGCGGCGTCGAATTCGTCACCCGCAAGGTCACGACCGGCGTCGCCGCGATCAAACTCGGCCTCGCCACGGAGTTGCGGCTCGGCAATATCGACGCCAAGCGCGACTGGGGGCACGCCAAGGATTACGTGCGCGCCATGTGGTTGATGCTGCAGCAGGAGAAGCCGGACGATTACGTCGTCGCCACCGGCGTCACCACCACGGTGCGCGATATGTGCCACATCGCTTTCGAGCACGCCGGCCTCGACATGGAGAAATTCGTCATCATCGACCCGGCGTTCTATCGTCCGGCCGAGGTGGACGTCCTGCTTGGCGACTCCAGCAAGGCGCGCAAGGTTCTCGGCTGGAAGCCGGAGATCGATCTTCGCGAGATGATTTGCGAGATGGTGGACGCCGATCTTGCGCGGCTGCGGCGCGAGTCCGCCTAACCTGAAAAGGGCGCCCGCGATGGCCGCCTTCGAGCGCATCTTGGTGACGGGCGGCGCCGGATTTGTCGGCAGCCACCTCTGCGCGGCGCTGGCCGCGGCCTATCCGCAGGCGACGCTGTCGCTGCTGCTGCGTCCCGGCGAACGCGGCGGCCATCCAGCCTTTGAAGCGACCGCCGCCGACCTCACCGACGAACCGGCGATCGACGCGCTGATTGCGCGGGTGCGTCCCGATCTCGTCGTGCATCTCGCGGGTCAGGCGTCGATCGGTCAGGCGCTGCACGCCGCCGAAATGACCTGGCGGGCGAATTTTCACGGCTCCTTCGCGCTCGGCTCGGCGGTCGCACGTCACTGCCCGACGGCGGCGTTTCTCTTCGCCTCGACGGCGGCCGCCTATGGCGCGAGCTTTCGCGACGGGGTCTTGAACGAGGACGCCCCGTTGCGGCCGCTCGACTTCTACAGCCGCTCGAAGGTCGCCGCCGAGAGCGCGCTTGCCGATCTGCTGGCTGCCAAAGGGCGGCTCGTTGTGGCGCGGCCGGTCAATCATTCAGGTCCCGGCCAGCGCAATCGCAACTTCGCTCTCGCCTCCTTCGCCGCGCAGATCGCGGCGATCGAGACCGGCCGGGCCGAGCCGCGACTCATGGTCGGCGATCTCTCCAAGGCCCGCGATTTCCTCGACGTGCGCGACGTCGTCGACGCCTATATGCGGCTGATCGAAAAAGCGCCGGATCTGCCCGCCTCCGTCTCGATCTTTAACATCGCCTCCGGAACGGCGCATAGCCTGGAAGCGCTGCTCGAGCGGTTGCGGGGGCGGGCCAGGGCTCAATTTGCGATCGAGATCGATCCGGCGCTGCTGCGCCCCCAAAGCGACATCGCCAGCGTCGCCTGCGACGCGACGAGGCTGACCGAAGCGACGGGCTGGCGTCCCCGCCACGACATCGACGACATGCTGCAGGCGCTTCTCGACGACGCCCGCGCAGCCCAAACGCAGGCCGCAACGGCGACGTCATGAGCGAGCGGCAAAGCCGAGATCCGGAGCAGGAGCGCGAACGCACCCGCCTGCTCGAATTTCAGCTCGAACATTTGCGCGCCGAACTCCTGCATCTGACTCATGAGCGCTATCGGCTGATCTACTCGGTCTCCGGCCACATCTATCGCTTTCTGCGACCGATCGAAGCGTTCCTCGCCGACGCCGCGAACGCTCTCGTCGCGCGTTTTCGCCCGCCGCCGCCCGACGCGACGACGCCATCGACGTTCGGTGAGGGCGCTCCGGCCGTTCGAGGCGCGCCGCTGCCGGCGCGAAGGCTGCTGGTCGATGTGACGGGAACGATCAAGCGCGACGCCGGCACCGGCATTCAGCGCGTCGTCAAGGAAGTGACGCGCGGCCTCTATAGCGGCGAAAGCTTCGACCTGCCCGCGGTGGCGGTTCGCTGCGAAGCCGGCCGGCTGCTGACCGCCAACGGCTTCGTCGCGGAGCTCGTCGGCGGCGACGCCTCGCCAGACTCCGAGATCGCGATCGCCGGCGGCGACCGCTTTCTGATGCTTTCCGACAGCTGGAACGCCTTCGACGAACTCGCGCCGATTTTCGCGAAGATTCGGGACGAGGGCGGCGAGGTCGTCACCTGCATCTTCGATCTCATTCCAGAGCTTTATCCGCACGCCTGCCACGAAGTGACGGTGCCGCGCTATCGCGCCTGGCTGCGCAAGGCGCTCCTTGAGAGCGACAGTTTTCTGGCGATTTCGCGAACGGTCGCCGACGAACTCGCTGACTATGTCGCTGCGCAAGGGCTGCCGCATCGTCCCGGTCTCAAGATCGGCTGGTTTCACTGCGGCTCCGATCTTGCGCTGCGCGCAGACGCCGCGCCGCGCGACAAGATCAAAGCGGCGGTCGCCGACGATGCGCCGGTCTTTCTCGCCGTGGGCACGATCGAACCGCGCAAGGGTCAGCGCGTCGCCCTTCGCGCCTTTGAAGACCTCTGGGCGAGAGGGCGCGACGTCCGGCTCATCGTCGTGGGTCGGCGCGGCTGGTTTGAAGAAGCGGTGGCGAGCGAAATTCTCGAACACAAAGAATTCGGTCGTCGGCTGTTCTGGTTCGACGACGCGGACGACGACGAGCTTTCGTTTCTCTACGATCACGCGGCGGCGCTGATCTTCCCGTCCTATGCGGAAGGCTTCGGCCTGCCGATCGTCGAGGCGGCGCGGCGCGGCCGCCCGGTGATCTGCAGCGATATCCCGGTATTTCGCGAGGTCGGAGGGGCCGGCGCGCTCTATTTTCGCGTCAATGACGCCAAGGCGCTGGCCGAGACGGTCGCCGACTTTCTCGACGGCCGCCGGGCCGCCGAACCGGACCAGGTCTTGCGCGTCGCCTGGCGCGACGCCGCGCGGCGCATCGTCGAGGTGGTTGCGCGCGAGGATTGGAGCCGGCGCCTGCGTTAACCTGCCGGTTTGCGCTGCACCATGAGAATCGCCGTATTTCCGCGCTCCGTGAAAGCATGGTAGATAGGCGCCAATTGGTCGTGCGGCCCGGCCAGCGCTCTTGCGGCGCGCTGGGCCGCACGACTTTTCGCTTCCAATGCGGGTAGGGCTTTCGCCTTCTCCCACGCCAAAAACGGAAACGCTCTCCATGCAGATCAATATTCCGCTTCTCAATCAGCAGACGCCGCAGACCGTGCTCAAGATGATCAATCTCGAAGCGTCGCAGCTCTCGCTGCCGGATTCGCGCGAATTGATGTGGGGCGCTTTCGGCGCCTATGGCGTGCTTCAGGCGATCGCGCAGTCGTTCAACCACTCGCTGCTCGGGAGCCTGATCTACGGCGTGATGAGCGTGGTCCTTCTCTACGGCGGAACTTACGGTCTGCTGCGCGTTCTGAAAGAGGACGCAAAGTTTCAGCGCACCGCCACGGCGCTCGCCATCATGAGCGGGCTTGGGGCGCTCGCTTATACTGTCCTGCACCTCCTCTTCGGCATCGCCCTGCCGCCGCCCTTGCCGACCGAAAAGCTGCTGCGCTTTCTGCTCTTTCCGATTCTGATTTGGATGGTGTTCATGTACGCCTTCGTGTTCCGGCACGTGTCGCTGCGCCCGGCGCCGGCCTTCTTCGCGGCGGCGCTGTTCGTCATCGTCATCGAAGTGATCCTGTCGCCGATCAGCAGATAGCCGCAAATCCATATTTTGACGGCGCGGCGCTCGGCCGCATCACGTCGTGGATTTCGCGCATGCCTCGCATGTGATCGACGGAACCGCGGCGCAATGCTAGACAACGCGCCAGCGGCGCGCAGACGCCCGATTGCCTACGCTAAACGGATTAACGACGCTCATGACCTTATCATTTGACGTTCTGGGCATTGGCAACGCCATCGTCGACACGATCGCGCGCGCCGAGGACGATGATTTGCTGCAGGCTGGACTGCGCAAAGGCTCGATGACGCTGGTCGACGAAGCGCGCGCCGCTGAACTTTATACAGCGATGGGCCCGACGACGGTTATTTCTGGCGGCTCGGCCGCCAACACCATGGCGGGCCTTGCGAGCCTGGGGCGCGCCGCGGGATTCGTCGGCAAGGTCAAGGAGGACGACGCGGGGCGCGAATTCGCGCATGACATCCGCAAGGCCGGAGTCGCCTTCGACACGCCGGCAGCCGCCGACGGCGCCGCGACCGCGCGCTGCTTGATTTTCGTGACGCCGGACGGTCAGCGCACGATGAACACGTTTCTGGGCGCCTGTCAGGCGCTCGCCCCCTCGGACATCGACGAGGAGACGGTCGCGCGCGCGAAGGTCCTCTATATGGAGGGCTATCTCTGGGACCCGCCGGGCGCCAAGGAGGCTTTCCTGAAGGCGGCGAAGATCTCGCGCGCCAACGGACGCAAGGTGGCGATTACCCTTTCCGACAGTTTCTGCGTCGATCGCTATCGCGGCGAATTTCTATCTCTCATTCGCGACCGTGTCGTCGACATCGTTTTCGCCAATGAAAGCGAATTGCACGCGCTCTATCAAACCGGCGATTTCGAGACGGCCCTCGCGGCGCTGCGCGCCGAAGACGGGCTGCTTGGCGTCGTCACGCGGTCGGAAAAGGGCTGCGTCGTGGCGAATGGCGCGAGCGCCCTCGCCGCGCCGGCCTGTCCTGTCGATGCGGTCGTCGACACGACCGGCGCCGGCGACCTCTTCGCCGCCGGTTTTCTCGCCGGCTACACGCAGGACTTGCCGCATGAACGCAGCGCGATGCTCGGCGCGCTCGCCGCGGCGGAGATCATCTCCCACGTCGGCGCGCGGCCGCAGAAGGATTTGCTGCAACTCGCCCGCGACACTGGCGTGCTGGAATAGGTTCGGGTTTCCTCGACCTGAGGCGCTCGATCGGCGATTCAAACAAGCTGGAGGAACGAAAGATGCGCCTTGTCTCCAAAGCGGTTCTGGCCGCATTTGCCGCAGTCGCGAGCCTCGCGCTCACCGTTGAAGCGCGCACTGAAGAGCAGATGACGAAAAGCCTTACCGGCCTTCAGTACAAGGACACAAAGGTCGGGACGGGCGCGACCCCCAAGATCGGCCAGACCGCGGTCGTGCACTACACGGGCTGGCTCTACAACAATGGCGAGAAGGGCAAGAAATTCGACTCCTCGCGCGATCGGGGTGAGCCGTTCGCATTCCCGCTGGGCCAGGGCCAGGTGATCAAGGGCTGGGACGAGGGCGTGGAAACCATGAAGGTCGGCGGCAAGCGCACGCTCGTCATTCCGCCAGAACTCGGCTACGGCGCGCGCGGCGCCGGCGGCGTCATTCCGCCGAACGCCTGGCTGATCTTCGACGTGGAGCTTGTCGGGGTGAAATAGACGCCGCGTCGGTTGTCGACCAAACAAAGCGCCGCCCGCCATTGTTAATGGGGGCGGCGTTTTTTGTGGAAGTGGACTGAAAGGCCGTCGCTCAAGGAGCAGGGCGACGTGCCGACGCCCGAGACGAATCTTCGCGTTACGCCAAGGCCTTGAGATTAGCGCCCGAATATCCACATGGCGGCAAGGAGCACTAAGGCGAGACCGATCAGCATCGTCCTGTCGGAGCGCCGGCGCGTCTCGCCCAGCGCCTCGATCGAGTGCGGCGAAAGATCCACGCCGCGCTCGGACATTTCGCTCACCCGCTGGATCGCCGTTTCGGCTTCCTGCAGCGTCTGCGGCAGGCGCGTCGCGAGCTTCGCCAGCTCCGTAAGACTTCTGCTCGCGTCCTCGATCTTCGCCTTTACGCCAAGATTCTCCTCGATCCAGGAGCGCACCACCGGATCGCAGGTCTTCCATATATCGAGCTTGGGATCGAAGGCGCGGGCGACGCCCTCGGCGACGACCATGGTCTTTTGCAGCAGCACCAGCTCGGTGCGCGTGCGCATGTCGAACAGCGCCGTCACTTCGAAGAGCAGGGTCAAGAGACGCGCCATCGAAATATCGGCGGCGTTGATCATGTGCATCGGCTCGCCGATGGCGCGCAGCGCCTGCGCAAACTCTTGAATGGAATGGGCGGCGGGAACATAGCCCGCCTCGAAATGAACCTCGGCGACGCGCTTGTAGTCGCGAATGATGAAGCCGTAGAGAATCTCGGCGAGGAACCGGCGCTCCTTCAATCCCAGCCGGCCCATGATGCCGAAGTCGATGGCGACGAGCCGGCCCCGCTTGTCGACGAAGAGATTGCCCTGATGCATGTCGGCGTGAAAAAAACCGTCGCGCATCGCATGGCGCAGAAATGACTGCAGCACGTTGCGGCCGATCGCCTTGAGGTCGTAGCCCTCGGCGGCAACCCGCTCGATATCCGAGAGAGGAACGCCGTCGACCCATTCGAGCGTCAGCACTTCGCGATCCGTGCGGCTCCAGTCGACGGCGGGCACGTGAATCTCCGGATCGCCGGCGACATTATCGGCGAATTCGGACGCGGCCGCCGCCTCGAGACGAAAGTCGGTTTCAAGCCTTACGGTGCGCGCGAGCGTATCGACGACCTCGATCATACGCAGCCGGCGCGCTTCGGAGGAATAGCGCTCAGCGAATCGCGCCACGCGATACATGTCGCGCAGATCGAGCGCGAATCGGCCTTCGATGCCCGGGCGCAGCACTTTCACCGCAACCTTGCGCACGCCCTCCTTGTATTGCGCCTGGGCCATATGCACCTGCGCGACGGACGCGGCGGCGACAGGCTCGCCAAAAGACACAAACAGCTCGTCTATGCTGCGGCCCAGCGCCTTTTCGACGATCGCGACGGCCTTGTCGCGGCCGAACGGCTCCATCCGGTCCTGCAGCGCGGTCAGCGCATCGGCGATCTCGCCCCCGACGATGTCGGGGCGCGTCGCCAGAAATTGCCCGAGCTTCACATAGGAGGGGCCGATCTGCGCCAGCGCGCGCACCAGCGCCGTCCCGGCGCCGTCGCGCTTGCCGCCCGCGAAGAGATTGGCGAAGCGCACGAGCGGCCCCGCCGCCGGCGGCAGAAGCGCCGGATCGAGAAGCGCAAAGACGCCTTCGCGCGCCATGATGTAGCCGGCGCGCGCCAGACGATAGAAATGACCGACGCCAAGGATCACGAACGCCGCCGCTCTTTAGATCACGCTTCATTCGGGCGGAATCGCCCAAACTCCAGATAAGGTGATCGAAGCCAAAGATTAGAGCGCGGCGTTACGCGAAAAACCGGATCCCGCTTTTTCGCAGCGCGCTCTTTTGAGATCAGCTCTTCCAGCCGGAATGGATCGCGACGACGCCGCCCGTCAACCGCTCAAAGCCCGTGCGTCGAAAGCCCGCCTTCCGGATCATCCGTTCGAATTCTTCCGCGCTGGGGAATTTGCGGATCGATTCGACGAGATAGCGGTAGGGCTCCGAATCTCCCGCGACAAGCTTGCCGATCGCCGGAATGACGTTGAACGAATAGGCTTCGTAGAGCTTGTCGAGGCCCGGAACGGCGACCTGCGAAAACTCAAGGCACAGGAACCGGCCGCCGGGCTTCAGCACGCGATGGGCTTCGGCAAGGGCGACGTCGATGCGCGGCACGTTGCGAATGCCGAAAGCAACCGTGTAGCTGTCGAAATGCGCGTCGGGAAAAGGCAGCGATTCGGCGTTGGCCTGCACGAACTCGACGCCGGAAAGGCTGCGATCTCGCGCGCGATCGCGGCCCACTTCCAGCATGTCGCCATTGATGTCGAGCACGACGATTTCCGCGTCATGCGCGGCGTCGGCGGCGATGCGAAAAGCGACGTCGCCCGTGCCGCCCGCGACGTCGAGATGGCGAAAGCCCTTGCGCCCCCGCGCATTGACCTTGGCGGCGAGCGTGTCCTTCCACAGCCGGTGCATACCGCCCGACATGAGGTCGTTCATGATATCGTAGCGCCGCGCAACCTTGTGGAAGACGTCGTCGACGAGGCCCTGCTTCTCGTTCAAGGGAACCTCGGAATAGCCGAAATGGGTCGAGCCCTCTCGCTCGGAAGTTCGATCAATCATCAGGCGCTCGGGTGACGAGGAAGGAAGGGGACGGTATAGCCTGTCGCCGAGCCGGTGGCTACGCCCGCGCCAATCCAGCCCGCCGGCTCCTTGACGGGGTCTACCTTAGTTTATGCCAGAGCTGCCCGAAGTCGAAACCGTGCGACGGGGATTGGCGCCCGCGCTCGTCGGCGCGACGATCGAGCGCGTCGAGCTGAGGCGCCCCGATCTGCGCTTTCCGTTCCCCGAACGCTTTGCCGCGCGTCTTCAGGGCCGGCGCGTTCTCGACCTTCGCCGTCGCGCGAAATATCTCCTCGTCGATCTCGACGACGGCCATTCGCTGATCATGCATCTTGGCATGAGCGGCTCGTTTCGGATCGATGAAGAAACGCCAGGCGCGTTTCACCACAAGCGCGACAAAAACGCCGCGCATGACCATGTCGTCTTGCATCTCGATCATGGGCGGCGCGTCGTCTACAACGACCCGCGCCGTTTCGGCTACATGCTGCTCATCGCCACGCATGCAGTCGACGAAGACAAGCTCTTTCGCGGCCTCGGCGTCGAGCCTTTGAATGGCGCGCTCGACGCCGCATTCCTTGCCCACGCCTTTCGCGGACGCGCGGCGCCGGCGAAGGCGCTGCTGCTCGACCAGCGCCTGATCGCCGGCCTGGGCAATATCTACGTCTGCGAGGCGCTGCATCGCGCGCATATTTCGCCGCTGCGCGCCGCGGGATCGCTCGTTCTCGCCAGCGGCCGGCCAACGGCGGCGCTGGCGCGGCTGCCGGAGGCGATCAAGGACGTCTTGACGGATGCGCTAAAGGCGGGCGGCTCGTCCTTACGGGATCATCGCCAGATCGACGGCTCGCTCGGCTATTTCCAGCATAGTTTCCGCGTCTATGACCGCGAAGGCGCCGCCTGCCCGACGCCCGGCTGCAAGGGAACGATCACGCGCGTCGTTCAATCCGGCCGCTCGACGTTTTATTGTCCCTGCTGCCAGACGTGACGCCCTTGCGAGGCGGCCCGCGGCGAGCTTAATAACCTCCATGTCCCAAAATGCAGTCGCGCCAAGGCCGACGCTCGCCGTCGCCGGCCTTTCCAAGAATTATGACAAGCGTAGAGTCGTCGGCCCGCTCGATTTCTCGCTGGAGGCAGGCTCCGTCACCGGCCTGCTCGGCGGCAATGGCGCCGGCAAGACCACGACGATCGGCATGGTGATGGGGCTGATCGAACCGACGCAAGGTTCGGTCCACGCTTTCGGCTGCGACATGTCGCGCGAACGCTATGGCGCGCTCGGCCGGATGAACTTCGAAAGTCCCTATGTCGACATGCCGCATCGCCTCACTGTGCGGCAGAATTTGCGCGTCTTCGGCATGCTCTACGACGTCGCGGATCTCGACGCGAAGATCGAGCAGCTTGCGAAGGATCTGGCGCTGGGCGATTTTCTCGACCGGCAGACCGGACGCCTGTCCGCAGGCCAGAAAACGCGCGTCGCCATCGCCAAATCGCTGATCAACGACCCGCAGCTCCTGCTGCTGGACGAGCCGACGGCGTCGCTCGACCCCGACACGGCCGACTGGGTACGGACGCGTCTCGAAGCGCATCGGCGCACGCATAATTGCGCGATCCTGCTCGCCTCCCACAATATGAGCGAGGTCGAGCGTCTGTGCGACCGCGTGCTGATGTTGAAGGACGGGACGCTCGTCGACGACGATTCGCCCGCAAGCCTCCTGGCGCGCTACGGCCGCGACACGCTCGAAGAAGTGTTTCTCGACGTCGCCCGCGGCCGTGTCGAGGGGGCCTCGGCATGAATGTTTCCTTCAAGCGCATCGGCGCGATGGTGCTGCGCTACGCCTATCTCTTACGCGCGTCCTACACGCGCGTGCTCGACATCATCTATTGGCCGGCCATTCAGCTCCTCACCTGGGGATTTCTGCAAACCTATCTCGTGCGCGCCGGCGCTCTCGCGGCGCCGGGCGGGGCGGCGCAAGCCGCCGGCACGCTGATCGGCGCCATTCTTCTTTGGGACATTCTGCTGCGCGGACAACAGGGCTTCTGCTTCTCCTTCATCGAGGAATTGTGGTCGCGCAATCTACCCAACATTCTGATGAGCCCGCTGCGGCCGGCGGAGTTCGTCGGCGCGCTTGTGGCCATGAGCCTCATTCGACTCGCCGTCGGCGTGCTTCCCGTCACGATCATGGCGATCCTGTTCTTCGGCTTCAATCTCTGGGCGCTCGGGATCGCTTTCGCCGCCTTCTTCGTCGTGCTGATGTTCTTCGCCTGGAGCATCGGCCTCTTCGTCTCCGGCATTCTGCTGCGCTTTGGACTTGGCGCGGAAAATCTTGTCTGGTCGCTGATGTTCTTCGTGCAGCCGCTCGGCGCCGTCTATTATCCGGTGACCACGCTGCCCAACTGGCTGCAGCCGGTCTCCTGGATGCTGCCGCCGACCTATGTGTTCGAAGGGCTGCGCGGCGTGTTGATCGATCACGTCATCCGCTGGGATCTGCTGACGCAAGGCTTTGCGATCGACGTCTTTCTGTTCGCGGCCGCATCGGCGGCGTTCGGCCTGCTGCTGAAAAGCGCGCGGCGCGCCGGCTCGCTGCTGCAGACGGGAGAGTGAACTTGGCCGGGACCCGCGCCGATTCGGCGCTCCATGCGCGAGGGCTGTTCGAGAGTCGCGCCAAGGCGCGCGAGGCGATCGAAGCCGGCCTCGTGAGCGTCGACGGCCGCATCGTCAAAAAGCCCTCCGAGCCAATCGCCGCCGACGCGCATATTGTCGCGCGCGCGGCCTACCCCTGGGTGTCGCGCGGCGGCGTGAAGCTTGCGCATGCGCTCGACCAGTTTGGCGTTGACCCTCACGGGCGCTTCTGTCTCGACGTCGGCGCCTCGACGGGGGGCTTCACCGACGTTCTGCTGACGCGCGGCGCGCGTCACGTCGTCGCGATCGACGTCGGTCACGGGCAACTGCATGCGCGGCTGCGCGAAGATCAACGCGTGATCTCGCTGGAAGGACAGGACGCCCGCACGCTGACCCCGGCGCATTTGACCGAGGCGCCGAGCCTGATCGTGATCGACGCCAGCTTCATTTCGCTGGCGGCGCTCTTGCCGCACGTTCTTTCGCTCGCCGCGCCGCGCGCCGACCTTGTCGCGCTGATCAAGCCGCAGTTTGAAGCGGGGCGCGCCGCCGTGAAGAAAGGCGTGGTGCGCGACGAGAAAATTCACACAGAGGTTTGCGCCCGCACGGAAGGAGACATCGAAGCTCTCGGCTGGCGTGTAAGCGGCGTCATTCCTTCGCCGATCGAGGGCGGCGACGGCAATCGCGAATTCCTGATTCATGCGGCGCGATCATGAGCGTTGAGCGTCTCGTCATCGAGCGGCTCGGCCATCGCGGCGAGGGCGTGGCGCTGCTTGGCGCTCGTCGCGTTTTCGTGCCCTATGCTCTCGCAGGCGAAACCGTAACGGCGGAGGTCGACGACGAGCACGCGCGTCTCGTCGACATCGTCGAAGCGTCGCCGCAGCGCATCGCGCCGATCTGTCCGCACTTTGAGAATTGTGGCGGCTGCGCCGTTCAAACGCTGCGCGCGGACGCCTATGCGGACTGGAAGCGCAGCCTCGTCGAAACGGCGCTCGCAAATGCGGGGCTGACGCTCGATGTCGCGCCGACCGTCGACGCGCATGGCGCCGGCCGGCGGCGCGTGACGTTCCACGCCCGGTTCGACGCAGGCAAGGCGCGGGTCGGCTATATGGCGGCGCGCTCGCATCGAATCGTCGAGATCGAGGCCTGTCCAGTACTCGCGCCCGAGCTTTGCGGCGCGCTGCCCGCCGCCCGCGCGATCTCCGTAATTCTCGCGTCGCGCGGCAAGCCGCTCGACATCGCCGTCACGGCGACCCTCGGCGGCCTCGACGTGGAGCTGCGCGGCGGCGGGCCGCTCAATGATTTAGAAACCGGCGCGCTGATCGCCGCGGCCGACGCGCATGATCTCGCGCGGCTGACGAATCACGGCAGGCTTATCGCGCTGCGCCGGGCGCCGCAGATCGAAATCGGCGAGGCGCCGCTCACGCTTCCGCCTGGCGTGTTCCTGCAGGCGACCCAGGCCGGCGAAGAAGCGCTCGCGGCGCGCGTTCTGAGCGCGACGGCGAAAGCGCAAAACGTCGCCGATCTGTTTTGCGGCGTCGGGGCCTTCGCGCTTCGGCTGGCGCGGCGCGCGCAGGTGAAAGCCTATGATATGGACGCCGCCGCACTCGCGGCGATGCGCGCCGCGGCGCATGCGACGCGAGGCCTGCGCGCGCTCGAAGGCATCGCCCGCGATCTCTTTACGCGTCCGCTCAGCGCCCATGAACTCAATGGGTTCGACGCTGTCGTGTTCGATCCGCCGCGCGCCGGCGCCGCCGCTCAGGCGGCAGAAATCGCGCAATCGGAAGTTCCGATCGTCGTCGCCGTCTCCTGCCATGCACAAAGTTTCGCCCGTGACGCCGCAATTTTGCTCAAAGGCGGGTACGTCATCCGCGAGATCACGCCGCTCGACCAGTTTCGCTATGCGGCGCATGTCGAGATCGTGGCCGTTTTCGAGAAGTCGAGCGGACGCAAATCCGCAAAACGGCGTCTGCTTGGGTGAAATTGTCGGCGCCTGCGTCGCTCTTGCGTGCCAAGAATGTCACAGGACGGTCAAGAAACGCCGAGGCGCGGCCGGGTTCTGGCAAAGCGGAGTTGCCGGGCGCCCAAATCAGGCATAGGATTTGCGAGTGGTCCAGCGTAGGCGGAAATTCTAATGATTTCCGTGGTCTGGAAGGAGAACGTCATGATGAATGCGCTTATCGCCGCGACATTGTGCAGTATCGTCCTCGCAAGCGCGCCGGTCGCCATGCGCGCTTATGTCTACGCCCGCCGCAAAGATGATCGCCGCAACTATCGCTAAGGACAGCGCGACAAAAAGGGCGCATCTTACTGCCTGTGACAGCCATTCGGTCTGACGCGCCTCTTTTGCTTTCTCGTCTCGCGGCCATTGTCGGCGAGGCGGCCGTCGTAACGGACGCGACGGCGATGTCCCCTTACCTGGCTGAGCCTCGCGACCTCTATCATGGCCGCGCGCTCTGCGTTCTCAAGCCAAGAACCGCACATGACGTCGCCGGAATCCTGGCGCTGTGCAATGAAACCGGCGCGTCCGTAACGCCCCAGGGCGGCAACACCGGACTGGTCGGCGGACAAACCCCCGACCCAAGCGGCGCATCCGTCGTGCTTTCGCTCGAACGGCTCAATCAGATTCGCGCCGTCGACGCGACGGCCGACGCGATGACGGTCGAGGCCGGCGTAACGCTATCGCAAGCGCAAGACGCCGCGCAGGCCGCCGACCGCTATTTCCCGCTCTCTCTGGCCTCCGAAGGCAGCTGCACGATCGGCGGCAATCTCGCGACCAACGCCGGGGGCGTGCATGTCCTCGCCTATGGCTCGATGCGCGATTTGGTGCTGGGCGTCGAGGTCGCGCTCGCCGACGGACGGCTGCTCTCGACCCTCGGCGCCCTGCGCAAGGACAACACCGGCTACGATTTGACGCGCCTTTTCGTCGGTTCGGAAGGCACGCTGGGCGTCATCACCGCTGCGACGCTGAAGCTTTTCCCGACTCCGCGCTCCCACGCCGTGGCCTTTCTCGGGCTTCGCGATCCTGACCAGGCGCTTTTGCTGCTGAACTTCGTCAAAGGCCGCGCGGGTCCGATGCTTAACGCCTTCGAGCTCGTGTCGCGATTGGGGCTCGAGCTCGTCCTGCGTCATATTCCCGGAACGCGCGATCCTCTGGCGCAGCCGCACGACTGGTATGCGCTGATCGAGCTTGCCGCCTTCGCCGATGGCGAAGCCGAGCGCGCCGCCGCCGACATTCTCGCCGCGGCGATCGACGCGAACTTGGCGCAGGACGCGATCCTCGCGCAATCGCTGGATCAGTCGCGCGCGCTGTGGAAGCTGCGCGAAAGCATGTCGGAAGCCCAGAAGCGCGAAGGCGGCTCGATCAAGCACGACATCGCCGTTCCGGTGAATACGATTCCGCGCTTCATCGAGGAGGCTGGGCAAAGGCTGCGCGCCGCTTTCCCGCTGGCGCGGCCGGTTCCCTTCGGCCACATGGGCGACGGCAACATCCACTATAATATCTCGCAGCCTGTCGGCGCCGATAGAGCGGAATTCATCGCGCATTGGGCGGAGGTCAACGCCATCGTGCACGGCCTCGTGCACGAGTTCGGCGGCTCGATTTCGGCCGAACATGGAATCGGACGGCTGAAACGCGATCTCTTGCGCGCAACGAAGGACCCGGTCGCGCTCGACGCCATGCGCGCCATCAAGGCGGCGCTCGACCCCAAGGGCATCCTCAATCCGGGCGTGTTGCTTTAGCTTCGGCGTTGCGGACAGACGATTTTCACCGTGATCCCGTCCCTATAAATGAAATATTCGACGCAAGACTGACCATTGACGTCGACCGGCCGCTTGCCCACGTCAGCGGCGCGAAGGAAATCCGCGATCGACGTACGGCCCTTGTCGTCCCAATCCATTTCCGCCCAGTCATAGCCTTGCCTCCAGGCCGTGATGGCGCGCGCGACGAAAAAGAAGGCAGGAATCGCCAGGATCGCGGCGATGGTCGTCACAATGAGTCGTTTGCCGAAGGGCGCCGACATGTCATCCTTTCCTGGAGCGCTTCACCTCGGTGAGCGCCCATTCGGCGGTTTTTTCACGACAGGCCGCGCCCTGAAGGCTTTCCTCGGTCTCTTTCACGACGATGTCGCCATGAAAGGCGCGGCAGATTCTGCCTTCCAGCGGATAGGGCTGGCCGACCGGGGTGAAGGAGCCCTTGGCGCCGCTCTGCGGATTGTCCCAATTGACGCTCGCGCCGCTGCCTTGCGGGTCGAGCGCGGTGCTCAGCGCGGCGATGGCCCGGCGCTGATCTTCCGAATCGAGCGCGCCAGACAGTTTGGGAGGAGATTTTGGGATCGCGCTTGTGACGTCCGACGCGACGCGCTCCGAATTCCACATGACGGAGGGGTCCGAGGCCATGGGAACGGCGATCGAACAGCCGGCGAGCCCGCCGGCCGTCGCCGTCAGAACGATGAGCCTTGCGCCGCGCGACATTTGAGCAATGACGCAAGCGGCGGTATGTCTGACGCACTGGAAGTGCAAAGCGCCACCTTTGATGCGCCGATCTTTGAATCGGCTTGAGAAAGGATTCTCGCTTGAACGCGTTAACGCCGGGTGACTTTGTCGAGGCCGCCGAACCTTTCGCATTGTTTGGCCAATGGTTCGAGGAGGCCAAACTCAAAGAGCCGAACGATCCCGAGGCGATGGTCTTGGCGACGGCCGACGCTCACGGCCTGCCCGACGCGCGCATGGTGCTCCTGAAGGAATGGACCCCAGAGGGTTTCGTCTTCTACACCAACGCCGAGAGCGCCAAGGGGCGCCAACTCGAGGCGAACATGCAGGCGGCGGGGCTCTTTCACTGGAAGTCGCTTCGCCGGCAGGTGCGGCTGCGCGGACCCGTCAGCCGCGTCAGCGACGCCGAGGCGGATGAATATTTCGCCAGCCGGCCGCGCGACTCCCGCATCGGCGCCTGGGCGAGCCAACAGTCGCGCCCGCTGGAAAGCCGGTTCGCGCTCGAAAAGTCGGTCGCCGTCTTCGCCGCAAAATATGCGGTTGGCGGCATTCCCCGCCCGCCCTACTGGCGCGGCTTTCGAATTGCGCCTGTTGCGATGGAATTCTGGTCCGATCGGCCGTTCCGGCTCCACGACCGCGTCCGCTTTTTCCGGACGGAGCCAGGCGAAGATTGGCGAAAGGAGCGGCTCTACCCATGACGGCACCCAAGACAGCGCCCATGACGGCGCCCAAGACGGCGCAAGCAAAGCGCGCGACGGCGGC
>NZ_JAMRYX010000197.1 GCF_024448135.1 Methylocystis suflitae
GTTGCCGGCTCATCTTCCGCGCATTGAGCGCGTGATCGAACCGCGAAGCACACTGTGTCCCTGCGGTTGCGGCCCGATGACGATGATTGGCGAGGATGTCTCCGAGCGTCTCGATGTGATCCCGGCCCAGTTCCGCGTGTTGGTGACGCGTCGCCCGAAATATGCGTGCCGCCGTTGCTCGAGCGCCGTGGCGCAGGCGCATGCGCCCGAGCATGTCGTGCCCGGTGGCCTGCCGACTGAAGCGCTGATCGCCCAGGTCATTGTCGCGAAGTTTGGCGATCACCTGCCATTTTATCGGCAGGCCGAAATCTACGCCCGCCAAGGCGTCGTTCTGGATCGGGCGACGCTCGGCAATTGGGCGGGTCGCGCCTGCTTTCATCTCCAGCCGATCGCTGATCACATGTCCAAGCGCCTGGCCTTTGCGGATCGGGTCTTCATGGACGAAACGACGGCTCCGGTTCTCGATCCCGGACGTCGTCGAACGAAGAAGGGCTTCTTCTGGGCGATCGCGTCGGATGATCGCGGGCATGGTGGGACGGATCCGCCGGTCGTGCTTTTCCGATACGCGCCAGGGCGCGGCGGCGCACATGCCGAGCGGTTCCTGCGTGGCTATCGCGGGCGTTATCTGCAATGCGACGGCTATGACGGCTATGAGCTTCTCACGCGAATACAGCGCGATGAGGGTCCATGGACGCTGGTCCATTGCTGGAGCCATTTGCGGCGCCGCTTCGTCAAGCTCATGCGCAATACAAAATCCCCGATCGCGGAGACGGCGGTCCGCCATATCGCCGCGCTCTACGCCATCGAAGCCGACATACGTGGCTGCGCGCCGGAAGCGCGGCTGGCGATGCGTAAGAAGCTTTCCGCGCCCATCGTCGAAGCCTTGAAACCGTGGTTCGAGAAGCAACTGTCGCTGATCTCGTCAGGCTCCACGTTGGCCACGGACATCCGCTACGCGCTGAGCCACTGGGCCGGTCTCACCAGGTTCCTGGAGGACGGCCGCCTCGAGCTGGATACGAACCCGGTCGAAAACGCCATCAGACCCG
>NZ_JAMRYX010000198.1 GCF_024448135.1 Methylocystis suflitae
GTTTCTTGTCGATCAGAACGTATGAAGCCGAAACCTCATCTGTTGGCCGCTACTGCGGCGTGCCTAGGCCCATTCAAATTACGTGACGCAGCCCTGTAGCCAGGGGATACCCAAAACCCGAAGAGGCGGCGCTCGTTGCAGACGCTGCACGAATTCCTCGACTTGACACAAAGCAGAAATCATACGGAACCTCATTCGTTCGAATGATCTGAACCCCTATCAATGATCATGCTTCGAGAACTGGCCATTCCAGCGCGGGGACGACCCGATGGTCCGCGACGAAGGGAAGACCGGCAAGACGGGAGTGGCGTCTAGTCAGAGCGGCAGCGTCACCCGCGCGCAACGCGCCGGGCCAATTTCGTGGTGTCTCTATGACTGGGCAAATTTGTGAGTGCCGGACGTAAACTCCCCAGA
>NZ_JAMRYX010000199.1 GCF_024448135.1 Methylocystis suflitae
GTTTGTTCCGCGAGGTCGCGATATGTCCAACGATGACTGGAAAAAAACGCTGCCCTTCAAACGTCATTGGGCGGTCTATCTGCTGTTCAAAGTGCTGATCCTCGCGCTCGCCGCCTACATCGCCTGGCATCTGCTGCGCGCGTTCGAGATCGTGTGATGGCGCGCGGCGCGCAAACGCCCGGCCTGCGGCCCTTTCTTCCCGCAGACGCCGCAAGGCTCGCGGCGCTCTTTCGCGCCAGCGTCGAGGCGCTTGCTGCCGATGACTATGACGAGGCGCAGCGCGAAGCCTGGGCGTCCGCGGCTGACGACGAAGCGGCCTTCGCGTCGCGCCTCGCGGACGCGCTGAGCATCGTCGCGCTTGTCGACGGGGACATCGCCGGCTTCGCCTCGCTGCGCGACAATAAGATGTTCGACATGCTCTATGTGCGACCCGACATGGCGCGCAAGGGCGTCGGGTCGGCGCTGGCGGAGGCGATTGAAAAACTCGCCGCCGCACGCGGGACGACAATGCTGACGGTCGAGGCCTCCGACGCGGCGCAGGACTTTTTCGCCGCGCGCGGCTATGTGGCCACGACGCGCAATATGAAAACGATCGCCGGCCAATGGCTCGGCAATACGACGATGACCAAGGAGCTGGCGGCGCCCGCCGCTGGGAGAGCGCATTGATGGCCGAAGAACGAGCCAAGGAACGGCTGACGCTATACGACACGACGCTGCGCGACGGCGCGCAGACGACGGGCGTCGATTTTTCGCTCGACGACAAGCGTCAGATCGCCGCCATGCTGGACGAGATCGGAATCGACTATGTCGAAGGCGGATATCCCGGCGCCAATCCGCTCGACACGGAGTTTTTCGCGCAGCGACCGAAACTGCGCGCGCGCTTTGCCGCCTTCGGCATGACGCGGCGTCAGGGCCGCTCGGTCGAGAATGATCCGGGCGTCGCGGCGCTTCTCGACAGCGCCGCCGACGTCGTCACCTTTGTCGCCAAGAGCTGGGACTTTCAGGTTCGCGTCGCCTTACGTTCCACGGAAGAAGACAATCTTGACAGCGTTACGCAATCCGTAAAGGCCGCCGTCGCGCGCGGTAAGGAGGTCGCGGTCGATTGCGAGCATTTCTTCGACGGCTTCAAGGCGAACCCCGACTATGCGCTCGCCTGCGCCAAGGCCGCCTATGACGCAGGCGCGCGCTGGATCGTGCTCTGCGACACCAATGGCGGCACGCTGCCGCACGAGGTCGAGCGCATCGTCGCGGAGGTGGTCAAGCAAATTCCAGGCGACCGCGTCGGCGTGCATTGCCATGACGACACGGGGCAGGCGGTGGCGAATTCGCTTGCCGCCGTGCGCGCCGGCGCGCGGCAGATTCAAGGCACGCTCAACGGTCTTGGCGAACGCTGCGGCAACGCCAATCTCACGACGATCATTCCAACACTATTGCTGAAGAGCGAGTTTTCCGAGCGCTTCGAGATCGGCGTGACGCAAGAGAAGCTGACGCATCTGACGCGGGTCAGCCACGCGCTCGACGAGCTTCTCAACCGCGCCCCGAACCGCCATGCGCCCTATGTCGGCGCCAGCGCCTTCGCGACCAAGGCCGGCATTCACGCCTCGGCGGTGCTGACCGATCCGCGCACGTACGAACATGTCACGCCGGAATCGGTCGGCAATGTGCGGCGCGTCCTCGTGTCGGATCAGGCGGGGCGCTCGAACATCGCGGCCGAGCTTGGCCGATTGGGCGTCGTCCTCGACAAGGATGATTCGCGTCTGGCGCGGCTTCTCGATGAGGTGAAGGAGAAAGAAGCGCAAGGCTACGCCTATGAAGGCGCCGACGCCTCGTTCTTTCTTCTGGCCAAGCGCGTGCTCGGCGAGGCCCCGCATTTCTTTGACATCGAACGCTACAGCGTCGCGGTCGATCGGCGCTTCGCCCGGAATGGCGGTTTTGAGGACCAGGGCGCCGAGGCGATCGTCAAGATCAATGTGGATGGCGAGAGCCGGATTTCCGCGGCCGAAGGCAACGGCCCCGTCAACGCCCTCGATCTCGCGCTGCGCAAGGATCTTGGCGCCTATCAGCGCTTCATTGAGGACGTTCGGCTCGTCGACTATCGCGTCCGCGTCTTCCAGGGCGGCACCGATGCGGTGACGCGCGTGCTCGTCGAATGCGCCGACGGCGAGGGCGAGCGGTGGTCCACCGTCGGCGTCTCGGCCAATGTCATCGACGCGTCCTTCGAGGCGCTCGTCGACGCGATCAACTACAAGCTGCTGGTGTCCGTCGCGCGCAACGACCGTGAAACCGCTAAAGCCGCTCAGTGATTGCTGTCTCGCTGATGTCAGGCGAATGGCGGACCGCCGCGAAAATCATCGGCAGAATGTCTTCGACGCGTTCGGCCACGAGATAGCGCACGTTATCGACCTCGCCGAAGAATTCCTCGTTCCGCATATGAGCGAAAAGCGACAGCAGCGGCCGCCAGAATCCGCCGATGTCGGCGATGACCAGCGGCTTGGTGTGACGGCCGAGCTGGATCCAGGTCAGTTGCTCGGTCAGCTCCTCCAAAGTGCCGACGCCTCCAGGCAGCGCGATGAAGGCGTCGGAGCGTTCAAACATCAGGCGCTTGCGCGTGTGCATGTCGTCGACGACGACGAGCTCGGTCGCGCCCGTAAAGGGAATCTCCCGTCGGTCCAGGAATTCAGGAATGATTCCCGTGACAACGCCCCCGGCGGCGACCGTGGCCTTTGCCAGAACGCCCATTAAGCCAATGGCTCCGCCGCCATAAACGAGGCCGACCCTGGCGCGCGCGAGGGCCGCGCCCAATGCGCGCGCCGCCGCCGTGTACCGCGGATCGGCGCCGATCGAGGAGCCGCAATAGACGCAGACATTCTTGATTTCTCGCATGTGCAGTCTCGAGCAACGCTATCGCCGCGCTGCGGCTTGGGGTGCGCATCCCTTCTAAAACTCATATATGACGCAAAACGTCGCGCCAGTGGCCCATTCATTCGGAGACCTATGCTGAACCCTGATCAAGGCGAATCAAGCGCAGTCGATATAGAAGACGCGGCGCCCCAGCCCAGTACCGAACAGCAATTGTCGGAATCCTCTCTTTTCAAGACGATACGGCATTTGTGGCCTTACATTTGGCCTCGTGGCCGCCGCGATCTCGAGCTTCGGGTCGCCGCGGTTTTTGCGCTGCTTATCGTCAGCAAGCTGTTCAACGCCGCGACGCCATACGCTTTCAAATGGGCGACGGACGCCCTGGCCGAGGGCGGCCCCGGCGTGGCTGGGAAAATGGCGGCCGCCGCGGTCTTTTTCACTTTGATGATGGGCGGAATCCGCATCGCTTCAGTCGTGCTGATGCAGCTGCGCGATGGCGTCTTTGCGGCGGTGGCGATGCACGCCGTGCGTCGGCTGGCGACCGATCTCTTCGTGCATATGCATGAGCTGTCGCTGCGGTTTCATATCGGCCGAAAGACCGGCGGACTGACGCGCGTGCTTGAGCGCGGGCGCAACGGCATCGAGACGCTGTCGCGCCTCATCATGTCGACGGGCGCCCCGACAGTGCTGGAGATGGCGCTGGTGCTCGGCATTTTTCTCTATCAGTTCGGCTGGCGTTACGGGCTCGTCCTGGTCGCGACTCTCGCCGGATATTTTCTCTATACGACGCTCGCGACAAATTGGCGGATCGCCATTCGGCGCAGGATGAACGACAGCGACACCGACGCCAATCAGAAGGCGATCGACAGTCTGCTGAACTATGAAACGGTCAAATATTTCGGCGCGGAAAGGCGCGAGGCTGAGCGCTACGACAGATCGATGATCCGCTACGAGCAGGCGAGCACGCAGTCCTATGTCTCGCTTGCGGTGCTCAACGCCGGCCAGACGGTGATCTTTATCATCGGCCTCACCACCATGATGGTGATGTGCGTCTATGGCATCGAGGCCGGCCGCAATACGGTCGGCGATTTCGTCCTGATCAACCTTATGATGGGGCAGCTGGCGCAGCCCTTGAATTTCATGGGCACCTTCTATCGCGAGGTGCGGCAGGCGATCATCGACATCGAGACCATGTTCTCGATCCTGGCGCAGAGCCCGGAGATCTTGGACAAGCCCGGCGCGATCCCCCTCGTCGTGCGCGAAGGGCGGATCGTTTTCGACAATGTCTGGTTCCACTACGAGCCGAACCGGCCGATCCTCAAAGGCGTGAGCTTTGAAGCCGAGCCCGGACAAACCATCGCCATCGTCGGGCCGTCCGGCGCGGGAAAATCGACAATCTCGCGCCTGATGTATCGCTTCTACGAGCCGCAAGGCGGGCGCATTGCGATCGACGGGCAGAATATTCTCGACGTCACGCAGGAAAGTCTGCGGGCGGCGATCGGCATGGTGCCGCAGGACACCGTGCTGTTTAACGATTCGATCGGCTACAACATTCGCTATGGAAGGTGGGATGCGAGCGACGCAGAGGTTCGCGAAGCGGCGCAGCTCGCTCAGATCGACCGCTTTATCGAAAGCGTGCCGGAGGCCTATGGCGCGCAGGTCGGCGAGCGCGGGCTGAAGCTTTCCGGCGGCGAGAAGCAGCGCGTCGCGATCGCCCGCACGATTCTCAAAGGTCCGCCAATCCTCATCCTCGACGAAGCGACGTCGGCGCTCGACAGTCTGACGGAACATGAAATTCAGGAGGCGTTGAGGCGGGTCGCGCGCGGCCGCACCACGCTCGTCATCGCGCATCGTCTGTCGACCATCGTCGACGCCGACGAAATCCTGTTTCTGGATCACGGCCGCATTGTCGAGCGCGGAACGCATAAGGCGCTGTTGTCGCTTGGCGGCCATTACGCCGGCATGTGGAACCGCCAGCGCGAGGCGGCGGAGGCGCGCGCCAAATTGCTGGAGGCGGAGCGGGAGGAGTTGGAGGAAGCGGAGTAACCGCTCAGCGTTTCGACAATCGCCAGAGATTGCGATTGACCCGCTTGGCGTAAACCGCAAGGGCGCGGTCGGCGGCGCGATGCGGCTGGCCAGCGGCGACGCTCATCGCCGCCTCCATGCTGGCGTCGGCGGCGGCTTTGATCTTTTCAACGACCATCAGCCTGCTCTCGCGTCTACCACGCACGCCGCCCGTGGCGATCTTCATCAACCGCAAGCCGATCACCTGATTGGCCACGAAGCCCATCTTGAGCGTGTTGGAGAAAAGCTTGTTCATTCTCGATCGACCTCGGCGCATCGCAGCCTCCCGTCAAGGCAAATAGCGCGGCCGAGGCGTTGTCCAACTGTCACCGTTTAGCATTGCAAGTAACGGGCGCTGCGAGCGAAGCGTCGCTACGCCATCGCCGAGCGCAAACCAAGGCGCTCGACGAAGGGGTCGAAATCCCTGTCGCTGTAGAGCAGCGGCAGATCGCTTTCGATGCAGCGCGTGGCGATGATCGTGTCGATGGTTTTTCTCGGCGTCACGCCGAGACCGCGCAGCTTGCGATAGTTTTTTGCCGCGCGCAGGGCGATTTCCTTTCCGCCGAGTTCGACGATCGTCAGCGTGGTCAGGAATTTCTGGGCGCGGGTGAAATCGCGGTCGCGATCGAAGCCTTGCAGCACTTCGGTCAAGATCAAATCGCCGATTGCGACCAATTCCTCCTGGAGCAACCTGTCCAGACGATCGGTCTCAGGCGAGACGACGCCACGAAAATAGTCGATCCAGACGCTCGAATCGACCAGGATCATTTATCTGTTTTCTTATCCGTGCGCATAGCGTCGAGATCGCCGCGCCAGTCGAGCTTGCCGCGCAGGCTTCGGATTTGCTTTTGCCGCTGAAGGCGCAGCAGCGTCCGCAGCGCGAGTTCGACGGCTTCCTTCTTGGTCTTGAGGCCCGTCGCGCGCAGCGCCTCTTCCATCAGCTTGTCATCGATGACGATGTTGGTGCGCATGTGTATGATGCTCAAATTCTATACACATGCTATGCCTGTGTGGCGCTGGCTTCAAGAGTTTTATGCGCCGGAGGCGCGAGTCCGCCGCCGTCGTTTGCCCCAACGGAGCGCATTTGACTTGCCCCCTCCCCAACCCTCCCCCACTTCGCGGGAGAGGGAGTAGATTCGGGAAGCGGGGAGGTCCGCTTCCATCGCGCCGCCGTCTCCCCCATATTGCGGCCATGGCCTCTCCCCCTAAAAAGCCCAGAGATCCTGCGCGGCCGACGCGCGCCAAGGCGGCGAAGCCGGAGGTCGCGCCGCTCGCCCCGCATCTCATGCAGCTCCTCAATCCGGCGCTCGCGCCCGGGTTCGGCGAGGCGCCGCAGGCGGCCTATGACGCCTCCTCGGTCCACGGCCTCGACGAGGAGGACATCGAGAAATACGGCCTCGGCGAGGGCTTTCACGCTGGCGGGGGCGTTGAGGCGACAGCCGAGAGCCTTGCGCAACTGCTGCGCCTTGGCGATCCGAACATTCGCGACCAAAAGCCCTGGACGCCGCATCGGCCCGAGCGGCCTGCGAAGTCCGAAGGCGGCGTAAGGTTCGACCTCGTCTCCGAATACACGCCGAAGGGCGACCAACCGGCGGCGATCGAGGAATTGGTCAAGGGAATCGCGGCGCAGGAACGCGACCAGGTGCTGCTCGGCGTCACCGGATCGGGCAAGACCTTCACCATGGCGAGCGTGATCGAACGCGTGCAGCGTCCGGCGCTCATTCTCGCGCCGAACAAGACGCTCGCGGCGCAGCTTTACGGCGAGTTCAAGAGCTTCTTTCCCAACAACGCCGTCGAATATTTCGTCTCCTATTACGACTACTACCAGCCCGAAGCCTATGTGCCGCGCTCGGACACCTATATCGAGAAAGAATCCTCGGTGAACGAGCAGATCGATCGCATGCGCCACGCGGCGACGCGCGCGCTGCTCGAGCGCGACGACGTCATCATCGTGGCGTCGGTCTCCTGCATCTACGGCATCGGATCGGTCGAAACCTATACGGCGATGACCTTCTCGGTGACTCTTGGCGAGAAGCTGGAGCAGCGGCAGCTCGTCACCGATCTCGTCGCGTTGCACTATCGCCGCACCGGCGCCGATTTCACCCGCGGCACGTTTCGCGTGCGCGGCGACACCGTCGACATCTTCCCGGCCCATTATGAGGACCGCGCCTGGCGCATCAGCTTCTTTGGCGATGAGGTGGAGTCGATCTCCGAATTCGATCCGCTGACCGGCAAGAAGACGGTCGACCTCGAATTCGTCAAAGTCTACGCCAATTCGCATTATGTGACGCCGAGGCCGACGCTGCTGCAGTCGATCAAGGCGATCAAGGAGGAATTGCGCGCGCGGCTCGACGAATTGCACCGTTCCGGGCGTCTGGTGGAGGCGCAGCGGCTCGAGCAACGCACCCGCTTCGATCTCGAGATGATGGAGGCGACCGGCTCCTGCGCCGGCGTCGAAAATTATTCGCGCTATCTCACCGGCCGCAGGCCGGGCGAGCCGCCGCCGACGCTGTTCGAATATCTTCCCGACAATGCGCTGGTCTTCGCCGACGAGAGCCACGTCAGCATTCCGCAAATCGGCGCGATGTATAAGGGCGACTTCCGCCGCAAGGCGACGCTCGCGGAATATGGTTTCCGTCTGCCGTCCTGCATGGACAATCGCCCGCTGCGTTTCGAGGAATGGGACGCGATGCGGCCGCAGACCGTTTCGGTCTCGGCCACGCCGGGAAACTGGGAGCTCAATCAGACGGGCGGCGTTTTCGTCGAACAGGTGATTCGCCCGACGGGATTGATCGATCCGCTCGTCGAGGTGCGTCCGGCGCGCGCCCAAGTCGACGATCTTCTCGACGAAGCGCGATCGACCGCGCAGATCGGCTATCGCTCGCTCGTCACCGTGCTCACCAAGCGCATGGCGGAAGATCTGACCGAATATCTGCACGAGAACGGCGTGCGCGTGCGTTACATGCATTCCGACATCGACACGATCGAGCGCATCGAGATCATTCGCGATCTGCGGCTTGGCGCCTTCGACGTGCTGGTCGGCATCAATCTGTTGCGCGAGGGCCTCGACATCCCCGAATGCCGCCTCGTCGCGATTCTCGACGCCGATAAAGAAGGCTTTCTGCGCTCGGAAACGTCGCTCGTGCAGACGATCGGCCGCGCCGCGCGCAACATCGACGGCCGCGTCATCCTCTATGCCGATCAGATCACCGGCTCGATGAAGCGCGCGATGGACGAGACCAACCGTCGCCGCGCCAAGCAGGAAGCATATAATCTCGAGAACAACATCACGCCCGCGTCGATCAAGCGCGGCATCGCCGACATTCTCGGCTCGGTCGCCGAGCAGGATCATGTGACCATCGACACCGGCTACGACATCGCCCCGGGGCATAATCTCGCGGCCACGATCGCCGATCTCGAAAAGCGCATGAAGGCGGCGGCGGCCGATCTCGCCTTCGAGGAGGCGGCGCGCATGCGCGACGAGATCCAGCGGCTCCAGCGCGCCGAATTGCTCGCCGAGGCGAGCCCGCAATTTCGCGCCTCCTTTGGCCGGGGAGGGCGCGGCGCCATACGCCGCGACGAAGCGGAAAAGCTCGCCACCCGCGCGCATAAGCCGACCGACGCCGACATGGGACCGCATAATTTCGGCGGCGGCGAAGCGCGGCCTCTGGGGCGGCTCACGCCGCCGCCGCGCGTCTCGCCTCGCTCGTCTGGCGGCAAGCCTGGCACGCGCACGATGAAGGGCAAGCCGAAGTGACGCCGCGTCTCCCTTCTCCAGCTTGCAGGAGAAGGACGGCATGAAAGAGCCGGTCGAGATACTTGCTCGTGCGCCGGATTTCCGGTAGCTCTTCCGGAAGAAGGTTCAGAATGTCAAAGCCGCTAAAATCCAGCGTCCAACTCTATCGGCAGCGCATGAAGCGAAAGGGCCTCGTGCGTGTCGAGGTGCAGGCGCGCAAGGAGGATGTCGCGCTTGTTCGCGGCGTCGCCGCCGCGCTCGCCGATCCCTTCCGCGAAGCGGAAATACGCGCCGTTCTCCGTGATGTCGTGCCCTCCCCAGCTCCGGGCTCGCTCAAGGCGCTTCTCGCCGCAGCGCCGCTTGAAGGCGTTGACCTCGAACGCTCGCGCGATCTCGGCCGGGACGTCGCCTTTTGAATTTTCTGATCGACACCAATGTGATTTCCGAGTTTCGCAAAGGTGCGCGATGCGATGCGCGTGTCGCCGCTTGGTTCGCCTCCGTAAAGGACGAGCAGCTTTATCTGAGCGTTCTGACGCTTGGCGAAATCCGCCGGGGCGCGGAAAAGCTGCGGCGAAGGGACGTGAGGGGCGCCGACGCTCTTGACCGCTGGTTGATTGATGTCGAACGCGCGTTCGTCGGACGTATTCTGCCGGTCGACACTGATGTTGCGGGAGAGTGGGGGCGAATGAGCGCTCTTCGGACCGCCCCTGTTGTGGACTCCCTGCTTGCGGCCACGGCGAAAGTGAATGATTTGACGCTTGTGACTCGCAATGTTCGAGATGTTGAGGGATTGGGGCCCATCATTCTTGATCCCTTCGCGGCCGTGAAACCCAAGAAAGCGCGCTGAGGCCCCCCAACTCCCTGGTTCACAAATCCTTCGTTCTCGACTAGGGTCCGCGCCGAGTCCGCTCCCCGGCCGGGGAAGCGGTTTTTCGCTTTTCACGCGCTATCTAAGCCGCGCGGCCAAACTCGCGGCGAAGAGCGCCTCACAAGGAACCACATGGCCAAGGAAGAACTGCTCGAATTTCCCGGCGTCGTCACCGAACTGCTGCCGAGCGCGATGTTTCGCGTCAAGCTCGAAAACGACCATGAAATCATCGCCCATACCGCCGGCAAGATGCGCAAGAACCGCATCCGCGTATTGACCGGCGATAAGGTGCTTGTCGAGATGACCCCTTATGATTTGACCAAAGGGCGTATAACATATCGTTTCCGGTAATTTTCTTTTGGCGGAGCGACATTCTTGACAGCCAATCCTCCAATCGCCCGTCCCAAGCTCGTTCTCGCCTCCGCTTCGCCTAGGCGCCTGGCGCTGTTGCAGCAGGCCGGGCTCGACGCCGACGCCCTGCTGCCAGCCGACATCGATGAGACGCCGCACCGCGGGGAATCGCCGCGCGCCTACGCCACCCGAATCGCCAGCGAGAAGGCGGCTGCCGCCGCCAAGCTGAGGGCGACGCAGCCGGACCTCAAGGAATCCTTTCTGATCGCCGCGGACACGGTCGTCGCCGTCGGCCGGCGCATCCTGCCCAAGGCCGAGACGCGGGAGGAGGCCGAGGAGTGCCTGCAGCTGCTCTCGGGACGCCAGCACCGGGTCTTTTCGGCGGTGAGCCTGATCACGCCGCGCGGTCATGAGCGCAGGCGTCTCGTCGAGGCGCGGCTGCGGTTCAAGCGCCTCGGCTCGACCGAGATCGAGGCCTATCTGTCGACCGGCGAGTGGCGCGGCAAGGCGGGCGGCTACGCCATTCAGGGACGCGCCGGCGTGTTTCTGGTGAAGATCGTCGGATCCTACACGGCCGTCGTCGGCCTGCCGCTGCACGAGACGGTGTCGCTCCTCGCCGGCGAGGGATATCCCGTGCTCGCGCCGTGGTTCGCGATGGCGTGACGCCGAGCTAAGCCCCGATATAGCGCCGCGAGAATCGCGCGCCGAGCCGCGTGAGGATCTCATAACCGATGGTGCCGGCGCGCGACGCCGCTTCCTCGAGGCAAATGCCGTCGCCCAGCAGCTCGACCCATTCGCCGCGCTGCGCGGCCTCGCGCGGCGCCGCGGAGACGTCCAGCACGACATAATCCATCGATACGCGGCCGATGAAGGGGCAGCGGACGCCGCCGACGAGCGCTTCGCCTGACGGCTTCTCAGCGCAAGAGGCGGCGCCGACCGGCACGCCGTCCGCATAGCCGACGCCGATTGTGGCGATGCGCGTGCGCCGTTGCGCCGACCAAAGCGCGTCATAGCCGACGCAGGCGCCTGGTTCGATCTCGCGCGTCGAGAGAATGCGCGCGCTGAGCCGCGCGACGGGACGCACCGGGCATTCAGCGTAAGGCGTGGGGTTGCCGCCAAACAGCGCGTAACCGGGACGAACCAGATCGAAATGCGGGCGCTGCGGCAGGAACACGGCCGAGGAATTCGCCATCGACGCCGGAATGTCGGCGAAGCGCGCGCGGGCGTCGAGGAACGCCTCGATCTGCCGGGCGTTGCGGGGGTCGTCGCGTTTTTGCGAGCTGACGAAATGGCTCATCACCAGGGTGGGGGCAAGGTGGCGCGCGCGCTCCGCCGCCTCTGCCGCCTCGCTGATTGGAATTCCGAAGCGATTCATCCCCGTGTCGAAATGGATCGCGGCTTTGGGCTTGCGCCCGGTCGCCGCCCAGTCGTCGATTTCGCCGAGCGAACCCAACGCCGGTATAAGATCGGCGGCGACGAGGCGCGGCGCTGCGCCGGGCACGAGCCCGTCCAGCACATAAATGGTCGCGTCGTGGGCGACGACCCGGGCCGCTTCGCCCTCGACGACATTGGCGACGAAAAAGGTTCGGCAGCCGGCCGAGAGCAGTGCGCGCATCGCGGGCGCGAGCCCCAAGCCATAAGCGTCGGCCTTCACCACCGCGCCGCATTCCGCGCCGCCGGCCAGCCGACCCATCGTGCGCCAATTGTCGGCGAGGGCGGCGAGGTCGACGATCAGAACGCCGGTCTCCGCCGGATCCGATGGCTCGGTCAGGGGCCGCAGGCGCGCAGCGGGTTCGTTGATTCCCATCTCAACAGCCATTTTAGGCCGCAAAAGGCGGCGTCCAGATGGCGACGGCATTCTACTCTGAATTTGGCAGAAGACGCTCGAATTTCGCGCGCACCTCGGGTGGCAGGCGGCGCGCGCGGCCGGCTTCGACGCACACGATCCTGACCTTGGCGCGCACAAGCAGTTCCGCCTGCCGCAAAACCCGCTGCTCAAGCGCGAGCGAGGCGCCGCCGAGCTCAAGAGTCTCGGTTTCGACGGTTAGCAGGTCGTCCATTGTCGCGGGCTTTTGAAAGTCGACATCCATCGACCGGACGACGAAAAAAATCGGCGCGCCAGCGGAGCCCGCCAGCAGCGCGCGCTGATCGAGGCCCAGCGCGCGCAACATCTCCGTGCGCGACCGCTCCATGAAGCGCAAATATGAGGCGTGATAGACGAGTCCGGAAAAATCCGTGTCCTCGTAATAGACGCGAATGGAGAGGGGCGGACATGGCGTGATCGTCGTCATTTGGCGTTCGGCTGGCGGCTGGGTTGGAGTTTTCACCGGTAGAGACAGCGCCAGGCTTGAACGCCGCTGTTCTTGATACTGAGCGCAACAGTCGCATTTAAAGGCATACGCTCTCAAGCGACGAAGAGCGTCGCTCACGCTACAAGGCGCGTCGCAACCATAACCGAGGAGTTCCTACATGTCTTTCCACATCGGCGACAGCGCGCCGGATTTCGAAGCCGACACCACGCAGGGACGCATCAAATTCCACGACTGGATCGGCGATTCCTGGTGCATCCTGTTCTCGCATCCCAAGGATTTCACGCCGGTCTGCACAACCGAGCTTGGCTACATGGCCAAACTCGAGCCGGAATTTAAGCGACGCAACGTCAAGATCATCGGTTTGAGCGTCGATCCGGTCGACAATCACGCCAAATGGGCGGTCGACATCGAGGAAACTCAGGGCGCGAAGCCGAATTATCCGATGATCGGCGATCCGGACCTGCGCATCTCCAAGCTCTATGGAATGTTGCCCGCGAGCGCGGGCGGCGACGCCAGCGTCAGAACGCCGGCCGATAACCAGACCGTGCGCAACGTCTTCGTCATCGGGCCGGACAAGAAGATCAAGCTCATCATGGTCTATCCGATGACGACCGGCCGCAACTTCGACGAAGTGCTCCGAATCATCGACTCGCTGCAACTGACCTCCACACATAAGGTGGCGACGCCGGTCAACTGGCGGCCGGGCGACGACGTCATCATCGCCGGTTCGGTCTCCGATGAAGAGGCCAAAAAGATCTACCCGCAGGGCTGGAACGCGCCGCGGCCCTATCTTCGCATTGTTCCGCAGCCGAAATGATGCGGGGCAGGCGCAGGAAAGCGCGCGATGATCTTCCGGCAGCTATTCGATAGCGTCTCCAGCACCTACAGCTATCTCCTCGCCGGCAATCGCGGCGGGGAGGCGCTGATCATCGATCCGGTGCTCGACAAGGTTGACCGCTATCTCCAGCTGATGCGCGAGCTTGATATTCGGCTGGTCAAAGCGGTCGACACGCACACCCACGCCGATCATATCACCGGCCTGGGCGCGCTCCGCGACCGCACGCACTGCATTACGGTGATGGGCGAGCGCAGCAGCGCCGACGTGGTGTCGATGCGCGTAAGCGAAGGCGAGCGCATCCGCATTCCGGGCGTCGAGCTCGATGTTCTCTACACGCCTGGTCACACGGACGATTCATACAGTTTTGTGATGGGGGACCGGGTTTTCACCGGCGATACGCTGTTGATCCGTGGCACCGGCCGCACCGATTTTCAGAACGGCGACGCGCGGGCGCAGTACGAGTCGCTTTTCGGCAAGCTGTTGAAGCTTCCCGACTCGACGCTTGTCTATCCGGCGCACGACTATAAGGGCGATACGGTCAGCACGATTGGCGAGGAGCGGGCGTTCAATCCGCGTTTGCAGGTCAAATCCGTCGATGAATATGTCGCGCTGATGGACAGTCTGCATTTGCCCAACCCTAAAATGATGGATGTGGCCGTGCCCGCCAACAGGAGCATCGGCCTGCATCAGGAGGACATCGCGCGGCGCGGCTGGTCCTTGACGCCGCAAGAAGCGCTCGACGTTCTCGGTCAGCCGTCGACCGCTCTTGTTGATCTGCGCGAGCCGCATGAGCGTGAAACCCAGGGCGTCATTCCCGGTTCGCTCCATATGCCGTATGACGAACTCGAAGAGAATATTCGCGGCGGCGGGCTGCTGCATGAATTGGCGGTCGCCACCGGCAAACGCATCGTTTTTTATTGCGCCTTCGGCGAGCGTTCGGCGATGGCGGTCGAGGCCGCGCAGGAAGCGGGACTAACTTCGGCGCGCCATATTCAGGGCGGCATCGACGCCTGGACAAAGGCCGGCGGACCGCTCGTAGGCTAATTCAGACATTGGCTCGATCGTGTTGACTCCTCCGCAGGAGTTGGAAAGCGCAGCTTGAGACGCCATGTACGCTCTTACGGAGTGTGCAACATGAGCTCAAAATTTCTAAACCGCGCGCTGAAGGCGCTGGAGCATGCCGGCGAGATCGCCGCCGTTCTCCCATTTGGCGCAATGATCTATTTCGTGCTCACCGCGTGATCGCTGATTAGTCTTCGCCTTCGCCAAACAATCCGAACTGCGCAGCAGGGCGCGCCGGCTCGGCGAGGCCAAGGTGACGGAAGGCGTGCGGCGTCAGCAGGCGCCCGCGCGGCGTGCGCTGCAAGAAACCCTGCTGCAAAAGAAACGGCTCGATAATGTCCTCGATCGCGTCGCGCGGCTCCGACAGCGCCGCGGCGATCGTCTCGATGCCCACCGGGCCGCCGCCGAAATTGACGGCCACCAGATTGAGATAGCGACGATCCATCACGTCGAGGCCGATTGAATCGACTTCGAGGAGCGACAGAGCGTGATCGGCGAGTTTGAGGGTGATTGATCCCACGCCATCCACAACGGCGAAGTCGCGCACGCGTCGCAGAAGGCGGCCGGCGATGCGCGGCGTGCCGCGCGAACGGCGCGCGATTTCCTTCGCGCCCGAAGCGTCGACGCCGATCCCCAGCACACGCGCGCCGCGCTTGACGATCAGCTCCAATTCTTCCGGCGTGTAGAAATTCAGCCGGACAGGAATGCCGAAGCGATCGCGCAGCGGCGTCGTCAGCAGACCCGCGCGCGTCGTCGCGCCGACGAGGGTGAACTTCGCAAGGTCGATCTTCACCGAACGCGCCGCCGGGCCCTCGCCGATGATCAGGTCAAGCTGGAAATCCTCCATGGCCGGATAAAGGATTTCCTCCACCGCCGGATTGAGCCGGTGAATTTCGTCGATGAACAGCACGTCGCGCGGCTCAAGATTGGTGAGGAGCGCCGCGAGGTCGCCGGCCTTGGCGATGACGGGGCCGGAGGTCGAGCGAAAATTAACGCCAAGCTCACGCGCAACGATCTGCGCCAGCGTGGTCTTGCCCAGCCCCGGCGGGCCGACAAGCAGCACATGATCGAGCGCGTCGCCGCGCGTCTTGGCGGCCTCGATGAAGACCTTGAGATTGGCGCGCGCCGCCTCCTGGCCGGTAAAGTCCGACAGCGACAGCGGGCGAAGCGACGCGTCAGCGTCGTCGTCGCGCTGCTCGGGACTGACAAGGCGCGCGGGTGTGTTCAAAGGGGCGGCTCCCATGCGCTGGCGCAGGCGCTATGCTATGATGCGGCAAACGGAGCCGCGCCGTGAATCGCCCGTCCTCGCAGTATGAGTATATGTCCCTCGACGATTTCGAGGAACTTCTGCCCGACAAGCCCGCCGACGAGAAGTGGGAGCTGATCGGCGGCCGCGTCGTGCGCATGATGGTCGGCGCGCGCTGGGAGCATAAGCGGATCGTCCAAAATCTGACAGTCGCGCTGATGAATGAGTTTCGGCGGCGCGGTTCGGACTGTCGCCCCTTCGACGAGACGTTCTACCTGAAGCAGCGGCTGCTCGATCTCGCGTGCTTCCCTGACGTTATGGTGCGTTGTGGGCCGCTATCGCCCGACGCGACCTCGCTCGACGACCCGGTCGTGCTCATCGAAGTCGTGTCAAAAGGCTCCGCTCAGCGCGACCGATGGGAAAAATGGGGGCTTTATCAAAAGCTTCCGTCGCTGCAGCATTATGTGCTGGTCGAGCGCGACCAGCTCGCCGTCGACGTCATCGACCGCGTGGAGGGCGGTTTCTTCGAGCGCCCAAGACTTGGGTCGATCGGCGACACGCTCCGCCTTCCGGCGATCGAGTTCGAAATGACGCTCGCTGAAATCTACCGCGACGTCATCGCCGCCTGATCTCGCGTTCAGCGCGCGAGCTCCCGCAGGCCTTGGCGGATCAGCGCGCTCGCTTCGGCGGCTTCGCCAAGCTGCTTGAGGCTTTCCGCCACCGCGGCAGCCGCCTGCGGGCGCCCATAACCGAGATTGACCAGAGCGGAAATGGCGTCGCGCGCGGCCGACGGCGCGCCTTCCGGCTCCTCGCCCGAGAGCCGCGCCAGGGCGGGGTCGATCGCGCCGAAGGCGGGGGCCTTGTCCTTCAGCTCTGCGACGATGCGCGCGGCGAGCTTCGGGCCCACGCCCGGCGCGCGGGAGACGGTCGCCTTGTCCTGCATGGCGATCGCCGAGGCGAGATCGTTTGCCGGAAGAATCGACAGGATCGCCAGCGCCACTTTGGCGCCGACGCCCTGCACGGTCTGCAGTAGGCGGAACCAGTCGCGCTCGGCCTCGCTCGCAAAGCCGAAGAGCCTGATCGAATCCTCGCGCACCTGCGTCTCGATGGCGAGCGCGGAAGCCTCGCCGACGCGCGGCAGCTTCTGCAGCGTGCGCGTCGAGCAGTGCACCACATAGCCGACGCCATTGACGTCGAGGATGACGAAATCCTCGCCATAGCTGTCGATGAGCCCTTTGAGTTTGCCGATCATGCGGAAATCCGCAGTTTCGCGCCGCGATGCTGGGCGTGGCAGATCGCGACCGCCAGAGCGTCGGCGGCGTCGGCGCTCGTCGCTCCGCTCGCCGGCAGCAACACCCGCACCATCATCTGCACTTGCGTCTTGTCGGCGTGGCCGGCGCCGACGACGGTCTTCTTGACGAGATTGGCGGCGTATTCGGCGATGACGAGGCCGGCGAGCGCGGGGGCGGTCAGCGCCACGCCGCGCGCCTGTCCCAGCTTCAAGGCCGACTGCGGATCGCGATTAACGAAGGTCTCCTCGATCGCCGCTTCGTGCGGCGCATGATCGGCGATGACGCCCATCAGCCCTAAATGCAGTTGCGAAAGCCGCTCGCCCATGTTGAGGCTTGCGTCCGAGCGCACGCGCCCGCAGGCGACGAAGGAGAGCCGCGAGCCCTGCGCCTCGATGACGCCCCAGCCGGTGTTGCGCAGGCCGGGATCAATGCCGAGGATGCGAATCGGGGCAGGGGTCATGCTGCGAGCGTAGGCGGAAAGGGGCGTCGGGGCGAGACTCTTGCAGCGTCTTTTGCGGCGCCTCTTGCGGCGTCTTTTACGGCGTCTCGGACGCTTCAAGGCGGTCGCGTCTCCGGCCGCTCGCGCGTTTTGCCGTCCAGCAGACAGCTGACCGTTACGTCGCCCATGACGTTAATGGCTGTCCGGCAGCGATCCAGCAGCCAGTCGACGGTCAAAAGCATGGCGATGTAGTCGGTGGGCAGCGCCACGGCCTTGAAGACCATCGTCATCGTCACCAAACCCGCTTCCGGAATGCCGGCCGCGCCGACGGATGCGATAACCGACGTCACCACGACGATGAACTGCTGGCTGAGCGTCAAATGCATGTCGAGCAGTTGCGCGACGAACAACGCCGACATGGCTTCGTAGAGCGCCGTGCCGTCATTATTGAAGTTCGCGCCCACGAGCGCGCCCATGCTGGCGGACTCTTCGCGCAGCCCGACATTTTCGCGCAGGCGCGCATAGGTCACTGGCATCGTGGCGGTGGAGCTGCCGGTCGAAAACGCCATCACCAACGCATCGCGCACGCCCCGCAGCAGTTCGAACGGGCGCACCCAGGAACCCAGTCGCACGCGAATGAGGTAGTAGCCGGCTTGCAGGGTCAGCGCCGCAAGCACCGCGACGACGAAGCCCCCCAAAGCGAGAAAATCGCTAAAGCCCTTCACGCCGACGATGCTGGCGACGATGCCGAACACCGCCAGCGGCACCAGGTCGATGATCCAGTGGAGAATCGTAATCAGGCTGGTCAGCGCCACGTGAACAAGATCTTCGACGGTGCGCACTTCATGATGGCGCAGACTTCTCAGCGCGACGCCGAGCGCCACCGCAATGAAGATGACGCCCATCACCGCGCCATTGTCTGAAAATGGCCCGCCGATGCTTTTGGGCACGCTGTCCAGGAATTGCGCGAGAGGATCGGCGCCAATAGCAGCCTTGGCGGGCGCGTGCGCCGGCGCGGGGTTCGACCATGAACCGGGTTGCAGGACATTGGCGACAAGGAGACCGACGCCGATCGCCACCAGCGTGTTCGTCAACAGCAGTACGACCAGCCGGAGCGCCTTCCGTCCGCCAAGATGCGCGCGCATGAGCGCCTGCACGATCGCCAGCAGGATCAGCGGAGGGGCAAGCGCCCCCAGGAGCCGCAGGACGAGCTTCGCGGGAATTTCGAGCGGCGCGGCGTGCGGGCCAAAGGCGACGCCCACCGCGACGCCGGCAGCCACCGCGCCGAGGATGCGAAGGTAAAGCGGCGTTCCACGCCACCAGCCGAGGGCTATTGGATATTCCCGATCGGAGGTCAACGGCGCCGCTCCTGTTGCGCCTCAGCATAGGCCCGATGCAGTTGCGAAAGAATGATTGTCATGCGGCTGAAATGTTCCCCGTCGATGTTCCGGGTCAAGCTACAGCTTCTCGGATATCGGAAAGACTTGCACATGCGACTGCACTACAAACTTCGCGCCGGCGCCGCCTTGCGCTGTCTGTCCATCGCTCTTGCGTCGCTCTACATCGGCAGCGCGTCGGCGGAGCCGCCGTTATCGGTCGAAACGCGCCGCGTCTGGAGCTATCCCCATGCGCAGAGCAATATCCCGGGACAAAAAGCGGAAATCATCGCCTATGACGAGCGCGCCGACAAGCTGTGGGTGGCGGGCGTGGCCGGCGTCGATGTGCTTGCGCGAGACACCGGCAAATGGATCGGCAATGTCAGCGTTGCGCCGTACGGCGCCGTCAACAGCGTCGCGATCCACGACGGGCTTGCCGCGCTCGCAGTCGAGGCGAGCGATCGCTCGCAGCCCGGCGTGGTCCTCTTCATCGACACGCGCACGGGCCAGCGCGTGGGCTCCCCCGTCACCGTCGGCGCCTTGCCAGACATGCTGACCTTTGCGCCTAACGGCCGCATGGTGCTCGTCGCCAATGAAGGAACGCCCAGTCCGCGCACGTCCGGTCAGCCATGTCCGGTGGATCCGCCTGGCAGCGTCAGCCTGATCGACGTGCGGACGCGCGCGGTCACGACGCTGCCCATAAGCCCGACGCTTCCGGGCTATGCCGAGCTTCGCCAGTTTCCCGCAACCGGCAATGGCGGGACGCGTCCCGATATGTGTCCTTACGATCCGGAGCCGGAATACATCGCCATCGACCCAAAGGGCGATAAGGCCTATGTCGGCCTTCAGGAGGCAAATGGCGTCGCCGTGCTGGACTTGCGAATGCGCCGTTTTGAACGGATCATTGGCCTAGGCCTGAAAGACTTCAATCTTCCCGGCAACGGCATTGACGCCAACGATCAGGACGGTGTCGTCAAGCTGGAGCAGGTCCCCGTCAAGGGACTTTATCAGCCCGACTCCATCGCGGCCTATGAGCATCGCGGCCGTACCTATCTGGTCATGGCCAATGAAGGCGATTCGAGAGACAATGGAAGCAATGACGGCGAGGACGAGCGTCGCGGCTCCGCCGGCAATTCCAGCCTGGAATATGTGCCGGACGGTTCATTGCTCGGCCGCCTGACAATGTCGAACGTCGAGTCGAGCCGGGGAAATCTTGTTTCATTCGGCGGCCGGTCGTTCTCGATCCGCGACTCCGCAGGCCGCGTCGTTTTCGACAGCGGCAATCAGCTCGACGCCGAAGCGATCAGCCGCGGCGTCTATGACCATGGACGCAGCGACAACAAGGGCGTCGAGCCGGAAGGCGTGGCGCTGATGCATATCGAGGGGCGTGTGCTGGCCTTCATCGGGCTCGAGCGCACGACAAAGTCGGCCATCGCGATTTACGACGTGACAATTCCCTTCGCGGCGCAATTCCTGGACATGATCATTAGCGACGGCGATATTTCGCCGGAAGGCGTGACCGCTCTGAGCGCGCGTGGGCGCAATTTCCTCGCCGTCGCCAACGAGGTTTCTGACACGACCTCGCTGTTCGAGATTCGACTGCGTCAAAGGTTCGCGTTCCGCTGAGTCGGCTGCGGGAAGGCAGAAGCGCGCCTGCATCGTTCAGGCGCGCGTCCTAGCTCGATCAGAGGGTGAAGCCTCCGCCTTCGTCACCGCGTCCGCCACGGCATCAAACGCCAGCATCGTCGACCCATGCCGGGCCTTGTAGTCGCGCACCGGCTCCAGCACCGCGAGGTCGGCCCATTTGCCGGTCGGCGGCGGGCCGTTCTCCTTGAGCATTCGGCGCAGCGCGTCGCGCGCCTCGCGCAGCTCCTGCGGCGTGGAGCCGACGACGTTGCGCGCCATTATCGAGGCCGACGCCTGGCCCAGCGCGCAGGCCTTCAATTCATGCGCATAGTCGGCCACTTTCCCGTCTTCCAGCCTCAGATCGACGGTGATCGTCGAGCCGCAGAGTTTGGAATAGGCCGAGGCGGTCGCGTCCGGGCGCGGCAGCCGGCCGATGCGCGGAATGTTTCCGGCAAGCTCCAGAATGCGTTGATTGTAAATGTTGTCGAGCATCGCCGCCGGTGCATCCAAGCCAAGGCCTTACCATCGCCTTGGTAAATCTCTATATAGGATTTCGCGCGGCTTCACGAAAGCGATCGCCGCGCCGGGGCCTTCCACGGCCCTGTTCGTCTCGAATTCTCGCGTGATCTCGACACCATCAGGAGAGGGCGACGATTTGAGAAGCCTTGCACGTTTCGTGCTAGGCGAGAGGATGCCGACGCCCTTTTGAAGGCGGGCGGCCGTCGTTAGTCGGAGGCGCCACATGGATGACGTGGTTAAGACCTTTTCCCTTCCGTCGCTGGAGCCGCCCCCGCCGATCGAGCGCCCAAGCCGCGAAGAGGCTGAGGCCGCCGTGCGCACCCTGTTGCGCTGGGCGGGAGACGATCCGGGCCGCGAGGGGTTGCGAGACACCCCGCGTCGCGTCGTCAAAGCCTATGAAGAGTTCTTCAGCGGCTATCGAGAGAGCGCCGACGAGGTCCTGTCGAAAGTCTTCGAGGAGGTCGAAGGCTACGACGATCTCGTGCTTGTTCGCGACATTCCTTTTACCTCGCATTGCGAGCACCACGTCGTGCCATTCGTTGGAAAGACGCACATCGCCTATTATCCGGCGGGCGGGGTGGTCGGTCTGTCGAAGCTGGCCCGGCTCGTCGAGATTTTTGCCCGCCGCCTCCAGACTCAGGAGGCGATGACGGCGCAGATCGCGGCGGCGATCGATGAAGCGCTCGCGCCGCGCGGGGTCGCTGTTATGGTTGAGGCGGAACATATGTGCATGTCGATGCGCGGCGTGATGAAGCAGGGATCGTCCACGGTCACCATGCAGTTTTCCGGCGTTTTCCGTGATGATCCGGCCGAGCAGGCGCGTTTCTATACGCTGCTGCGCGGGGCGCGGTGATGTCGCAGGCGTCCAGAGAGGTGGAGGAGGGGCGCGTTTTCGCGCCGAAATTCGACGCGAACGGCCTCATCGTCTGCGTCACCACGGAGGCGGCGACGCGCGAAGTGCTGATGGTCGCCTATATGAATGAACTCGCGCTCGACAAGACCATCGAGACGGGTCTCGCCCATTATTGGTCGCGGTCGCGGCGCGCGCTCTGGCGCAAAGGCGAGACGTCGGGGCAGACGCAAAAAGTGCTTTCGCTGCGCGTCGACTGCGATCAGGACGCCGTGCTGCTCGAGGTCGAGGTCGGCGGCGACGGCAAGGCTTGCCATACGGGGAGGAAGTCCTGCTTTTATCGAGCGCTCGGCGACGATGGCGCGCTGGTTTTCTCCGCCGATGGCGCATAAGCGCTGATGATTGGCGGAAAGTTAACCTGAAGGCCACCTTTCGAAGCGCAGGCTGGTCTCCAAATATATCTTGTGCCGCGCGCCACGACGGCGACAGCGGCGCAGGAAGGCCCGCATGTTATCGCTACGCTCACGCAACCCCCAACTTCCCGACGCCGATGCGGCCAGCGCGATGACGGACGAACCGCAAGCCCCCCCGACGACTCTCGTACGCAAGGCGGATACCGAGGCCAAACAGCAAAGACGCGGTCAGCCGACGATTGGACTGGCGCTCGGCGCAGGCGCGGCGCGCGGTTGGTCGCACATCGGCGTGCTGCGCGAGCTCGCCGCCAACGACATCAAACCGGATGTGATCGCAGGCACATCGATCGGCGCCGTCGTTGCCGGATGCTACGCCGCCGGCAAACTTGATCAGATCGAAGCCTTTGCCCGCACCCTGACCAAGCGGCGCGTCTTCACGCTGATGGATCTCTCATTTTCCGGCGCGAGCCTCATCACCGGCGAACGGCTGCGGTCCGCTCTGGAGAAGGAACTCGAAGGCGTGGAGATCGAAGACCTGCCAATACCCTTCGCGGCGGTGGCGACTCAGGTCGGCACGGGCCACGAGGTGTGGCTGCAGCATGGCTCCCTGTCGCTCGCCATCCGCGCATCTTATGCGCTGCCGGGTGTTTTCGAGCCGGTGCGCATTGGCGATCGCTGGCTTTTTGACGGCGCGCTGGTCAATCCCGTGCCGGTCACCGTGTGCCGCGCGCTCGGCGCGGAATATGTGATCGCCGTGAATGTCACGGCCGACACGATGTATCGCGCGCGCGTCATCCGCGACGATCCCGCCGCGCTGCATCGCGCCGCGGAGGCTGGGCCGTTCGGGGAGAAGGCCGACGCGTCCTTCGTCGATCGGTTCCTGCCCCGCTATTTCGACCGCCAGCCGGGAGACGCCCCGAATGTCGCGACGGCGATGATCGACGCCTTCAACATCATCCAGGATCGAATCCTGCGTTCGCGGTTGGCCGGCGACCCGCCCGACGCCACGATCACGGCCCGCATGGAGGAGGTCGGCATGTTCGACTTTCACAAGGCGGAGCAGCTCATCCATGTGGGGCGCGAGGCGACGAAGCGCGCGCTGCCGAACATCTTCGCCCACATCCCGCTGCCGGCCCTGTCCAGTTCTTAGGCTTGGGCGATATATTCACGCATCGATCGGTGCTCTTCCTCGATGACGCGAATGCGGTATTTGACCACGTCGCCGATCGACACAAGGCCCACCAGGCGCGTTTCCCGGACCACGGGAATATGCCGGCGCCGTTCGATGGTCATCACGCGCATCGTGTTCTCGACGGCGTCGTCTTCTCTCGCCGGCTGGGGGCTGGGCTGCATATACCCGGATATGCGTTGCGTCAGCGCCTCTGGCCCATCCAACGCCACCGCCGAAACGATATCGCGCTCGGCGATCAGTCCAGCCAGTCGGCCGCTGTCGTCCAGAATGACGAGCGCGCCGATTCGATAGCGCATCATGAGCTGAGCCGCCTGCTGCAGCGTCGTGTCGGCGCTTGCAGTCACCACCTCTCTTCCTTTCTCTGCGAGTATGTTCGAGATTGTCATCTGGCCCTCCTTTCGCTCTCGAACGGCCTCCCTCGCCATCCGAAGAGCGTTACTGCGAACTCAGGGCATGCCGACCCGCGTGATCGAAGAAGCTGAAAAAGAGCAGGCCGAACAAAAACCCTCCGACGTGCGCTTCCCAGGCGATCGCGCTCGACACGCCGACCGCCTGCGGAAAGACGCCAAGAAGCACGTTCACCGCTAACCATGCGACAAGGAAAAACATCGCCTGTCGGTTCAATGCCAGTTGCGACAGCGAAGTGAAATGCGATTCCTCGTCGTGTGGCGTCCGGGGGGTGCGCTTGTTGTCCGCCAGCCGCGCTCCTGGCGTAAATGCGAAACGCACAATTGCCCCCATTGTTCCAGAGATTGCGCCTGACGCGCCCACGACAGGGGCGATTGCGTAAGGGTGCAGCGCCAGAAACAACAGCGCGCCTGCGAACGCGCTTGCGGCGAGAAAGAGGAGGTAGCGCGCCGAACCGAATCGACGTTCGACCGGCGTGCCGAATGCTGCAAGCGCCAACACATTCACGATGAGATGCGTCCAATCGCCGTGCAGAAAAAAGTAGGTCAGCAGGGTGGCGTATTCGGCGCCGCCTTCAAGCGTCACGCGCGCCGGGATGAAGGCGAATGTCGTTAGCAGCCAGTTTGAGAACTCCAAAGGACCGTAAGCGACGACGAGCTGAGTCGCCGTGAGCGCGACGATGAGCGTCTTCGTCACTGTCGGGAGATTGAAAATTCGTTCTCGACTTGCGGGCACGTTCGCTCCTGTCCGTTTTGCTGGGCAAGGGCCCGCGCAGCCGCAATGCTAATCCAACGCGACCGGCGTCGGCGAGCGTCCCGATCTGAAACGCCTGGCGGCGAGGGCGAGAACGGATTCGTGAGCGCCGAGCGGGTCGATCGAGATCGCTTCCGAGCAGTTCATCTTGTTGTTTTAGCACGTATTTTGTAGGTGCGGGGTCCGGGCCGTTGGTCAGCTCCGCCAGCCTGGCGATTGCCGTTCCGATGGCACGATGGCTGCTTCTGTCGGGAAGATTTGGAACGCTAAGCGGGAAAGCGTCCCAATCCTGGGCGGGGGCGCACGAGCGTCGGGCGGATTAGAATGAGATTGCCGATCACCAGAGATCTTCACGACTATTGGGGGCGATTGAAGGGAGAACGGGCGGCGCCGGATCGAGCGGAGATCGATCCCGTCGCGATTCTTCACATTCTGCCCGACATATTCATCATCGAAGTTGACCCGGAGCGCCGACTTCCGCTCCGTCTCTGTGGCGCTCGGGTTAACGCCCTGTGGCAGCACGAGCAGAAGGGACGCCTCTTCCTGGAATGGTGGAGAGCGCAGCGGCAGGAGGCGGCGGCTGAGGCGATACGCCGGGTCATCGTCACCCAAACGCCGCTTGTCGCACACGCCCGGACAGCGCTGGGCGCCTCGGAATTCGAACTCCTGCTTCTGCCTCTGCATCATTTCGGCAAGAGCTGTTCGCGCGTAATGGGGTCGCTTGCGCCCGCGCAGCGGCTTGATTGGGTGGGAATTCACCCCGTGGGACAGCTCGATCTGGTCGCCGCACGGATGCTGGAGGACAAGGTGGCGGAGGCCTCGTAAGAGGATTGTCTCCGCGGCGCGATTGTTCGCCTGGCGGCCTCCAATGGCTAGCGGCCCTTTCGAAGCAAGGCCGTTTGCGGTGAGCCATCGCCTCCAATCGCGTTCATAGCATTGCGAAGCCGCATGCTTTGAGCGCGCCGATCACCCTCATCGGCTCCATACTCGCGAGAGGCAGTAACGCTCGATCCGGCTCTGACGTTGCGCGTTGTGGCGCCGGCGCCACACCAGCCGGAATTCGGACCGAACGCCCGCAAGATAAGAGGTTTTTGGATTGACTGTGCGCAGCCTCGACTGATTGAGTGCAGTGCATGGCGAGCGATCGCTGATGGTTTCAACAAGCAATCGGGCGAAGTTTTCCGCCTCCAAGCAATGAGGACTCAGATGAAAAAAGCTCTTTCCGTCGCCGCTCTTGTCCTTGGGCTGACGGGCTCGGCTTTGGCGGCCGATCTTCCCCACTACAAGGCTCCTCCGCCGCCTCCGCTGCCGCCGCCGCCCCTGTGGACTGGCTTCTATGTGGGTCTAAACGCGGGCGGGACGTGGAGCTCAAGCAACGCAAGCAATGTTGGCGCATTCGCTGTCGGCACCCCCGGTTGGCCGCACGGCAGCGCGCCCGCTGATACTGCGGCAAACTTGGCCGCAGCTTCGCTGGCGACGAGTGCAATTGCGTCCGTCAACAATAGCGGGTTCATCGGCGGCGGTCAGATCGGCTACAACTGGCAGTTCATGAACAGCTTCGTCGCGGGCGTGGAAGCGGATATTCAGGGGATTGCTGGCGGCAACAACAGGGCGAGCTCCGTTGGCATCGGTCCAGTGCCGCTCGACCCCGCCGGCGCTCCTACTACTGCGAGCAATTACCTCGGCTTTACGTCGGTCTCGAAGCGCCTGGACTATCTGGGCACTGTCCGCGGCAGGCTCGGCTGGCTCTTCACGCCGACCTTGCTGGTCTATGGCACCGGCGGTCTAGCCTATGGCGGCGTGAACTTCAGCCATTCGGTGTCCCTCTTCAATGACGTTTATTCGCCGACGAATCACATCCCAGCGACTTTCGGCGGTTCCGCTTTCTCCGACACGCGTGTCGGCTGGACGGCTGGCGGCGGCCTCGAATGGATGTTCATGCCGAACTGGTCCGCCAAGGTCGAATATCTTTATTACGATCTCGGCAGCGTGACTACCGCATTTGCCCTTCCGTTGTCGGATACGCTTACCGGAAATAGCGCCTTAGTCATTGGAAGCGCTAGAACGCGCTTTAACGGCAACATCGTTCGCGCCGGCGTGAACTATCACTTCAACTGGGGCGCGGCCCCGGTCGTCGCGAAATACTGACACTGAAC
>NZ_JAMRYX010000200.1 GCF_024448135.1 Methylocystis suflitae
TAAAGACCAACCCGCCCACCATCGTCGCGCTCATAGACGAGAAACGCCGCCGGCGCCGCGACGCCGGGCGCGACGCGTCCGCCAAGCAGCCGCAATCCGACGCCGCTCAAATCCGGCGCGCGTGAAAACCCCACGCGTTCCTGAAGCCACGCGAGAAGTTCGCCGCGCCGGCTGGCCTCGACCTCCACGGGTCGCGGATCGAGAATGTAAGTCGCGTAGGTCAAGCCCGCCCGCGCGGCGTAACTCGTGGCGGCGATGGCGCGCGTCATCGGGCTCTGCGCCGGGGGACGGCTTGCCAGAA
>NZ_JAMRYX010000201.1 GCF_024448135.1 Methylocystis suflitae
TACGACCGACGCGGCGGCGCAAAAATTCCTGGCGGACGAGATCGGGACAGCGCCGGCCGCACCAGTGGCAGCACGGCGCCGGTCGCCGGAGTTCGACATCCGAGATCATTGCGTCGCTCGCGATCGTCGGCGAGCCGGGCGATAGAAAATCATCGGGAGGCGGTGGGGGTGAACCCTGATGCGTCACGTTTTTGCATCGCGCCCGGTATCGGCGCGCGCGCTCGGCATGCGTGAATCGCCCTCGGCGGCTGGCCTGGTAACGGGCTCCCGCCGCGCGCTGGCCACCCCGCCGGGCATGGGGGCCGCAATCCCCGGCGCAGTAAATCTGGCCGCGATCACAACAGCTACAGATCAGCGCCTGCGCGCGACACCCAGCGCATAGAAACAACCTGGCTGATCCAGCGTCGCCATGGTCGGATTGGCCAACGCCATGTGGACGAACGCCCAGTTTCCAGCAATATTGATCGAACATGCGTGCCCGGCACGGTGTGGGGCACGGCGTCGAGCGGAACCGGCAAGTCGAGATCGACGCCGTGCTTGTCCTTGAGAAGGACAAGCTCATACCCCAACATCCACCGTGACGTCAGGCCGCCGCCACGCACCGCCGCATCAATCTCAGCCACGCACCACCATCGTCTCGGCACCCCCGGAGAAGCGGCCAAGCTCACAACCGCGCCATCTATGCGCGGATTTTCACCGCCATCGACAGGTCGCCTTGCTCGAGCAACATCGACATGTCTGCGATGATTTCCCCGAGGTGTTCTATCGCTCGATCGACCTGTCTGGGGCCTTGTGCCGATTTGGTGGAAGGATTCGCTCAGCAAACTGCCAGCGACGTTCAATGCGCGCGCCGAGACGGTCGCCGAAAAGCCGATGTTCCGATCGGCATTCAAGGCGCGCAGATGCGTCATTCCAGCATCGGGCTTCTATGAGTGGACCGGCGCCAAGGGCGCGAAGACGCCGCACTACTTTTCAGCGCCCAACGGCCGCCCGCTTGCCTTCGCAGGACTGTGGGAGAGCGCATCCCATCCCGACACAAGGCAGATAATAGACTCGGCAACGATCATCGTCGGAGCCCCCTCGAACCCGAGGAAGATTTTCTTTCGGCGTGGGCATTATGCAGGCTCTTGCGCGCCAACTCGGAGGCGCGTTGGAGGTGCTTTCGGCCCGGGGGAACCACCCTAAGCGTCGCATTCGCAAGCACGACGGCGTGAAAATGATTGGCGTGGCGACCATGCCTGCAGCCATCAATGAATTTGTTGAGGTTGCCGGCTATCGCGTTCATTTCACGCCAATTCGGTTGCGCGTCATGAGAGTGCACAACGAGACCCTGAAGACAATGTGGGAATTTTATTCAGCGCTCGTTCAGTGGCTGGATGGGAAACGATGGACGAGCCTGAAGGAGATTTCCATGTCGAGCAGAATGTCTCTCGTCGTGGCCTTGGCCACAGCTTTATCTCTCACAACCGCAGCGGCAGCGATACGAGCCATTATGACTGGCGTAGCCCAGGCAGTTAACATGATAATGACGATGATAATTAGCGCCGTCGCTCGCATTCCCGCGCGGCAGCTCTAATCCTCTCGCGGGTTGCGCGAGCGAACATCCTGACGTCGCCAGAGAGACTGGATCCTGGAGCAACCGGCCTCAAGAACCCGCGAAAGAGCAGCCGCTACCTTCTCCTTCTGCCGCAATCGAAATGCGCCTCCGTTGGGGCGCGAGGGAGGTCAACATGAGCCCAGCGAACGATAATCGCGATCCGTTTGTACAGCTTAAGAAGGATCTGCGTTTTGTGCTGGACCACGAGGGTAAGCGGCTACGGAAATTTGTAAGGGTGACCGGCGTCGACGCCCCCTGGCGGCCAAACCCGCTTGTCACTCGTCTAGAGGCCGCGGCGGCACGGCTCAAAGCCGCCGGCTGGATCGGCAATGCCCACTGGCGAGATTCGATGAAATGACGAAAAAACGCCCCGCTGACGCCGGATGGACACGCAGCGGGACGTTCTCGGCACGCCGGCGAGGGACAAATCGAACCTTCTAATTTTCCTGCTCCGTCAATTTTACGGTGCCAGCAGATGAAAGGCACTTCGCAACATGATGAACTTTCAATTAACAGAAGCTAAAGCGTTTGAGAGATCAGGAACACTTTTTTGCGACGGAAAACGCGTTTTTGCGACGGAAAAACGCGACCACATTCCCGCAACGGCCTTCGGCGGCAGCGACTGCTTGCCTGATTTCATTCGCGGCATTCGAAACGCACAAACGGAAATATCCGCTGGCTGGACCTTCGTAGTTTATACTCAGTATGTCATGGGCACATCGCTCTGCTCGAATGGCGACAGCGTAAAATAAAGGAGGGAAGTTAGCGCCGTCGCTTAAAGCGGAAAGCGCACCTATTTCATTCTCGAGCGCCCGTCGTGCTCGGCTAGGTAACGTAGCGAGCACTTCTGACTCAAAGTGCGTTCGCAACTTAACCGCCGCATCTTGAAATGATATGACCGCCTGACTGTCGATCGGAATGTTGATATTATCTGCTTTCATCTTCGCCTCTGCTCAATCCGCATCTGAGCGTTTGGGGTTCAAACAACGTCGGGCGCACGCAAGCGCCAAGGAAATACAGAATTACGGCGATCAAATGGAGCCCACTAGGGAAAACGATTGGCATGATCAGCGGGTTGGCAGTTCCGTGGTGTCTTCGGACTGGACAATCGAGCCGGGATTTCGCGACACGAAGGACCTTCGTTTCGGCATGGGCCTGAGCGTTCTACGCATCGCCGATCCACAACGGCGCGACAGGCTTCTTCTTCTGAACGCCTTCGCCATCGTGCTTATGACGCTGCTCGGCGCTGCCGGCGAAAGCCTCGGCATGGACCGCCATCTCAAAGTCAATACCGCCAAACACCGAACCCATTCGTTGTTCCGACAGGGATGCATGCTTTATGAGCTGATTCCAAACATGCCGGACGCCCGGTTGCGGCCCCTCGTGGTGAGGTTTCATGAATATCTGAGTCAACACGAAACCTTCAATCAAAGTAAGCGCCGTTGGCGCCCCATTGATTTTTCGGGTTCGGGCGGATTTTCGGATGTGAGATTCTTCTGAGGGACAGCCATGTCTCTGGAAGGATCCGAAGATGAACGAGAATGCGAAGGTCGAAACGGCTTTTGGCGCAGGATTTATCGGACGTATGGATTTTCGTCGTTCACGTTCGGGCAATCGGCTGTGGTCGAAGGAGTTGAAGGGCCGGATCGTGCGAGAGAGTCTCGCGCCTGGAGCGCGCGTCGCCGATGTAGCCCGCAAATATCGGATATGCGCGCAGCAATTGACGCAGTGGCGCCGCCAGGCGCGCACCGGACGGCTCGCGCTGGTGACCGACGGTCCCGGCGAGTTCGTGGAGATCGAACTCGAGCAACCCGCCGCTCGCAGTGAAGGCGATGCGAAGATCGAGATTGTCGTCGGCAAGGTCGTGTTGCGGCTGGAGCAGGACATCGCGTCGACGCGCATCGCCGAGATCGTGGCGGCGCTGGAGCGCGGCGCATGATCATTCCGTCACAGGGGCTACGGATCGTGCTCGCCGTGCGTCCTGTCGATTTCCGCTGCGGGCATGACGCGCTGGCCGCTCTCGTGCAGAACAAGCTCGGACTCGATCCGCATTCCGGGCTCATCGTCGTGTTCCGCTCGAAGCGAATGGATCGCTTGAAGATTTTGCTATGGGATGGAAGCGGACTCGTGCTGATCTACAAGCGTCTCGGCGATGGCGGTTTTTCTTGGCCGCAAATCAGCGACGGCGTCTTGCAATTGAGCCGGGTTCAGTTCGAAGCTCTGTTCGAGGGGCTGAACTGGAAGCGCGTCGGAGAGCGGATCGTGGCGACGCCGACCGCTGCGAACTGATCGCAACTTCGGCTTCATTCGGCGCCTTGCTTGCGATAGATTCGCCGACATGACGCCGAGCTTCGATTCCGCCAGACTCGCAGAGCTTCCTGCCGATCTACGCACATTGTTCGAAGCGCAGCGCGCCATACTCGAAGCCGAACGCATCCGCGCCGAGAACGAGCATCGCCGCGCCGAGAACGAGCTCGCCGCGCGCCTTCACATCGAGAGCGAGCTGGCCGCATCGAAGGAGACGGTCGAACGTCTGCAATTGCTCGTCAAGGAATATGAACGCGCGCGCTTCGGCAAGCGTTCGGAGAAGTTCGATCCCGATCAGTTGCAGCTCGTTCTGGAAGATATCGAGATCGCGATCGCCGAAGTCCAGGAGCGCGAGGACGATCGCGCGCGCCGCTCGGGGCGCCCGGCGACGAGGGAACGAGCCGGCCGCGCCGCGCGCGCCTTTCCCGCACATCTGCCGCGCGTCGAGCGCGTGATCGAGCCAGAGAGCCTCGCATGCCCCTGCGGCTGTGGCCTGATGGTTCGGATCGGCGAGGACCGCTCTTGCCGCCTCGACGTAACGCCGGCGCAATATCGCGTCATCGAGACCGTGCGGCCCCGCTACGCCTGTCCGAAGGACAGCGCGGGCGTCGCCCAGGCGCCGGCGCCCGCGCATCTGATCGCGGGCGGCGTCCCCACCGAGGCGCTGCTGGCGCAAGTGGCGGTCGCCAAGTTCAGCGAGCACATGCCGCTCTACCGCCAATCGCAAGTCTTCGCGCGCCACGGCATCATGCTCGACCGCGCCGTTCTATCCGATTGGATGGGAACGACAGCCTTCCACCTCGCGCCGATCGTCGAGCGCATGAGCGCGCTGATGAAGCTGTCCGGCCGCCTGTTCATGGACGAGACTCGGGCGCCGGTTCTCGATCCCGGCCGCGGCCAGACGAAGACGGGCTATCTGTGGGCCGTTCTGCGCGACGACCGCGGCCATCGCGGCGCCGATCCGCCGATCGTGGTCTATCATTACGCGCCGGGACGCAGCGGCGAGCACGCCGAGCGGATGCTCGAAGGATTCGACGGCGTCCTCCAGGTCGACGGCTATGGAGGCTATCATCGTCTGGCGCGCGCCGAGCGCAAAGGCGGCGCGCCGCTACGGTTTGCCTGGTGCTGGAACCACGGAAGGCGCGAGATCATCGCCGCCACGCCGAAAGCAGGCTCGCCCATCGCCGAAGCGATCCTCGCGCGCATCGCCGCGCTCTATGCGATCGAGGCGGAGATCAGAGGCAAAGAGGCGTCGATCCGGCAGAGTGTTCGCGCCGAGCGGTCGCGGCCTCTCGTCGCCGAGCTCGACGATTTTTTGCGCGCCCAGGCCGCGCGCCTCTCCGGCCGCAGCGACATGGGCAAGGCCGTCGCCTATCTTCTGAATCATTGGGACGGGCTGACGCTGTTCCTCGACGACGGTCGCGTCGAGATGGATACCAACCTCGTCGAAAATCAAATCCGACCTCTGACTCTCACACGCAAGAATGCGTTGTTCGCGGGGCACGATGAAGGTGGACGTACATGGTCGCGTCTGGCTTCGCTCATCGCGACCGCGTTATGCCGAGCGCGGCATAAGCAGGTTTATGCCGCCCGCCGAACTATGCCGAGTGGTTCCGGTATGGCGCTTCATTGTGCCGCTGGCATCTTGCCATCGCATATACGCGCCCTCCGTTCCATTCGGCATAGTCTGTCAGCTCAGAGCGCCTCCAGGAATGCGAGCAGGTGGTCGTTCGGCTGGAAGCGGGTTGGCTTGCTGCGCACGTAAGGTGAGAGCTTCGCCAAAGCTGCTTCCTTGAGGGCGAGGTGGGCGTGCAGGTAGGTCTGCGTCGTCTCGACCGATTCATGCCCGAGCCACAGCGCGATCACGGAGCAGTCGACGCCGGCTTGCAGCAGTTCCATCGCAGCGCTGTGCCTCAGCACGTGCGGCGACACCCTCTTGGCCTTCAAAGACGGGCAACTCTCATGGGCGACGCGAACATATTTTCCCAGCAACGACTGGACGCTGTCGGCACTGAGCCGGCCCCCGTGCATGTTGGGGAACAATGCTGTTGCTCCTTTCCGTGCCGGTTCCTTGAGCCATGCCTGAAGCGCGCGCCGAGCGAGTGTGGTCAGCGGAGTGGTCCTCTCCTTCCGTCCTTTGCCGACGCACCGCACGTGTGCGCCAGACCCGATGTGGACGGCGTCCCGATCAAGTCCAGTTAGCTCGGAGAGGCGCAAGCCCGTCTGGACCGCGAGCAGCAGCAAGGTGTGATCGCGGCGGCCAAGCCACGTCGTTCGATCAGGCGCGGCGAGAATCGCCTCGATCTCGGGGCGAGTCAGGAAGTGCACCTGTCGCTTGTCGTGGCGCTTGCTCGGTATGGCGAGCACACGCTGGATCAGCGAACTGTGTTCAGGTTTCTCAAAGGATACAAACCTGAAGAAGGAGCGGATGGCGGTCAGGCGCAGATTACGCGTCTTCGCGCTGGCGCCGCGCTTCGTCTCAAGATCGCTCAGGAACGCGCCAATGAACGTTGCGTCCAGATCGGTGAGCGTTAAAGCCGACGGGGACCTCCGCAACCGCTCCTGTGCGAACATGAACAGCAGCCGGAACGTGTCCTTATATGAAGCGATCGTGTTGGCGCTGACATTACGCTGTTGCATGAGTCGCTCGGTGAAGAAGCGCTCGATCAACGGGGCGACATTGCAGGCGGGCTTCATGGCGACACCTCCCATCGCCGATCCAGACGCCGCGCAGCTTCTTCCATCAACTCGGGGCAGGTCGAGAGATACCAGTAGGTATCGCGCACGCAGGCATGGCCGAGGTACGTGGAGAGCAATGGCAGTTGCTGCTCAACGTCCTTGCCTTCGCGATACCAGTCGAGCAGCGTCCGAATGGCAAAGCGATGACGGAAGTCGTGCACGCGTGGCCCGGTATGATCACCTGGGCGCCGCAGGCCGATCTCTCGGGACAGTCGCCAGAAGACGCGATGAACGTACTGGTGCAGCAGGCGACCTCCCTGCTCGGCGACGAAAAAGGTCGAACCGCAGCGCGATCCCAGATGTGCGTCGCGCCGCGTGGAATAGCCGCGCAGCGCGGTACAGGTCGTCGGATGCAATGGCACGAGGCGCGACTTGCCGAACTTGGTCAGTCGGACCGTCAGCACGCCGGCGTCGAGGTCAACGTCATCACGCTCCAGGCCCATCGCCTCGGATATACGCATGCCCGTCACGGCGATCAGCCCGAAAAGGGTATGGTAGGTCCATCGGCGCAGCCCGTCCTCCGGCGGCAGAGCCAGCGCCGCCGTCAGCAGCGCATCGATTTCGGCGTCGTTGTAGACATAGGGCTTGGCGCGCTTCCATCCCGGCAGCATGCCAACTGGCGGCACCTCCGTTCTCGAATCGAAGCTGGCGACATGACGCGCGAAGCCGCGCACGTCGCTAAGCCGGAGCGCCCAGGATGCATGACGATCAGTCGGGAGTGTCGCCCATTCCAAGGCGAGCTTCGTCGTGATGATCCTGGCTTCACGCTTTTCCATAAAGGCGACGAAGTCGGCGAGCCGTCGGGTCTGGTGCTCGTACTTGTATCCCAGTCCCTTGCGCATGCTCAGGTACTTCTGGAGTGCGGAATGCAGATTGGTCATTGCACGCCTCCCGGCCAGGGAAGGCTCAAAGTTCTCAGCGCATTGATGTCGACCTTCGCGTAGATCCGGGTGGTGTCGTGGCTCTTGTGCCGCAGCAACTGTCCGATCTCCGACAAGGTCGCGCCGGATCGGAGAAGCTCTGTGGCGAGACTGTGCCGGAAGACATGGGCGCCGCGGTGTGCGCAACCTTTGATACCGGCGCGATCGAGAGCGGTCTTGGCGATCTGGGTGATCGCACATCCGGAAGCAAAGCCGACATGTGGCGCGAGTGTGCGGACAAACAACCGTCGGCACGACGACTTTGGGCGGCCATTCCGCAGATATGCAACGATGGCTGCACCGACGTCTGGCGGTATCGGCATCCGTGCTCGCTGTCGGCCCTTGGCGTGAACGAGCATCTCGCTGGCGCGCCAATCAATATCATCGAGCGTGAGCGTCGAGACCTCGCCGGCGCGCAGGCCGAGCCTGGCCAGCAACAAGAGAATGGCGTGGTCGCGCCGCCCCATTACCGTCGCCCGATCGCAACCGTCGAGCGCCTTCCGCACCTGAGCGGCAGACAGATAGGTCGGCAGGGTTGCGAGCTTCCAACCTCGGATCGATGGCACGCAATCCGCCAATGCGCACGGGTTCAGCTTCTGATGGTGGAGGTAACGGAGAAAGGCGCGCAGCGACGAGCACATCGCCTTGCCCGTCTTCGGGCTCCAATCCCGGGCGTGGCGCTCAATATAGCTGGTCACGTCCCCCTGGCTGATCTTGCACAGGTCGTCGGCGCCGCCGGGGCACACCTCGTGCAGGAACCTGCGAATGACTGGGAGATGGCGAACGATGGACTTCGGAGCCAAGCCGCGTTCTGACAGCAAGTAGGCATCGAACTCCTTGAAGATCCGATCGTGCGGAGTGAGAGGTGGCGGAACCATTGGCGCGATCGCGCCGTCCTCGCGCAGCACCGACAGCCATCGCCTAAGCGCGGCTCGGTCGCCGGGTTGGATAGACTGCCTCCCGCCTCGATACCGGAGATACCGTTCAACGACCTGCTCATCGAGATCTGCCAACTTGTAGCGCCGGCCCGCGATCCAACTCAGGAGCCCGCCAACCACGTTCAGGCATCGCCAAGTGCCGTGCCGAACAAGCTTCTCTTCGACGAGACGAGCGGCATAAAGCTCGACGAGATGTCCGTGCGGTCCGCTTTTGAGGCCCCGGTACAGCTGGCTTCTACCCAGGTAGTCTTCAACTTCCATCTTCCTGTTCTCCGCTGTTTAAAGCGGAGAGACAGAACGAACTATGCCGAGCTGATCATATACCGGCCAGAGAAAAATCAGGGGAAAAGGCCAACCCGTTCGGCATAGTTCGGCGGGCGGCATAAACCTGCAAGCTCAATGGCGTCGAGCCCTATGCCTGGATGAAGGTGACGCTCGAGGCGATCGCCGACGGCCACGCGCAGTCGCGCATCGACGAGCTGATGCCCTGGGCCTTCAAATCCTCGCCGCTGGCTCCGGCCGCCTGATCGCGCGCCAACGCGCCGAACCAATCGTTGGCAAAGCTTTGCGCCAAACGCTTGCAATGCCTTGTCGCAAAAGATTGCAAGCTGTTCTTCCACTTCAACCGCAATGGGAGATGAACGGCGCTTACCAATCAAACCTTCGCGATCGTGTAAAAAATGAGGGGATGGCTGAGAGCTGCAGCAACACGCGTGAACCAGCGCATTCTTGTATTTACGTGCAACGTGACACACTCAAGGAGATGAGCTACCGGGTTCGCAGCGTTGTCTGCGAACATACTCGCGAGATCAACGCAAAATGAAACGGTTTCTGCTGCTCATCGACGAGTCGGCGACATACCTCAGATTGAACCAGGCTTCCGTCATCAATTATTGTCAGCGCTATTGGAAGGGACTGCCGATCTCGAGCTCACGAGCGGAGTCCACGGTCAATGCTCTGGTCAACGCGCGCATGAACAAACTGCAGCAGATGCGCTGGTCGCCGCGCGGCGTGTGCTTCAAGCGAGAGCCGCAGTGATCGATGGCCGGTTGAAAGCTGGCGCGTTCAATCTCGCGACCTGACCCCCAGCATCTTCCCACTCCCCAGGTTGGTGGCGGTTACGAACGCTTTGACAATTAATTCGGGGGCAAGGAATAATCCCTCCGAGCCCCATAACCTGCGCCAGGCATCCTCGTTGTAAGGCTCATGGCCGCCACTTTCGACCCGGTAAAATTGGGTCACACCCTCCCGTTCGCAATGGGCGGCCCGCTCGACGATCACCGAACGTGCTGAGACGCTTCTTGTCGCATTGAAACGGGTTTGGTCGAATCGCGCGCACTGCCGATCGCTGAGCAGGAACGAGCGAAGGTGGTCAAGCGCCCAGAACGAACCGAGCATTGGATAAGGTCCAACGCCTCCGGCGACCGGAAAGAAAGGATCCTCCGCGCCGCTCACGATCACCACGCGGTTCGGGAGCGTCCGGCATTCCTTCCCGAGAGCGGCTGGCATTCCACCGGATATCAAGCCGACGCCCTGGAATAGGTCGGGATGACGACAAGCTGCTTGAACAGCGAGAAGCGCTCCATTTGAAAAGCCGGCGACAAACACATCTCGGGAACCGAAGCCGCGTGCGACCAGCGCTTCCCGCAAATCCAGAATATAGGCTTCATCCGCCCTATCGTCGGCTCCGTTGGCTCCGAAATATCGCCAGAACCCGCCGCGGCTCTCCGCGAAGGCGATGCTCACGCCCTCGCGGCTTGCCGCCTCAGCGAAGCCGGAGAAGCGCATGGATTGGCTCGCGCTGCCCAGCGCCGGGTGAAGAAAAATAAGCAATGAATCAGCAGTCTCCTGCGGGAGGAACAAGGCCGTCCGCCCCTGGTTCAATCGCAATACTTCGAGCCGCGGGGAAATGATTACGTCGATCCCGCCCAGGGAGGGCGCAAGTAGCAAACTCAACAGGGCCAGGGCCGCATAGACGCGGAAAGACATGGCTTGAGGGAGGCGCCCCGGACCTCGTCTGATCAATTTGTCCATCGCCCACGAGCGTGCTGCGCATACAAAGCCTTTCACCAGCATTCAGCTTGTCAACCCAGTTGAGAGCGCGACGAGCGGGAGTGGCGGAACCTCGCGCGAAACGAACGCGGATTGTTTGGAAATGCGCCCCCCGTCCGTTCCCGCCACCAGTCTTCGAGGATCGGAGTCGAAGGGCGAGAGACGGACAGCATCAAGCGCGGGGCGAGGCCAATACCGTCTGACGGACCTCAGTAGTAGTAATATTCGACGCAGACCGCGTCGCCATAGTAATCCGAGCCCTAGCGCGCGCGCCGCGGGGGCCCGGGTTTTGGCGCCGTCGCCGCGCCAATGACTGCGTCGCTTGCCGCTCCGATGGCCGCGTCCGCCAGCATACTGGCCGACCCGCCATGCTGGCCGACCCGCCATGAGAGAGAGCCGAATCGACGGCCGCGCCCCCAAGGCCGCCGATCGCCGCGCCGCCAAGCGCCCGCACGTCAGGACAGTAACATGCGGCCAGCGAAACGCGATCAGTCCGGCCACGGCAGCGACAATGATCTTTGTCATTACGCACCCTCTATCTTTCGCCGTAGCTCGAATAGCCTCGAAGGCGATATTAGGCGAATTCGGCAACAATGCGTTGAAGAGCACATCAGTTGCAGCTTGCGGGCCGGCAAGCATGCCATCGCTTCGGCCAACCGAAGCCCGCCGATGCGACATTTGTGCGCGCTTCAATGTCGCCATCTCCGGCATCCACCATAGCAACGGCTTCTGTCTCGAAATCTCTGACGACGGACGGCCTGGCGCGCGTCGAGGCGCTGCGAGAAGCAGCGTCGAAGAAAGTTGTCGCGCACGGGTGGGGACAGGATCTGTAGGATGTCGGTGATCAAGCTCTTATGCGCGGGTTGGTTACCGCATTCCCGAAAATGCGTCCGGGGCTGTCCCGATCTTACAGCGGGCGTCGGCGCCAAGGCCGGCCACAAAGCGGCTGACGGGCATTCCCCTGCCGTGACCCTGCCCCCGCCCGTGCGCGAGTGGCGAACTATCGTCGCGCTTTAGACGATTTGCGCCTCCCTTGCGGCCGACCACATGAAGCCCACCAGTTCACGAGCAATCGCAGCGCAAACGACGGTCGTCTTTTTTCCTCGCGCGACGAGCGCCCGGTAACGGGCAGTGAGACGTGTTTGGGCCTTCCAGGCAATCTCCCTCACACGCGGCGGCACGGCTTCGATCTGGTAGAGCTTCTTTTTGCCGATCCGCGGCGAATGCCTATAGGTCCAGGCGCTTTCGACCAGCATGTGACGCACGCGCCCATTCCCTGCTTTGGTGATGCCGCCGCGCCGAACCGTATCGCCCGTCGAGCGCTCACTGGGCGTGAGCCCGAGGTAGCCCATGAGCTGACGCGGACTATCGAACCGCCGCAGATCGCCGAGTTCCGTAGCGCAAGTAACGGCCACGATCAGATCGATGCCCCGCAATGCCTGAAGAGCCCGGACCACCGGCGCGAGCGACCATTCTGGAATAAACTCTCCGATCGCCGCCTCTAGCCGCTCCACTCGCTCCTTCGAGATTCTCACGGCTTCGACCATTTCCTGAAGCGCGATCTGATGGGCCGGATGATCGAACCTCTGTTCTTGCAACCAACGAAGGTGACGGGCGCCCCATGTCGTTTTGCGCGGAAATATCCGACCGTGCCGAAGCATGAACGCGCTGACTTGCTGCCGATGCACACGCAATGTTTCGACGGCGGCTGACCGCGCACGCACAAGATCGCGCATCGCCTCGTGGCCTTCGTCGGGAACCCATACCGCCGTCAATTCCCCGGCCCGAAGTAGCCTGGCGCGCGCCACGGCGTCCCGACGGTTGGTCTTTACCCGATCGCTCGGCTTTCGGGGAATAAGCGACGGCGCCACAACCGTACAAGGAAAACCGAGGCCAACGATGAGACGATACAGGCCATAACCGGTGGGGCCCGCCTCGTAGCAAAAATGGGCTCGTTCGTGTTTGGCCGTGATCCGCTTGATCAGTCTGCGCATGCCCTCCTCAGAGGCATCCACTTCGCCGAGATAGCGCACTTCGCCGTCGCGCCCTTCGTCGGCAATCGCAATCGCATTGCGTGTCTTGGAAACATCGATTCCAACAAAAATCTCGTTAGACTGGTCCATGGCTCGTCCTCCTGCGCTGAGGATCGGCTCGGCTTGTCGAGTAACCCTCGCTCGCGCAGCGTAGGACGAGCCACCCCAGTCGCAGTAGCGGACATACGGTCTTACCATTCAATAGCCGCAACATTACCCACGTATCGTCAAAGCAGAACCCCATTCAGCTGTGTATAACGAGCGATGCTTCGGAGCCAACGTTTCGCGTTGGCGTCATCAAATAGCCCGCTCTAGATGCGGGACCTCTGATGAGCCGTGTCAGCGAGCGGCTTAGGCGTGCCGCAGATCGATACTGCGATGGATCAATCTCCGATGCGTCTTCACCGGTAAGTCGGAAGACTCATTTTCTGAAGGAGGCAACCATGCGAGTAACTGTACAGCCTTTGTCACGCACCTTTGCGGCGAACGTGTTGGCATTGACGTTTTTGTCCATTCCCCTTGCGCCTTCAACGGCGCAGACGCAACCGCCGGCTCAGTCATCCAAGGAAAAGGTAATTCCGGATCAGAAACTTGATGCGGCGGCGGCCGCCCTGCCGTACGTTAGCAATCTCCAACAAAAGTATGAGCAGCAACTTGCGGCAGCAACAGCGCCCTCTGCCAAGGAGCGACTCACTAAAGAGGGTTCAGATGCGATAGTGAAAGCAATCACCAAGGAAGGTCTCTCTGTAAATGAGTTTAACGCGATTATCGAGTTGGCCGAGAACGATCCAGGGCTTCGAGAGAAGCTTCTGCGTCGCGCTGGACCACCGATCAAGTAGCGCTTGCTCAGGCAGAGACGGAGCGCTCTCCCATTGGATCAAGGTGAGCCGAAACTCCTTGACTAACCACCATTGACGTCCAATGCAGCAACTCTTGCGTAGAGAAAAGTGCGATTTTATGCTGACGCACTGATTGCTATGCTAGGTGCGTTTGGCGCAACAGCCAATAACCAACCCGAGCAGCCCGTTGGCGACCAATGAGTTCGCCGGAGCGACAAGAGCGCGACCGAAGGGGTTGGGAAGTGAGAACCGCAGGCTGCGCCAAGCAAACGAGATTTGGTACAAGTCGCTTTACCGCCGCAATCTAGACAATGGTGGTAAGGCGCCTTGCCTCAAAACGCTTGGGACAGCATGCCATAAGCAAACGTTAGCGCGGGCGGAGTTGTCTTCGCCGCGTGCATTGGTGCGCAGTTAGTAGGCCCTCGCCGGATTTTCTCTTCGGCGGATTATTGCCTGCGCGTCGATCGGCGAATGTCCTTCAGGACCTGCTCGGACGACAATGTCGGGGTTCCGGATTTCTGGCTCATCTCCACTCCTTAATGGTTACGATGAGCCACAAATGCTCCGTTGCTCAACCCGCTAAGTTTGTCTCAAAGGCGCTGACGCCAGACACCTCACTGAAGGCGTCACGCCGCGGTACAGCATCTGCACGCTTCGAGAGCATGGATGAATTTTTTTGACCAGCTGTGTGCGTCCCCGAGTCGTATTCGGCTGATTAACGCTTGATGACGCTCCATGCGCTCATCCCGGGACATGGTGATCGCGCGCTGAATCGCTTGCGCGACTTCATCCGTATCATAGGGGTTGACAATCAAAGCCTCTTCAAGAGCCTCGGCGGCTCCGGCGAAACGCGAGAGCACCAAAACACCCGGATCGTTTTCGTCTTGCGCGGCAACATATTCCTTCGCTACGAGGTTCATGCCGTCCCGCAGCGGCGTAACGAGCCCAACCTGACTTCCCCGATAGAGCGCCGCGAGCGTTTCGCGCGAGACGAGCCGATGGATATAGCGTACGGGAGTCCAGTCGAAATCGCCAAACTCGCCATTGATTTCGCCGGAGAGGCCTTCAAGTTCGCGCCGAATGTCGATATAGGCTTGCACATCCTCGCGCGTTGGCGATGCTATTTGCATGAGCGTTGCCGCTTTGCGGTGCTGCGGATATAGCTCCAGGAAACGCTTGAACGCCCGCAGCCTGTCTGGCAGGCCTTTACTGTAATCCAAACGATCCACGCCCAATATATTCACCCGAGACTCGCCGCGCCGATAGAGACGTTCAATCCGCACTTCTGCTTCAGGACTGGTCGCGATGGAAATAAAAGCGTCGACGTCGATGCCAACCGGAAACACGCCCGTGTTGAGCGTCTTGCCCGCGGCGAAAAGCGTATCTTGCGATCGCATTTTTCCTCCTAAGAATTCGCACACGAACCGACAAAAATTTGCCTGATCAACGGAGGTTTGAAAGCCGACGAGATCATATTGAAGAAGCGCGTCGATGAGCCACCCATGCTCGGGCATGGCGGCGAGGACGTCGGGAGGTGGGAAGGGAATATGCAGAAAGAAGCCAATGGCGTTGTTGACTCCGCGTTCACGCAAATTGGCGCCTAGCGGAATGAGATGATAGTCGTGCGCCCAGATAAGATCCGTCCGCTTTAACAAAGGATGCAGCATATCGGCGAAACGGTCGTTGACGCGACGGTAGCCTTCCGCGCTCTCTTGTGTGAACTTCGCGAGATCCAGCCGGTAATGATGGACCGGCCAAAGGGAACTATTTGAGAAACCCAAATAATACTCGTTATAGTCCGCCTCCGTGAGCGGAGTGACGACGAGCGTTATTCCTTCGAAATTCTGGCGGGAGATGCTGAGATCTTCCTCGCTTGCCACAATCTCGCCGTTCCAGCCGAGCCACAATCCTTCGCGATTGCGGAGCGCTTCAAGAACGCTGACGACAAGGCCTCCAGCTCCCGGACCGCATTCCGGGTCGACAACGCGGTTGGACGCCACGACGAGGCGGTTCACTGCTGCGTCCTCCATAGAAACGAGGAACGCGCGCCGCCGCCGACAATCACAACCATGGAAGATCTGTTCATTGCGCCTTCAGCGCATGTCTTTGCGCGACTCGAACGCCGGATATTCGAGCCCGTTTTGAAACTCGCCGATATCGCGAGGTCAAAAGGGCGCGGCGCTCCGTTGCTGGCCGATTTTGATCGACACGCCGCCAAACGAGTCGACGACGACAAGCCCCGCCCTATCAGTATCATCATCGCCTGCGATAACCCGGATTCAATTCGAGAAAGACGCTTCTCCGGGGAGCGGCCTGATTGCCGTCCCCTTGTCTGAGTTGTTCTGATTAGGTTCGTATACTTCAAATGCTATGTCCCCATGCCGCAAGGGCAAGATTGGGGCGACCGCGTGTCAGGTCATCGACAAACTCAAAATATTTCAAGTCAATTTTGGAAGCGCTCAAAATGCGATGGAGTGGTGCGTGGCGGCGCTTATTCGCCTTCAGCGCGAGCGCTGCGAGCTGCTCAGCGCGCCTCGCTGCGCCTGCTGATGCGTGGAGGCTCAATCACGCAACGATAGATTGTACACATCCATTTCCCCCGTCGACAGCGGGAGCGACGCCAACCATTGAAATAGCGGTGTTGGGCGCCAGTTCAATTGCGGAAAGTCAATGCGAAGGAAGCGAGCGCCACATTTGTCTCATGATTCGCGACAAAGAATGGTCCGACATCCGCTCTCCTCGGGCGTCGCGCGCACCCGTGAAAGTAGAATTTAGGCTTGCCCATGCTTCCCTGGGTCGACGACATCGAGAGCTGCGCAATTTTTCTTGATCTCGATGGAACCATCATCGAGATCGTCGAACATCCGGACGCGGCCCGTGTCGCGCCGGAGACGCTCAGATTGCTGGAGGCGCTTCGGGAAAAATCGCAAAACGCCGTCGCGGTGATCTCGGGGCGGGAGCTGGCCGTCATCGATCGTTTGCTGCATCCCCTGAAATTGCCGGCGGCGGGTGTCCATGGCCTGGAGCGCCGCGACGCCGCGGGCATGACGCATTTGTCGGCTCCGCTGGACCTCCAACCGATCACATTCGTTCTCGAAAAGAACATTGGAGACGAAAGCGGCGTGGTCGTCGAAAAAAAGTCCGGCGCGGTCGCGGTGCATTATCGGCTGCGGCCTGATCTCGAACGACGATGCTGCAAAGTTGTCGAAGAGCTTGTGGGACAACGCGCCGATCTTCGTATTCTTCACGGCAAGATGGTAATCGAGATCATACAAAAGGGCTTGAACAAGGGTGATGTTATAAACGCCTTTTTGAGCGAGCCGCCTTTCCGGGGACGCATTCCTGTGTTCGCAGGGGATGACGTCACCGATGAAGCGGGCTTCGCTGCCGTAAACAGCCGTGGCGGAATTTCGATCAAAGTCGGGGCGCAGAACACCGAGGCGCAATATCGCGCCGAAGACATACGGGATTTGGAGCGTTGGCTGTGGAATCTCGTCGTTGAGCACTGCGAGGATCCAGCCCGATGACCGAACTCGGAGTCGTCGGCAATTGCTGCTTTGCGGCGCTCATCGATCGCGACGCCAAGGTGGTTTGGTGCTGCATCCCGAGGTTCGATAGCGAACCCGTCTTCCACAGTTTGCTTGGAGTCCAGAAAGGCGCCGAGGATTCAGGAACTTTCGCCATCGAAATCGAAGACTATGTTCATAGCGAACAGTCTTATGATGACAATACCGCGATACTCGAAACCATCCTGCACGGCAAGCAGGGATCGGTGCGCATCAGAGATTTCGCGCCGCGCTTCTGGTGGCGTGATCGGCCGTTCTTGCCCCAGACCCTGGTGCGCAGACTGAAGCCGGTCTCGGGTAGCCCACGCATTCGCATTCGCGTGCGTCCGCGCTTTGACTACGGCGCGTTGGCGCCGACGCTGACAAGGGGCTCCAATCATATTCGTTACGTCGGCCCGGATTTCACGCTGCGCCTGACGATGAATGCGCCAGTCGACTATGTTCACGACGAAACGCTCTTCAATCTCAATCATCCGATCGACTTGATCCTGGGAGTCGACGAAACGTTGGACGAGGGCGTCGCGGAGACCGCGCACGACTTCGAAACGCGCACACGCGACTATTGGCGGCGTTGGTCGCATCGGCTAGCGATTCCCTTCGAGTGGCAGGACGCGGTCCTCCGTGCGGCCATCACTCTTAAACTTTGCACATATGAGCCGACCGGAGCGATCGTCGCGGCGCTGACGACGAGCATTCCCGAAGCGCCGGATACGCAGCGTAACTGGGATTATCGCTATTGTTGGCTGCGGGACGCTTACTTCGTCGTCAGGGCTCTCAACCGGCTCGCGGCCGTGCGCAAGATGGAAAATTATTTCGGCTGGTTGATGAATGTTGTGGCATCGGCCGTCGAAACAGACATTCAGCCAGTCTATGGCGTAGGTCTCGAATCCGTCTTGCAAGAGAAGATCGTATCCTCCTTGCCCGGATATCGCGGCATGGGGCCGGTACGTATCGGCAATCAGGCCTATCAGCATCTGCAATACGACAGCTATGGAAATGTCGTTCTCGGCGTAACCCAGGCTTTCCTCGATCAACGATTATTGTCGCCGCCGACGCGCATGGACTTTTTGCGTCTCGAAGCGATGGGACACAAGGCGCTGGCCGTCTACGACAAGCCCGATGCAGGCATGTGGGAGCTACGCTCTCGCGCCAGCGTCCACACGACCTCCGCCCTGATGTGCTGGGCCGCGCTCGATCGTCTCAGCGTCATAGCGGCGCATATCGGTGAACCTGATCGTGCTCAGGATTGGCGAACAAAGGCTGATCAGGTCAAACAGGTCATCGTCGACCGGGCCTGGTCGCCGAAACGGGAGTCTTTCGTCAGCGCCTTCGAGGGCGAACACCTCGACGCCGGTATATTGTTGATGGTCGAGGTCGGTTTTCTCGATCCCAACGACCCGCGCATGATTTCAACTGTCAGGCAAATTGAGAAGGTCCTGTCTCGCGGCCCGCATGTCTTGCGTTACGAAGCCGCGGATGATTTCGGCGTTCCCACGACAGCTTTCAATAGTTGCTCATTTTGGCGGATAGACGCATTGGCGCGCATGGGCCGTGGCGAGGAGGCGCGAGAATATTTCGAAGAACTGCTCGCCTGCCGTAACAAGCTCGGAATGATGTCGGAAGACGTCGACGTTCAAACGGGAGAAGGCTGGGGAAACTATCCGCAAACCTACTCGATGGTCGGCGTCATCAATTGCGCCACGCGGCTCTCGCGAGCGTGGGACAAAGCGATATGAGACGGTTGGCGGTTGGTCCGATCGGGTCGATGCGTCGCCTCTCACTCTTGTGGCCTGAAAGACTAAATGCCAAGCGTTTCCATCGACCGCCGGGATCGTCCCGATTTGCGGAACGGCTCACTCGTCCACTTGGCTCAAAGGCAGGCAGACCGCTTCGAGCGGTTTGCGCTCGGCAGCGATCCCCCAAAGCCATTCGACTATCGCCGCGCTGATCATCAGCGCCGCGCCCAGCGCATAGCCATCGAACACCCGTGCGCGTAGTCCCGTTCCGATCAGCGTCCCTAAAAGCCAGGGGCTCATCACGCCGCCCACCAGCGTTCCGAGCGCATAGAAAACGGCGATGACGAGCGCGCGGATTTCGAGAGGAAAAATTTCGCTGACGGTAAGATAGGCGGAGCTTGCCGCCGCCGAAGCGACGAAAAAGACGGCGGCCCAACCCGCGGTTTGTTGCGTGGCCGTCAACATGCCCTCTTCGAAGAGATAGCCGACGCCGAGCAGCAACATCCCGGAAATGGCGTAGGTGGCGCTGATCATGACCCTGCGTCCCACCGTGTCGAAAAACCTGCCAAGCAGCAACGGACCGAGAAAATTACCGCAAGCCAGAGCAAGAAGATGCCAGCCGATCTGGCCACTGTCGATGCCGTAGAAATCGGTCAAAATCAGCGCATAGGTGAAGAACACCGCATTATAGAGGAAAGCCTGCGACGCCATCAGGGCGAGTCCGACGAGCGTCCGCCGAGGATAAAGGCGAAACATCGCCCAATAGATTTCGCGCAGCGGCGTGTAGGCGCGCGCTCTGAGCCTGATTGTTGGCGTATGGTCGGCGTCAGCTTCTCGCCATTGGCGCGCGCATTGCTTCTCGATCGCGGCGACGATCTCTTCGGCTTCGCGCTCTCGCCCGTGAAGCATGAGCCAGCGCGGGCTTTCGGGAATCCATCGGCGCATCAGGAGAATCAGAAGACCAAGCGCGGCGCCGATCAGGAACGCCAGGCGCCAACCGAAGGCGGGGTCGACGATCGCCGGATCGAGGAAAAGGAGCGAACCGAGCGCGCCCGCCGCCGCGCCCAACCAAAAACTTCCATTGATCACGAGATCGGTCCATCCGCGAACGCGGGCCGGAATCAACTCCTGGATGGCCGAGTTTACGGCGGCGTATTCTCCGCCGATGCCGCAGCCGACGAAAAAACGGAAGAAGGCGAAACTTTCCGCGCTCCATGACGCCGCCGTCGCAGCCGCCGCTGCAAGATAGACAGCCAGGGTGACGAAGAAGAGCTTTCGTCGGCCAAGACGATCCGTCATCCAGCCAAACAGCAAAGCGCCCAAAACCGCGCCGCAAAGATAGGCGCTGCTCGCCCATCCTATTTCCGCGCTGGTCAATCCCAAGCCGGCGGTCTGCCTGAGAACGCCGGCGACGGCGCCTGCAAGCGTCACTTCGAGGCCGTCAAGCACCCATGTCACGCCGAGCGCGACGACGACCAAAGTATGAAAGCGGCTCCAAGGCAAAGCGTCGAGTCTCGCGGGGACGCTCGTTTCCACGACCATTTCGGATTCGGCGCCTTCGTGAGGCCGAGTCGCGATCAAAGACCGTGGCGCATTCCCGTCCTGAAACCAGCTCATAGCGCCGAGAGGCGTATCGTTCTCATCATGCGCTGCTTTGGATCGCCGAATGTTCGTCGATGGCCTTTGCGGTCAGATGCGCATGCATTGAAGCCTTCCTGCATTCGGTCCTCGCACCAAATGTCCGTCGGATGATGTGTGTCGTCACTGGCGCGGAGCAATCGTTCTCGTTCACTTTGACGTAAACATGATTGGTGTCGGCAAGAATTGTGTCGCCAATACGGTTTTGAACAAAACATCATAGGATCAGGGCGTGGCAATCATGGGAATCGTGTGAAGGATTTCGTTGCCCCGACAAAGCTTGCGGGCGCGTTTTCTTGATTCGCATGAGTTGGGGTTCTTCAGGCCGCAATCGCTGTCAATGCCGATGAAGCCGCCGGCATTCGCGCGGCCTTCCAGTTCCTTCTATAGAGGTGTCGCGTTGATCCTTCTCACTGGATGCACTGGCAATCCGGCGAGCACATTGGCTAGTCATGGCGAGGGATAGTCGTCATTTGGATTATATGTCCTGAACAGCGTCTGCGCGCTGGGCGCGCGCCGCCCGTTTTTACGCCGCGTCCGCGAAGAATCAGATGTTCCGTCCCTCCGCGAGGCCGTGCATCACGTGAATGCGCGCCACATCGGAATTCTTGCATATCATCAACAAAAAATGGCCACAGCCAATCGATAGAGCCATACTATGCGAGCACAAGCGACATTGGGCGCCCTGCGACGATCGTAGTTCAGCGAGCGTTCAGAATAAGCCGCGCAATTTCTTGTGGCGATCTTCAGGGCAATCCGCCGCATTCTCAGCCACGTTTGTTGTTCGCACTGTCATCGTCCCTCCCGGCGACCGCCGGGCGAGATGAACCGAGCACACAGCAGATCAGGAAGTCCGGGAACATGGGATCATGAGCGCAATTACCCAAATCGCCTTGCAGCGCATGAACGGGATGCGATCGCGGCGTCGAGAGGACAGGCGGTTAGCGGCGCGAACGGCTCCAGCGTCGATGCGCCCAATCCGCTTCATCGCATCTTACGTCCGCCGCCACCCTCTTTCCCATGCGATGGTCTTTCTTTCGGTGATTGCGGCAGTGGCCTTCGCCACGCCGCTGTCTCAGTACGCCGTCAAGAACCTGGTGGATATGCTAGCGGCCCACGATATCGCTCATGTCTGGGAGGCCTTCGCAATACTCGCCGCCGTCGTCGCGGCTGATAACATGACCTGGCGCGTTGGGGGTTGGGTCGCTTCCCATACATTCGTCACCGTCACTGGCGATATCCGGCGTGATCTGTTCGAACACCTGACTGGCCATGCCCCAGCTTATTTCGCTGACAGGTTGCCCGGCACGCTAGCCGCACGCATCACCGGCACTGCCAACGCGGCGTTCCAGACCGAGAGCGTGTTCGTCTGGAACGTGCTGCCGCCGTGCCTCGCTATCATCTTCTCGATCTGTCTGCTCGCGATGGTCGATCCGGTCATGGCGGGTTTCTTGGCGCTCACCTCGGGCGGACTTGCCTGGATCCTATTACGTTGGGCAGCTCGCGGCGGGTCGCTGCATCAGGAATATGCGAGCTCCGCTGCGGCCGTGGATGGCGAATTGGTGGATGTGATCAATAATATTTCAGTCGTACGCGCTTTCAGCGCCTTGATGCGAGAGCGGGAGCGCTTCGCTGAATGCGTGAAGCGGGAAATGCATTCGCGGGGGCAATCGCTCCGCTATCTTGAAAAATTGCGGCTCTTCCATGCCGCCGCGACCGCTGTTTTGACGACCATGATGCTCGGCTGGGCATTGCTGCTGTGGAATGCGGGAAACGCCACCACCGGTGACGTCGTATTGGTCAGCACGCTCGCCTTCAGCATTCTGCACGGCACTCGAGATCTCGCCGTCTCTCTGGTGAACATGACGCAGGATCTCGCTCGTCTTTCGGAGGCGCTGGCGACGCTGCTGCTGCCACATGAGATGACCGACGCGGAAAATGCGCGGCCCTTACCAGCGCGTCGTGGCGACGTAACATTCGAGCAGGTCAGCTTCGCCTATCCGGGCGGCTCGCCGGTGCTGCACAATTTCTGTCTCAACGTGGAAGCTGGACAACGCGTCGGCCTAGTTGGGCGCTCGGGCGGGGGCAAGTCAACCGTGCTCGCTTTGCTCCAGCGATTCCGGTTGGCTTCCTCGGGTCGTATCCTCATCGATGGTCACGATATCACGCAAATGACTGAGGAAAGCCTGCGAAACTCAATATCTGTGGTGCCGCAGGACGTGATGTTGTTCCATCGATCCGTGCTGGAGAATATACGCTACGGCCGGCCCGACGCGAGCATCGAAGAAGTGTATGCCGCGGCCAAGGCGGCCGGATGCGGGGAGTTCATCGCCGGGATGCCTCAAGGCTATGAGACGCTTGTAGGCGAACGCGGCGTCAAGCTTTCCGGCGGTCAACGTCAGCGGCTGGCGATAGCCCGCGCTTTCCTGCGCAACGCGCCGGTGCTGCTGCTGGATGAAGCAACCAGCGCGCTTGATGGCGAAAGCGAAAGAGCGGTTCACCACGCTCTGGACCGCCTGAAGCGAGATCGCACCGTGATCGCGGTCGCACACAGGCTTTCGACACTGCAGGATTTTGATCGGATCGTGGTGATACAGGATGGCCGCATTCTGCAGGACGGTAGTCCGACGGAACTGGAGACGACGGATGGTCCCTATCAGGATCTATTGAAACATCAGCGAGCCAACGCCCCGGGGGTTTCGGAGTGCAAAACTGCCTGAAATCTTAAGTGAGGTTACGTGACGCGTCGGCCATCATTGCCGCCGTCCGACGTACGCGGGATCGGAAAAGCTCGGTTCAAACTCGGAAGGCTTCGCGTCGAGAGCGCCGGGCGCCTGATATCAAAACATGCGGCGCGCGCCGCATGTCCTGAACCAAATCCGCAGCCTTTCGTCGAGTTCTCATCGAGAGCCTTCGTCAGAGCCTAATTCATGGAGGTCACGTGTTGCGCATCGCTCAGATTTCGCCGCTTCACGAAGCGGTTCCGCCGGTGCTGTATGGCGGCACCGAACGAACTATTTCGTGGTTGACAGAGGAACTTATCGAGCTTGGCCACGATGTTACACTATTTGCAAGCGGAGACTCGCAAACTAGCGCGCAGTTGGAGCCCATGTGGCCTCGGGCGCTCAGACTCGATGGCTCGGTGTCGGATCCAAATGCGCTCCACATTGCGATGATCGAACACATTTACCTGCGTGCCGGAGAGTTCGATCTAATGCATTTCCATCTCGATTATTTTCCTTTTGCTGTGATGTCGCGGCAAGCGACGCCTTTCTTAACCACGCTCCACGGCCGACTCGATTTGCCTGAGCATCAGCCCGTATTTGGCGCCTTCCCAACAGTTCCACTCGTGTCGGTGTCGAATTCGCAACGCCATCCACTTCGGAACGCCAATTGGGTTGGCACAGTACCCCATGGTTTGCCGATAGATTTGCTTACGCCTCGACCCACGACTCCGTCCTATCTTGCTTTTCTTGGCCGCATCTGCCCGGAGAAAGGCGTGGATCGCGCTATTCGAATTGCTAAACGAAGCGGTTTGCCACTTAGAATCGCGGCAAAGGTCGATCCTGCGGACCAGAGCTATTTTAACCAAGCTATCCGCCCGCAGCTGGACGAACCTCACGTCGATTTCATCGGGGAAATTTCGGATGCGCAGAAACCGGATTTCCTAAGCGGCGCCATAGCGTTGATTGTGCCAATCGATTGGCCCGAGCCGTTCGGACTCGTAATGATCGAGGCGATGGCCTGCGGAACCCCAGTGATCGCCTTCAATCGGGGCTCCGTTCCGGAGGTGATCGAGGATGGCCTGACGGGTCGCATCGTCGAAGACGAGTCGAGCGCGGTTGACGCCATATGGGGGATTGACCGGTTATCGCGGAACGCCATCAGGAAGCGTTTCGAAGAACGCTTTACGGCGCGCAGGATGGCGGAACAATATCTGAAGATCTACAGGCATTTGATTGGTGACGTCCTGCCCCACTCGGAGCTTGCGCGTGCATTCAGGCCAATAACCGCCTAGGTGTTTAGTCCCGGCACGTGATGGAGCGGATCAAGTTTGAATCGATTTAGGTCCCTTGTCCAAATTTTAGAGATGTATTCGTAGGGGTTAGGCCTTTCAGCGTCTTGAGCGGTTCGATTGATTGGAGTGCGGCGGCGAGACGTAGGCCCGCGGCGAAGCCGGCGCGCTTTGGAAGGCCTGGATTGTATGGGTCTTTGCGAAGTTGCTTCGCTTGGTTCATCGCTTCGCGAACGTTTTGGTCGTGGATATAGCGGCGCGGCTCTATTTTGTTTGGAGCGCGCTCGAGCGTGGCGATGGTTCCGAAGATGAGCCGCCAAGGGCATAAGAGCGCCACTTTTTGCGCGTACCAGGTGACATCATTTCCTTGTCATGAAGATCAAGGGGGCAGCGCGCGGTTCTCTCTACATTTGCCGCGGGCCGCCTCAAATTTGAAGGTGGTAATGGCCAATGAGCTTTGACGCGAATTGCGTCGACGATCGTGATCGTCGCGATACAGTCTGTAATTGCTTCGAGTTCAACGGAGACGGAGTTCCGATTGACCCATGCCCATGAGCGGCGTGGTCAGACATGCGGAAGGTCGGCGGATGATTTGCAGAACCGCTCTTATCGCGACCGGAATTGCTATCGGCGCCGGATGCGCCACGCTCGGCCAACACGCGCGCGCTTTTGTCAGCGCGCCGTCGCTCGCGGCTTCCGCCGACACCTACAAGCACTTGAGCCTTTTTGGCGACGTGTTCGACAAGGTGCGCGCCGACTATGCCGAGAAGCCCGACGAGCGGAAACTCGTCGAAAACGCCATCAACGGCATGCTCACCTCGCTCGATCCGCATTCGAGCTACCTTGACGCCAAAGCTTTCAAGGACATGCGGACCCAGACCGAAGGCAAGTTCGGCGGCCTGGGCATCGAGGTCACGCAGGAAGACGGGCTCGTCAAGGTGGTGACGCCGATCGACGACACGCCAGCCTCGCGCGCCGGCGTCATGTCCGGCGATCTCATCGGCGCGATCGACGACGAGCCGGTGCAGGGCATGACGCTCAACCAGGCCGTCGACAAGATGCGCGGCGCGATCAACACGCCGGTGAAGCTGACGATCTTCCGCGGCAAGAACAAGGTCGAACTCAAGCTGACGCGCGTCGAGATCCACATCAAGTCGGTGCGCGCGCGCAAGCAGGACGACGACATTTCCTATATCCGCATCTCGCAGTTCAACGAGGAGACGGCGGAAGGCCTGCGCAACGCCATGGCCAAGGCGCAGCAGGACATTCCGGCGGACAAGTTCAAAGGCTACATCCTCGATCTGCGCAACAATCCGGGCGGCTTGCTGGATCAGTCCATCCAGGTCGTCAACTCCTTCATCGACAAGGGCGAGATCGTTTCGACGCGCGGCCGCAACGCCGATGAGACGCGGCGCTACAACGCGCGCCCCGGCGATCTCTCGAAGGGCAAGCCGGTCGTGGTGTTGATCAACGGCGGTTCGGCCTCGGCCTCAGAGATCGTCGCCGGCGCGCTGCAGGACCATAAGCGCGCGACGCTCATCGGCACGCGCTCCTTCGGGAAGGGATCGGTGCAGGCCATCATTCCGCTCGGCGGGAACGATGGCGCGCTGCGGCTCACCACGGCGCGTTATTACACGCCATCGGGCCGCTCGATTCAGGCCAAAGGCATCGAACCAAACATTACTCTGCTGCAGGACGTGCCGGACGAACTGAAGGGTAAGGACGACACCAAGGGCGAAGCCTCCCTCAGAGACCATCTTAAGAATGGCGTAGATGAGAAGTCGGGGTCGCAGGCCTATGTGCCGCCGGATGAGAAGAACGATAAGCAACTCGCCGCGGCGGTCGAGTTGCTGCATGGCAAACGGCGGGCGCCACTTGGTCCGCCGCCAGCTCCGAAGGACGGCGTGAACAAGCCCGAGTAGGCGCCTTCGTCAAGAGCATCCTGTAGCCGACGCGAGATCTCCGTGATTTGGCGGACCGGAATAATGAGCGGACCGCCACGACCAGAGAGACAATCGCTGAGCTCTATGACCTTTTCCGAGATCTCGATATCGGCGGATCGCTTCCTTCAGCTAGAAGATCGACGCTGCTTTCCGCAATAACGAAGCCTGCGAGCGCATCGCTGGAATCAAGGGCGTCGCCCAGCCACGCCCGTCGTCGCAGCAATCGGAGACGAATCCGAATTCAAGAACGCCCGCCATCTTGCCGCCTGGGCGGGCCTCATGCCGCGGCAGTTCACCAGCGGAGATTGTAAAGTCTTGTTGGGCGTCGCGGCAGCCAGCACCGCTACAGTCAGCTACCGTACGGACGGTCCCAACAGGACCGACCGGACCAATCAATGAGTCAACCAGCTTCGGCAGCGATGCGGTTTCAATGGGGGGGCGACAGTGGTGGTCTCCAATCTTTATGGACGAGCGACGTTGGCGGCAGCGCCATGGTCGTCATTCAATGACTGAAGAGCTTCTATCTGCAGCATGTCCGCTTTTTTTAAGCGACGCAGCGGCGCCAATATTTTATGCGCGATTTTGGTGCCCCCCGCCATAAGCACGCCACTATCCTATCATATAAATGAACAACTCAATCGTTGCTTGCCTTCAGATCACAGCTCTGTCAAAAATACTGAAAGGAACGTCAACGACAAATGAATGTACGCTTCTCCTCCATCAACGCCATCAAAGCTGACTTCAGCGATATTTATGCCTCTGATGATCCTCGGGATTATTTCAAGGTGCTTGGGAAATTAAACTATGTCATTCCACAACTCGCCGCTCCAGTATTGCTTCAATTGGCCGAACGTCTGATCGAGATCAAAGGCCGGCCTATCACGATTCTCGATGTCGGCTGCTCCTATGGCCTGCTGTCGGCGACGGCGCGGCTCGGCTTGAGCATCAGTCAATTATGCGCCCGCTACGAGGCCGAACCGATTCAGGCGCTTGATCCCCAACGGCTCGCGTCCTTCGACGCAAAATATTTCGCAAGCTGGCCCAAGCGCCCCGATATCCGCTTCATCGGCCTCGATTGCTCTCCTCAAGCCATCTCTTATGCATTGACCGTAGGCCTGATCGAGAAAGGCCTCGTTATCGATCTCGAGACAAATGCGCCTGACGGAAACGCTCGCTCCCTCATTTCCCAGGCCGATCTGATCATATCCACTGGCGCTGTCGGCTATATCTCGGAGAAAACTTTCTCAAAGCTGCTCCAGGCGTTTCCGGCCGGCAAATCGGCATGGGTCGCCTCTTTCGTCCTGCGGATGTTCGACTACGCCAAAATCGCAAAGACGCTCCATGAACATGGGCTGGAGACCGAACGTCTCAACGACGTGACTTTCGTGCAACGACGATTCCAGGACCGGTCGGAACTATGCAGCGCGATCGATCTGATCAAATCGCGCGGCCTCGATCCCTCCGGCAAGGAAGACGAGGGTTTCTACCATGCGGAACTTTTCCTATCCCGTCCCACGAACGAGGTCCGCAAAGCGAGCTTAAGCAGGATTGTCTCGGTCGACTGCGATAACGCTGCGGAACAGCTCTTGGAAATCGCGTCCAATGAATTCCATCGCGATCTCCATTGAAGGCGTCTCCAAATCATACGACGATGGACTGACGCAAGCTGTAGGGGATTTGTCCCTTAGCATCGAACCTAACGAATTCATCGCGCTTGTTGGAGGCTCTGGCTCTGGCAAAACGACGACGCTTAAAATGATCAACCGCCTTGTGGCGCAGGATTGCGGCGCGATCAGCGTCCTCCGTCAGCGCACCGACGCCGTAGCCGGCCATGAGCTGCGAAGAAGAATAGGCTATGTGTTTCAGGGCGTCGGCCTCTTCCCTCATATGACGATCGCAGAAAACGTAGCGGTGACGCCGAACGCCGAATGTCATCCCCATGCACACCATTGGATCGAACATCCACCCGGCGATCGAAATCAAGGCGCCAGATGGCGCTTGCACCATTAAAAACTGGCCCGTCGCTCGCTGCTCTATCCGGCGCATCACACCTTCGCAGCGGAAATATGGATGCCAAGGATAGCGTACTTCCATTTGCCGCCCGACATGGGCAGAATGAACGGGAGAAGGCTTTTACGCGCAAGAATGTCTTATTCGCCGGGCACGACGAGGGCGCTTCATACTGCTCATCTGGCGATATCCTTATAAATCAAGAAGGTTTTGGAGCTGATTTTGAGATCTCGGACGCCGTCGGCGCCGCGCGTCGGCTTCACGGCGGACACCGTCCTGCTGCACGTCGTCGTGCCGGATTATCAACGGCGCCCCGGGGCACAGTTGCTGAGCTGGGAGCAAACCGCTGGTGACTAGCCGATAGACCGTCGCGCGACTAACTTGCAGAACGTCGGCTGCTTCGTCGAGGGTTATCTCGCCGCGCTCGACTCGTTCGCCCTCGCGATAGACGGGGATGCCGTTGGTGTTCCGGAGACCGCAGACATGGGCACGGGTCCACGCCGCGCCGCGCCCCGTCAGTTTGCCAGAACGATTTAATATGGCGGCGATCGCCTGGTCCGGCAGTTGCCGCGCCAGCACACGAACGAGATCAACGACATCGGCGGCCACCGTCCAGCGGGTCTGCCCGACCTTGTTCTTCTTGACCGTCATCTCGGTATGATCGCCGCCCTGCCAGTGGATGACGAGAGCCAGAGTTTCACCGACGACGTCGACAACAATCTCTTCGATAAGCAGCCTGATTATCTTCTTGCGCGTCTCGTTCGAAGCGCCTTGACTGTTCCACGCCTTGACCAAGTCCTTACCAAGGGTCATCAGTTTTGCATGATCTTCGGCAGAGAGCGCAGGGGCCTCCTTCGCCCGATTGAATTCCTCGAGTTGCATCTCCAGATCGCGCAACTGCAGCAGCTTCTCGTTCCAGCGCCGCTCCAACTCGCCGGCCACCATGCGATTGTCGGGGTCGACGGCGTCGTATTAGCGACGCGCCCGGGCTGCCTCGTATTGGGCCTGTTGAATAGCGTTCTCGATCTGCTGGCGTTTGTCGCCTTGGCGCTCGGTCTGGGCCTCCATCGCAGCTAGCGCCGCCTCTATCCCCAGGGGTTGCAACCGGTCGAGCACTTCCTGGGCGACGTGACGATCAACGCGCATTCCGCCAAAGCCTATGCAGTTGTCGGCGGCTTTCGCGCTAAAGGCTCCGCGGCAGATATAGCGTTGCGTGTTGCCGCCCTTGCCGGTGTATTGGATGTGCAGGCGTCGGCCGCAGCGCGCGCAGCGGAATAGTCCCGGCAACAAAGCTTCGCCGCGCCTTACGGAGCCACGGCCCATATAGCTCTTTCCATTGGCGTTGTCGGCGATCAGGTGCTGGTTCCTCTCGAACTCCGCCCAAGAAATATAGCCCTCATGGTGATCATGGATCAAAACCTCCCAGTCCTTCCAGTTGCGCCGGAGATTGTCGCGCATGATCCGCTTACGGCCGCCTTCGATCGTCACACGGGTTCCTCGTCGGCCATAGGCGTAGGAACCGGCATACACCGGGTTGGTCAGCACGTGATACAGCGTGTGATACGCTGGCGCCTTCCATTCGATCGGGCATTTGCCGCGCCCTTGCATGATCGCGGGAACGAGCACGTTCTCCTGTCTGAACCAAAGCAGGACTTGGCGGACCGACTGGAGTTCGGCGAACTTGCGGAAGACGAGCAAGATACCGTCTTGGACACGCCGATCAGGATCCTTTTCGATTCGGTCGTCATCGGTCTTCAAGTAGCCGACGGCGACGGTCAGATGGAGTTCGCCGCGGCGCGCCTTCTGGCGCATAGCCTCAATGGACCGCTGACGGAAGACAGATAGCTCCATCTCGCTCATGGTGCCCTTCATACCGAGCAATAGCCGGTCATTGGGCGAACGCGGATCATAGGCGGCATCTTCGTCGACGATTAGCGTGCCGACCAAGCCACAGAACTCAAGTAACGTGTGCCAGTCACGGCCGTTCCTCGCCAGGCGTGAAGCTTCCAGCGACACGACAGCGCCAACGCGGCCTTCGCAGATCGCGGCCAGCAGCTTCTGAAATCCCGGCCGGACCGTGCCGCCACCTGATTTGCCAAGATCGTCGTCGATGAGCTGGACGTCGTTCCAGCCCAGCTGCCGTGCTCGCTCGACCAAAGCGTACTGGCGCCGCTGGCTCTCTAGATTATTAGCCACTTGGTAGGCGGTCGACTGCCGCACGTAAACGAAGGCGGCGCGGGCGAGGTGGTCGGGCGCGATTTTACTCATCGCCTGCCTCCTGCTTGGCCGTGACAGCTGGATTGCTGGTCGCTGTCATCATCGCCTCCGTCAGCAATGCCTGGAGAAGCGCCACGGCCGTCTGCCGCTCGCAGCCGGTCAACTCCACGACCGGTTCGGCAGGTGTGACGAACAAGTCCAGTTGCGTGCGCGACAACTTCTTCATGGCCGATCCCTCCGGGGTCTCTGGTCCCGGAAGAATAGGCCATGAGGTGATCGACCAGCCCGCGTAGGAGGATGAGTTGGCCAATGGGAAGCCGCGGAACGGCTACAATCGCAGAGGCGCCAGCCTCCTGATCAAACATCCATTCAGGAACTTGGTAAGAGCCGCCGTGCGACTGACGAATCAGGAAATAACGAACACCGTCATGCACCTGGTCTCCCACGACCAGGACCGTCTGACCGACAAGCGGGTGGAAAGGATACCTGACCTCCGCTTCGAATGTCAGAAACCCGGCACTATGATCCCGGTTCTGAAGTCGGAGCTGAAAACTGGGCGCTGCTACGTGCAAACTGAACAACGTTGGTCCCGTCGCCTACGTCGCCAAAACGCTACAAGCCGTTCTCGACGGTCATCCTCAAAGCCGCATTGAGGAACTGATGCCGTTCCTCTCGGCGTCAAGCCTCGCCGAATAGGGTTAGGAAAAGCGCTCACCTCTTGAGCGCTACCGGGGAACGCTTCGGGGCGTCCTCCCGAAATGCCTCCGCTGACGGACAACGCAGGCGCAAATCTCAAGGACGCCGCGCCAGCCGATTAGAGAGAATGCGCCACATGCGCTGACGCTCTGCGCTGCGGCGGATTTGTCAGCGACCCTTTCGAAGGTCAATATCAGGTTCAAGCTGCCGTACAATCTGAAAAAATTTGTGCTTCTGGTCTCGATCCTGGAAGATCAAAGTAACGCGAGCGCCGGTCGGCCATTTCAAGCGAGCGCGGTTATCGGATATTGAAACGACGCTTTCGATAGTTTCGAGCGAACCCTCGGTCCGCCACAAAACGAGCGGCATGGGAAGGAACCGGAATCGGCGCGGCGCTGAAATGTTATGAGAAAAAACCCTCACGCCAAGGACTTCCGCGGCCAATGCCTGAAGAGCGTAAACGAAGAAAAAAAGTCCCGCCAGCCCGGTCGCCGAAGCGCCGCCCGCCGCGCAGATGACGGCGGCCACAGCCAAAAGGATCGCCCAAGACACGCAATATCGAACATTGCGAAAGATGACGGCTTGCGCAGGTTTGATCTCTGATTGGTTGATCGAGAATATGTTCATCGACGACGCCTCGTAAGGAACGCTTCACGGCAACCTCCCAGCGCTCTTGCGCGAGCCCTGGACTGCATCAGAACGATGACGACAATCTGGCAAAGCACTACGACAGCAATTTCACGACCTGTCGGGAGCCATCTTGGCGGAAAGAATTCCTGCCGGAGGGTTCTCGATGAAATGGACGTTAAAGCTCGAACGCATTGACGAAGCTGGCAATTTGCACTCAACCACAGTCGCGTACGTCGAGCGGCCCGAACTGACGTCCGAGGCCGATCTCGGTCTCACCCATGACGATGGCAAATACTTGCTCCGGCGAGTCCAAGCGGAAGTCGCTCAGGAACACGTTCGCACCCTCATCTCGAAATCCGGCCCTGTCTGGCCTGTGGTCGCTCCGTTCCATCAAAGAACATCGGCGCCGGCGGCTCGACACGGTGTTTGGACATCTGCGCATTCATGCGCCTCGCTTCGAGGCCTGCGTTTGCGGGCGGCCTGCCGCCTCGTCTCCCATGGCCGTCCTCTTTCCGCATCGCTCTACGCCTGAGCTGAGACATCTACAGGTCAAGCTGGGGTGCAAGTTTTCCTATCAACAAGCCGCCGACGTCCTGAACGAATTTCTCCCCGATCTCTCTTGTTTCAATCACGCGACGACCCGCAATCGCGTCCTGGCCGTAGGAAAGGCGATCGAAGCAGAAACGAGAGCCGAAATCGCCGAGAAGCCAAAAGTCGAGAAGCCCGTCGAACATATGATCGTCGGCATCGATGGGACGTTTGTCAAAGCCACACGCTCGAAAAATCAACGCAAGAATTTCGAGATCGTGCTCGGCCGGATCGAAGCCAGCGAGCGCCAGGAGAAAATCTTCGCCGCGGTACGCGATCTCGATGATCTCGCACTGAGCGAGTTCATTCCGCTCTTCGCAGCGCCGGAAGTGGATCCGCCACCAAGCTCACCGTTCTCTCTGACGGAGAGGACGCCATGAGGCTGATGGCCGGTCAATGGTTGAACGGGCGCGTTGAACATCGGCTTGATTGGTTTCAACTGAGACGCCGAATTCAATGGCTCGGGCGAAGCATCTATTGGACGATCGATTATGACGAGCCTGCCTACGAGCAAAGGCTCGCCCGTTACCGACGCAATTTGCGTAGCGTGCGATGGAATGTCTGGCATTATGGCAAGTCGCGCCATGCGCGATGGATGATCGCATTGTCGCGCTTGGGCGCGCAGCTGCTTTCTCATCGCAATGAGTTTGACGCGGCTGGCGGTGACCTTTCGAAAATTGAAGCCGCTTGCAAGCGCTTCGACGAACTCGAAGGCTATCTCTATTCGAATATCGGTTCGCTGACGGATTATGGAAGGGCTCGGCGCCAAGGCGAACGGATTGCAACAGCCAACATCGAATCCACGGTGAACCAATTGATCAATCAACGCATGCGCAAGAAGCGCCAGATGCGGTGGTCTCGGCTAGGCGCTCAGCTGATGCTCCATGTCCGGACTGCTCATCTCAACGGAACTCTCGAACGCTACTGCGGTCCGCCACAGCCGGTTGAATGGACATGGCCGAATGATAACGCATTTCGACAAGCCGCCTGACCCCCAACTTCTTTCCGGTCTCAGCCAAGATGGCTCCTGACAAACGAGCAGCAACGCGCGCGAACCGGCGCATTCTAGCAATTAAGCGCAACGTGACAGTCAGAGCCGCCTCCGCCTTCTTTCGCTTCGTCTCTTATTCGATGGAGCGCTATTTGGCGATTCACGAGCTGCTTTCCGCAGCCCGGGCGCAGGCGGAACAGTCGCTCCGGGCGGCGCGCGACGGCTTGTCTCGCGCGCGGCGCGCGTCCTTGTCGCGGGCGATGGGTATTTTCACTATTGCCTTCATCTGCGGCGCGAGCAACGCCTGCGGATTGGGCGCGCCCACGACCACAACAAAGCTTTTTCCATCGGGTCCCGCTTCTGGCGACGGGCGGATGGTCTTCACCTGGCCCTCGAAAACGCGGCCGGGAAGAGAGTCGAGGGTGATGGAGACCGGGCGCCCGACCTCGACGGCTGCGGCGTCTTTCTCCGCGATGCGGGCCTCTATGCGCGCCTCGGGCAGGGCTACCACGAAGAGCGGGGGTTGTGTCGCGCTCGCCTCGGCTCTCCCGCCCGTTTCAACGGGCCGCGAGACGATTTTTCCGGCGACGGGCGAAAAAATGTTCGTCTTGTCGAGTTCGACTTCGGCGGCGCGCAACGCCGCTTCGTGCTTGGCGATCAGCGCATCGTCGCTCTTCGTCTTCGCCACGGCGCGCGCATAGGCGCTTCTATAACGGCCCAACTTGCTGCGTATCGCGGCGTTGCGTTTCGCGAGCGCCTGACGACGCTCCAGCGCCGCCTTCGCGCGCGTGGCTTCGGCGAGGTTCTTCTCGTATTTCTTCCTTGCGGCGTCGAGATCGGCCTTCGCGCGCTCCAGCGCGGCGCGATAGGGCTTAGGGTCGATCCTGGCGCACAACTGGCCGACGTTCACTTCCGCGCCCGCCTCGCAGTAGATGGCTTCGATCGCGCCCGAAACAGGGGCCGTCACCCGCGCAACGCTCTCTACGCTGACGATGCCCTCCGCCACGACGCTTCGCGTCGTCGGCCGTCGCCCTTCCCTCTCGGCGACAGATCGGACGCCGGGCGCCTCCCGCCACGACCAATAGAGCCAGCTCCCGCCGACTGCGATGATCGCGAGCACGCCGATCGCCGATGCGCGAATTAGCTTCAGGTCGTAGGCCTCGCCAGCCGCACGGGATCGCAGAAATTTGAGAAACTCCAGCACGACAAGCGACATGAAGGCGAAGGACAGCAATCGGAACGCATCCTCTAAAGACACGCGCGTCGTCTTGAGAAGCCCGGCGAGAAATTCGCTCTGCTGGATCGACATCTGCACGGAAATCGACAGGACAATTACGACAAGCAGAGCGACGTTCGAAAACAGGCTGTCGCGCCAGATCGGGTTCCGGCTCCGCACGCTGAGCGAGGTGAAGAGTTGGGCGAAGACCATCGCCATGAAGGCGTATGTGCGGGCGAGCTCCAGGGTCCCGTAGCGCAGGCCGTAGACGTAAGCGACGAACGACACGACGGTTGTCGGAGCGGCAACGAGAAACATCGTCCAGAGAAACTCCTCGTCGGCGATTTCCTCGTTCCGCTCCCGCGGACGCTTGTTCATCACCGAAGCGTCGACGCGATCCGCGGCAAGACACAGCGCCGGGGGACCATCGGTGATAAGATTGATCCACAGCAGATGGATGGGGAGCAGCGGCGCCGGCAAACCGATGATGATGCTAATCGCCATGACGATAAGTTCGCCTGAATTGCAGGCGAGAAGGTAGAGGAGCGTCTTGCGGATATTCTCATAGATGCCGCGTCCTTCCTCGATCGCGGCGATGATGGTGGCGAAATTGTCGTCGGTGATGATCATGTCGGAGGCCTGTTTTGTCACCTCCGTGCCCGTGCGCCCCATCGCTACGCCAATGTCGGCGCCCTTGATCGCGGGCGCATCGTTCACCCCGTCCCCCGTCATCGCGACGACCGCGTCGTTGGCCTGCCATGCTCTGACGATGCGCAGTTTGTGCGCCGCGTTCACACGGGCGTAGATGGTCGTATCGGCAACCTTCGTCACCAGGGCTTCGTCCGTCAGCCTATCCAATTCCGCGCCGGACAGAATGCGCCCGCTGGCGTCTATTCCGAGTTCGCGGCCAATGGCATAGGCGGTGTGGGGATGGTCGCCAGTGATGACCACGACGCGCACGCCGGCGCTTCGACACTTCGCCAGAGCGTCTTTTGCTTCCGGTCTCGGCGGATCGTAGAGGCCCGAGAGACCGACGAAGACGAGATCGTTTTCGATCGCTTCCGGCGCTGTTTCATCGATCGACGTCGGCTCGAGATCACGGAACGCCGAGCCGAGCACGCGTAGGGCGCGATCGGCGAATTCGCTGTTCTGGCGGGCAATCTCCTCCCGGTCTGCGGCCGTCATGCGCCGCACGCCAGACTCATCCCATATGTGCGAGCAACGTTCGAGCAAGACGTCGGGCGCGCCATTCGTCAGGACGCGTAGCCGCCCCTCGGGCAGGCGGCGGACGATGGAATGCAGCTTGCGATCCGAGTCGAAAGGTATCTCGAAAATTTTCGGCTGAACCCGTTCGAGCGCGTCCCGATCCGCTCCGGCCTTTCTTCCCGCGAGGAGGAGCGCGCCTTCCGTCGGATCGCCAATCACTCTCCATGCGTCGTCCTCTTGCTCGAAGCGCACATTATTGCAGCCTACAAGGATTTCGCTCAATCGCGTCAGCGCGGCATCGCGGCCGGGCTCGATCGTTTTGTCTTCGAATCGGATGTCGCCGTCGCCGCCATAGCCTTCGCCGCTGACCTCATACGCCCGCCCGGCGACGAGCAGCCTGCGCACGGTCATTTGACCGACCGTGAGCGTCCCGGTCTTGTCCGTACAGATCACATTGGCCGAACCGAGCGTTTCGACCGAAGCCAATCGTCTCACGAGCGCGTGACGCCTCGACATCCTCACCACGCCGAGCGATAGCGCCGCCGTGACGACGGCCGGCAGACTCTCGGGTATGGCCGCGACCGCGAGACTGACCGAGGTCATGAATAGTTCCAGGATGTCCCCACCCCGCCATAGTCCAAGGCCGAACAGCAGGGAGACGATCCCGAGAGACGCCCAGACTAGGATTCGCCCGAATGCCTCCAGTCGCTGCTGCAGCGGCGTTTCCGCCGCCGCGCCGGCTTCCTCGAGAAGAGTGGCGATTGAGTCGAATTCGGTCTGCATCGCGGTCGCGACCACCACCGCCCGGCCAGAGCCGGTCGCGACGCTCGTGCCCATGAACACCATGTTCCTGCGGTCGCCTATCGGAAGCTCCGCCTGCGCCAGGGCCTCAGCGTTTTTCTCGACGGCTTCCGATTCCCCGGTCAGGGCGGCTTCAACGCAGGAGAGGGAGACGGCATCGAGCAATCGGGCGTCGGCGGCGACCAGGTCGCCGGCCTCGAGTTCGAGTATGTCGCCCGGCGCCACTTCAGCCGAGGCGACCGTCGTCACCGCGCCGTCGCGCCAAACTTTCGCCTGCGGCGCGGTCATTCGCATCAGAGCGGCGATCGATTTTTCGGCGCTGAATTCCTGGTAAAAGCCGACGATGGCGTTGAGGAACACGATGGCGAGTATGATGACCGCGTCGATCGCATCCCCGAGAAATCCGGAGACGACGCTCGCCGCAATCAGGATCCAGATGAGAATGCTGTCGAACTGCGCGAAAAGGATCGCCCACGGCCGGAGCGGCTTCGTCTGCTTGAGAAGGACGTTTGGCCCGTGCGCGGCGAGCAGCTTCGAGGCCTCCTCCATCGACAGGCCATTCGCCGAAACGCCTAGCCGCTGGAGAACCTCGTCGCGCGAGACGCAATGCCACGGCGTTTCCGCCGATTGCGGCGCGCGACCGACCGCTTTCGCGCCGGGGGCGACGGGCCCGCGCCAGAGTTCGAGAAGCGCCATCGTGGCCATAACCGCGACGGGGCCGAGGATGACTCCGGACGCGCCGAACAAATTGACGCCGCCGATCAGGGAAATGAGCGTCACGAAGGTGTGGATTTTCAGCCGTCCGCCCATCAAAATCGAGCGAAGGAGATGGTCGACGCCGCCGATGATAAGGCCACCACAGGCGGCGAGAGTGAAAGCCCCCAGCCAATTGCCGGCGAGGGCGAGAACGAGCGCGGCGGGAACCCAGAAGACCAAAGCGCCTAGAACCGGCACGATCGACAGGAGCCCAATCACCAGGGCCCAAAGCAGCGGGGCCGGCAGGTCGAGCCACCAGAATATCAGTCCGCCCAAGACGCCCTGCAGGACGGCGACGGCCAAGGTTCCAAATATGATCCCGTAAATCGTATCGGCGATCCGGTCGGCGATGAAATCCGTCTCCGCCTCGGCCAGCGGCGAAAGGCTCTTGATCGTTCCGAGCGCTTGCCGTCGGTCGCGCAGCAGATAGAAGAGGAGGCAAAACGCGAGGAACGCGCTGAAAAACTCCGCGGCCGATCTTTTCACAAAGGCCGCGCCCATATTGGCGAGCCACGTCGCCGCGCGCCCGAATGCGTTTGGGAAGTCGATTTCCCGTCCGATCCACTCGTTGAGCCTTGCAGCCCAACGATGGTTTTCGATGATCTGCCGCCAGTCGCTCGACGCGATCTGACGTTGGATGTAATCGGCGTTGTTCGCCGCCTCGTTGACCAGTCGCTCGGCGACGAGAGCCATCGGCGCGACGACGATGAAGGCGATGAGCAGCACCGAAACGCCGGCGGCGATATTGCGGTTTTTCAGCCTCTTTTCTAAAATGGCGTGAGCGGGAGAGAAAAGGATCGCCAGCGTCGCCGCCCAAGTGAAGGCCGACAGGAACGGCGCCCACAGAAGCGCGCAGACGAAAAGTCCGGCGAGAGTGATACCCATGCGGGCGAAGGCGAGAACGCGCTCTTTCGACCACTGGTCGTCCCCACCCGGCGAAAGTTCTTGCTCCTGCCCACTCATATGCAGAACCCGCCCGCCGCCGCGCTGAAATCCGCCTGTCGAGACGACATTCATCCGTTCGCGCCAAATCTCCGTCTCACTGGTCGAAGATTGCGACGTCAACAAGTTTCGTTCCGATCAAACTCGCCGGTGGCGCGCATGCCTTCGAGCCTGCTCGATGTGACGTTCCCGCACTGAGATGTGAAACCAGTCGAGAATATGCGCGATTTGCTGTCGCGCCGCGCTGACGACAACGTTTTTAAGCGTAGGATCGCCGTTACTGAAAACCGTGATGTCTCGCCCCGGCATTCAACCCTGGCGCGCGAAGCCGCCCAAGGCGTGAGTATTCTGCTAAACATTTCTGATGCGGTGCGCTACTCATGGTTCCAGTTTCATTGCACGATGACATCGCGCAGGTAGGCGATCGCACGCTCGAGCGTGAAGAGCCGATTGTAGTGGACCTCCGGGATATTGATCCCCAGTCGATCATGAAGGGCGACGACAAGATTGGCGAAATCCATCGAATCAAGATCGAATACTTCACGTAAATCATCTTGATCGCGAGCCAACGCGAGATCGGCCTCGGGCGCGATTTCGCCAATGAGCTCCAGGATGAGCGCTCTGATTTCGGCGTCCGTCATAATTTATCCGGCTCCTGTAAGAGACGCCCGACCGCGGCGAGATACAGGCCGCCGATATGGCCGTCGGTGACCCTATGATCCGCCGCGAGGCTGACGGTAACGAGCGGACGAGTCTCGATGCGCCCATCGACGACCCATGGGCGCGTGACCACACGGCCAAATCCGAGGATCGCGACCTGCGGAGGATAGATAATGCCGGTCACCGACTCCGCGCCGCGATCACCGATCGCTCGTGACGGTAAAGGTGGGTGAAGTGAGTTCGGAGCTGCGCAAATTCCCGCGCCGCGCGCGTTCGACGAGGTCGCGCATGGCTCCCATCAATTCGGCGAGCGATTTCTTATCCGCGTCCCGAATTGCCGTCGCGATCAGCCCGCCACCCCGCAGAGAAATCGCCCAACCGACGTGAATGCTCGAAGAAGGAATAAAGGCGCCATTTTCATAAGCGCCGTTGAGCTGCGGTTGCTCGCGCAAGGCCAAGGCCGCAGCCTTGAGAAAGACCACGGCGGGCAGAATGCGTTCGACTGGGGTCTTCTCGGCGTTGAAGCGCTCGATCCAGGTCAAAGCGCCGCACAATTCGACCGTTTCTGTGAGGTAATAGTGAGGAATTTCCCGCTTCGAGCGGCTCATCGCGGCGGCGATCGCCTTGCGCAATCACGCCGTCGGCTGGGATCCGACACCGGAGATGCAGGGACGCTTTGGCTATGTCTCGTACGCCGCTGTGATCGACGCTCTTGCAAAGGCTGTGGCGGGTCGCCGCTACATTGCGGGAGATAATTTCACAGCAGCCGACATCTATGTCGGGTCGATGATCGGATTCAACTTGCGCTTCGGCACGATCGAGAAGCGTCCGGAATTCGAGGCCTACTGGAGCGGCTTGGAGAATCGTCCTGCGAGGCTGCGCGCTGATGCCCAGATGGAAAAGCTCGCCTCCAAGCGTGCTTGGGAGCCGGCTTAAATATGGATTTCCTCGTGCAACCAACTCGTCTTGCGGCGGGTTGGTTATCTGCAGGCCCGTTAGCATGCAGGTTCGCACAAATCGTGCGGCGACCCTTGCAACGACGAAATCTCGCTGTCGAGTATCTTAGATTTCGCACAACACGCCGCTGACACTAAATCCCGGTACAGCGTTCATTGGGGCCAGCCTCGATGCATTGAAGGCATGCCAGCGCGTCAAATTACCGCATTACAGCAAACGGCCGCTCTCAGCCAAGATCAGTAGGATCTCCTCCCTGACTGAAAGAGCGCCCGACTCCGTCCGGGCGTTTTTCCGCGAAGCCTTGCGTTAGCCAGATCGTTCCCCTGCCCCAACAATCGCTTTGTGCGCGCGGGGCCAAAGTGGCCACGCCAAAGCCGGCGTGAGAGTGGTTGCCGAGAATGGATGCCGCCGAGAAAACCGTTACAATAAAGCTTGCAGAGCTACGGCCGACCCAGAGAGCGGTCGGATATGAGGAGGTCAGCGCCAAGCGCTCGAAGTGGCGAGCGTTGTCGGCTGAAGGAAAACTCGATTTTCTCGCCTCTCACCCTTTTCCAGCGGTATACGGACCTAACGCGCAATACTTCGTCGTCGACGGTCACCATATGGCCCTCGCGCTTCTTCAGGAGGGGGTCGACACAGTTTCAGTTCGTCAGATCGAAGATCTGTCGAACCTCGGCGCAAATCAGTTTTTCGTGACGCTACAGAAACGCGGCTTAATCTGCTTCAGCGGCGCGCTGCAGACCCTTTCGGAGTTGCCGCGTGCGCTCCAGGACTTAGCTGACGATCCATTCCGGAGCCTCGTGGCCCACCTGCGCCGGAACTGCGGATGTCCGAAGGATCACACGCCCTACGCCGAATTTCGCTGGGCCGATTTCCTACGCACCCATCTCAAACCCGATTCACATCGAAGCGACCCGGTCCTCGCGATCAAAGCAGCCTGTAAGCTAATTCGCGAAGCGTGGTGCAAAGACCCATGCGCCGCATGTCGCTGCGCGGAAGAGGTGGTTGGCGGTTAATCGGGCAGACAAGCGGTGTCTGCTGATTGAACGAACCCACGGCGCAGGCTTTCATCATGGTCTTTCTACATGCCCGAACGTCGGGACGTCGCAAGCCGTGCGCATCTTAACGCTATCGACTTATCAGTAAGGCCCCTCGGCATGATCGATCTTCTCTCTCTTGACGCCACAGACCAGATTAAAGCCTTGACGGCGAAACATATTAGCGCGCGTGAATTACTCGAAGCCAGCATTGCGCGCGTCGAAGCCCTTGACGCGCAACTGAACGCGGTGGTGGCAAAGGACTTGGATCGCGCCCGCGCCGAGGCGCAGCACATCGACGAGCGCCGTGCGCGAGGTGAAAATCTTGGCCCGCTCGCGGGCCTGCCAATGACCGTGAAGGATCATTTCGACATAGAGGGATTCCCCGCCTCCTTCGGCGGCGACGCCAGCCTGCTCAATCGTAAGGTGAAGGACGCCGCTGTCATAAAAAAGGTTCGCGGCGCCGACGCGGTGATCTGGGGAAGGACGAACCTGGCTCTCTATGGTGGCGACGTTCAGACTTACAACGCGCTTTACGGGACAACGAATAATCCTTGGGACGTGACTCGCACGCCGGGCGGTTCATCCGGCGGCTCGGCGGTCGCGCTTGCAACGGGCATGACGGCGTTGGAGATAGGTTCTGACATCGGCGGTTCATTGCGCCATCCGGCGAACTTTTGCGGCGTATTCACGCACAAGCCAACCTATGGGCTCGTTTCGCAAGGCGGTTTCTGCCCTGCGTCGGAACCGGTCCTCGCTGACATGGATTTAGCCGTCATTGGTCCAATGGCGCGTTCCGTCCGCGATCTGAGGCTGCTTTTGTCAATCATGACGGACGCGGAAATTTCCGCACAAGCGCCATCCATGAAACTCAGAGAGGTGAACGCTTCCGTCTGGTTCGATGAGCCAAGCTTCGCGCTCGATCCAGAAATCAAGGCGCCGCTTGCAGCCTTCGCCGAGAAACTCGCGGTGGCGGGCGCCAATGTCGCGGCTGTGGCATGCCCAGTTGCGACCGAACCCATGATGTTTGCTTATACAACGCTCCTTTATGGTGTTTTGGGTTCGGCGTATCCGTGGCCAGTACTTGCGTTCTACGAGTTGCTGCGAGGGCCGGCGAGACTGGCGCTCGCCATGGGTGCGAAGCCGCTCTCATTGGCCCAGGCCCTGGTCGGCTTGACGGCGCGTCATCGCGAATGGCTCGTCGCTAATGAGAAGCGCGCCAAGATGAGCGAAGCCATGCGGGAATTCTTCTCGCGCTTTGACGTGTTGATTGCTCCCGTCGCTCCCGTCGCCGCATTTCCGCATGACCACGGACCGCTTCCGCTGCGCCGCTTGACATGTTCAGACGGGCGCGTGATCTCATATCTTGAGATGATCAATTGGATCGCAATTGCGACCGTTCTCGGTTTGCCTGCGACCGTAGTTCCCGCGGGATTCACGAAAAGCGGCTTGCCGGTGGGCGTTCAAATCATCGGCCCGCGCGGGGGCGATGCGCTGACCCTCTCTGTTGCGCAGGCGATCGAAAAAGAGATCGGCGGCTTCCGCGCGCCGGCCTTGATGCAGGCGCATGAAATGAACCCGCAAATGGAAGCGAGCGAACTCTCGTCATTCAAGAATTCTTCCGCAAATTTAGGCCATTGATTCTGTGCGCTTTTTTTCGTGCAAAAGTTACGTGCGAAAGGATGCTCATTTCAGATCGAGCAACGCGCCTAATTCCCCTGTTTCAGAGCCTTGAGGACGACCGAGAAGGGCAGCACGAGCGAGAGCGGCGCATCGAGGAGACGCAACCCTCCATAGCGCTCATACCATTGCACCGTATGGTCATCTTTGGCGTCGATCAGCAGAGCCACGCCACCCACTTCTTGCGCGACCGTCATGCAGCGTTCGGCGGCGCGCAGAAGCAGCTGTCCGCCGAGCCCGCGTCCTTGCACGCTGCGATCGACTGGCTTTTTTCCGCGTTCCCGCCCTTGTGCACAGGGCCGGCGGGCGGGCGCAGACGCGCTTTTGGGAGTTCTTCGTTTCCAACATTCGCAACGCGCACACGCGCCGCGCCTATGGCCGCGCCATTGGCGAGTTCCTCGCCTGGTGCGAGCGGCAGGGCATCGCGTCGATCGTCGACGTGGGGCCGCTGCATGTCGGCGCTTATGTCGAAGCCCTCACCCGCAGCCGCAGCGCCCCGATCGCCAAGCAGCGCCTGGCGGCAATCCGCATGCTGTTCGATTGGCTTGTGACTGGCCAGATTGTCCCGACCAACCCGGCGGCGAGTGTGCGCGGTCCCTGGCATGTCGTCAACGTCGGTAAGACGCCGGTGCTTGATCCGCAGGAGGCGCGACTGTTGCTCGACAGCATCGATGTGAGGACGTCGGCAGGGCTGCGCGATCGAGCCTTGATCGCGCGCATCGGCGCGGCGCTCGCCATGAAAGTCGAAGACGTTTACGTACAGAACCGCCGCCTGTGGGTGCGGCTGCACGAGAAGGGCGGCAAGCGTCATGAAATGCCCTGTCACCATAATTTGGAGACTTACCTTCACGCCTATATCGACGGCTGCGGGCTGGCGGGCGATGCGAAGGGGATGTTGTTCCGCACGATCGGGCGCGGCACCGGCCAGCTCACCGAGACCCCCCTGCCCCAGGCCAGCGCCTATGCGATGATCCGGCGCCGCGCCCTGGCCGCGGGCATCGCCACCAAGATCGGAAATCACAGTTTCCGCGCCACGGGCATTACCGCCTATCTCAAGAACGGCGGCACGCTCGAAAAGGCCGCCACCATGGCCAATCACGCCTCGACCCGCACGACGCAGCTCTATGATCGTCGTCGTGACGAGATGAGCCTCGACGAGGTCGAGCGCGTGGCGATTTGAAAACGTTGCCTTATCTCGCTGGCTTCGCCCGTGCACGTTTCGCCGACAAGACAGTTGCCAAAAGCTTCGGTTCGCGCGGCCTCATTCCTGAAGTCTGCCTTTCCTGGCCTCGCTCTTCCGGAAACGCATAATGACGGCCGCGGCACGCCCCCCCGCGCTGATCCGATGGCGGCCTGCGCCGGTCAGAACATAACGACCTCGGATGTCGTCCCAGCGTATCAGATGGGCTTGAAACGCTCGTTCACGCAGGATCATTATCATTGGATCATGAACGTGAGGCGGCGCAATGTCGCCGTGCGCATCAACTTTTTTCAGAGCGTCGATCAGGTTCTTCTCTTGGCTTCCATTCATTTCGGTCTGCTCCTGGCGCCGATCGAACTCTCGAACAGGACGAGAGGCTTGCCAACATTTCCCCTGGGTCAGATCGCCACCTGTGATTACCTCCGATCAAGCCGCCTCGACGCCTCGCCGCGGCTCGAATTTCCGCCCCGCTTCGCGGCCCGCATGGTAGGCGTCCGGCGCCACCAGGCGCTTGCGGCTTTCCGCCTTGACGTGGAACGACAGCCCAAGTTTTCCCAGCTCGTCGTCGATGACGGACGCTTTTATGGGCACGAGGTCGCGTCCGCTGGAAAGTCGATTGGCGGCGTCCCGCTCCGCTTTCATCGTCATCAGCTTGTCGCAGATTCCATGCGCAAGTCCGATCTGGAACGAACGCGTTGAACCACGCCGTGCGCTGGAGGCAATTGTCATATCTTCGTTCTTAAAACGCGTCGTTTCGGTCGCGAAGGCAATGACGATCAGTTCGTAAAGGTAGTGCGCCGCCTCGACATCCGCGGGCATGCCGAAAAACACGTAACGGATCGCGCCACTTGCGGCCGTCTCGGCCCACGTCTTGCAGTCGCAAAACAAGGCGATTGTCGGCACGCATTCGTCGAGCGGCGCGCGTCGTCGCCGGCCAGTGTCGACGCCGACGCCCTCGCAGGCCTGATCGCGCATCTCGACCTCGCCGAGCGACAGGCCGTAGCGATCGAGCAATTCCGCTACCTTCTTGGCGGAGGCCAACGCCTCCTGTTCCGTGCAGCCCTGTTCGACGGTTTTGGCGCGCAGCGCCTGGATGCGTTGCAGGACGCGCGCGAGTTCCGCGTCGCCGGCGCCCTTGTCGGCGCCCGCGCGCCGCGACGCCAAAAGGCGGCGGCGCAATTCCTCGAACAACGAACGCGTTTCCCCCGGCAGGCGCTTTTCTTTGACGGCGCGATCGATCACTGCGGCGATAAATTCGAGCGATTGATCTTCATCGCCGGACCCGGCGGCGGCGCGGCGATCGAGAGTCTCCATCATGATGAAGCTGATGCGCGAAAAGGCCTCAGCCAGATCCGAACGGCCGTCTTGGCGGGAGATGACGCTTCGCGTCATCGCCTGGATCAGGTGCGGCGCAGAGGCGAGGCGTCGCGCCTCCCCGATCGTTTCGGCCGATGGCTCCTCGCCTTTCTTCGTTGCCGCGACGGCGTAGGCGAGGCGATCGAGGTCGTCGTATTCTTCTTCCTCGGCGAGGCTGGCGAGTTCTTCAAACAAATCCTCTGGGAAAAGGTTCAAGCCCTCGATATGCAAACCGCCATGGCGCATAACATGGCGGTAAACGGCGGCGGCGCAGCGCCGCGGATTGCCCACGCCCTTGCCCGGCCGCACGAAGGAGAGCCCCTCGGCGAGCGCCGCCGCGTCCAGAGGCGTCAACGGCCCGAGCGCAACAAAAACACCATCCGCCAGCGGCGCGAGCCAAGCCGCAACATCGGCGCCCATGGCCCCGATAGGGATGTCCTCGTCGAACACGTTCAAGGTTTCGCCGGTCCTCAAATCCTCAGCGACAAGCGATTGTGGCGACGCCCGAGATTTCAACCGAAGCAGGTAAAAGCTTGCCGGGGCCAGCGCATCCAGAGCCGCGCGCCCCCTGTCATCGGCGTCGGCGCGGCGCTGGCGAATAAAGCGTTCGATCGGCGCAGCGCCCAACAGCGTCGGCGTGAACAGCGCCAAATAGCCCGCGAGCGCGAATGCCTCCATGACCAGGACGGCGCTGGAGGGAGCGTCGGGATCAAGATTTCTTTTGGAAAGCCATTGCAGTGCAATCTCCTCGACTTTTGCCGGCGAGACGCTGGCGACGGCGTCAAGGCAAATCTCCTCGATCCGCTGCGCGAGAGGCGCGCTTTCGTTTGCAGGAGCGCAGCTGTCTCGGTATGACGGGTGTGAATTCGTCTTTCGTCGCCGCGCCATTTCGTCTCCAATGCCGCTTTGAATTGCTTCCGTCAGCCTATCATCGACTTGCCGATCAAGACCTTCCGGTTCGCGTCATCCACCGGGATTTTGCGCGGGATTTGCCAAGGCAGGGCTGGCCGCCCCATTCGCGCGATCCAAGCAATGGGACCGCGTGGAATGCCAAGGCCGTGGCCGGATTTCTGCCCCTGGCCGAGCCTGGGCGGACAGCACAGGTGATCAGCACGACCCAGGCTCCTTTGCCCAAGCGAGGATGGCTCCATCGAAGCCGCCAACGGGCAATGACGATCTTGTGTAACGTCTTCGCTCTTTTCAGCCTTACAGGCCTCTCAGCGGCGGGTATGCGAAAGTCTTGATTAAGTGGACGGCTCCCGCTCCCCGGCATCGAAGTGCCAAAATGGTGGTCGTTGGAAAACGCCACGAATGAGAGGAGCCGCCCGCCATGCAGATTACCACCGGCCTCGATCTTGCCAAGCACTGGTTTCAGGTCCACGGGGTCGACGCCGCCGGAAAGCCCGTCGTCAGGCGGCGACTGCGCCGGTCGGAGGTCGTCGAGTTTTTCAAAGGGTTGGAGCCCTGTCTGGTCGGCATGGAGGCCTGCGCGACGGCGCACCATTGGGCGCGCGAATTGATCGCCCTGGGGCATGAGGTCAAGCTCATGCCGCCGGATCCGGACTGTCCGTCTGTATAGCATCTGGAACCAGATTTCGACGGGCGTTTGCTGCGGCAGATCGGCAAGATGCAGCTTCTGGACGAGGTCGGTTGTTCTGGCGAAGAGAACGCGCCAAGCGGGATCGTGGCGTTGGTGGCTCTTGAGGAACAAATCGCCACTGCAGACGTTAGCGTTGTCGTGAAAGCCATCAGAGATTCACGAGGCCAATTCATGACACGCTCAACTGTCATTTTGGCCCTCGGCTTAGCTTTCGCGCTTAACTCTTCGCCGACTCTCGTCGCAGAGGACGACCACTTGGCCGAGGCAATCCGACACACGAAGCAGGCGATCGATCAGGACCGTCAGGACCGCGCCGACGTCGGCCTTACGCATGCGGAGTCGGCGCTGGCGCACGCGGAGGTGGCAGCGAAGCAGCGCTACAATCTATATATCGATGAAGGCGTGACCCAACTCAGAATGGCGATCGCACAAGGCATTCACAGGAACGCTCAATTGGCGGCTGATCACGCTACCGAGGCGCTCGCCAATTTCAAAGAAGCTAAGAAAGCCGAAGAATAGAGAATGCTGCTGCGCCCACGATACAGCGCTCGAACTGCTCTCGGAACTGGACCGGATCAGGCATTGCGCGCCCCAATTCCGCTATCATTTCATGACTAATCTACTGCACAGCCGCCGGATGTTTCCAGCCCCTAAGCCTCACATTTGGCGGTCAGAGGCGCGCCCGACCGGGAAACATCGGGCGCGCCTCGCCAAACCAATCCTCTGTGGATGTACTTTGGTGCTCAAGCGTTGCCCGCAGTGACGGAAAGCACTGGAGCTGTTGCACATCACACCAATCGAAATCGGTTGACTAGTTTTCAATTCTGATTCTGAGGCGGTGGAGGCTGGCCCAGGCCATCAACAAGAAAAAAACCTCGTATTTCCGACCCGGCCTGGCATACCGAGCGTGTCGACCTCGAGGCCGGGCCTCAATCACAATGGCTATACGGCGGAAGCAGGATTCCCGCGACCTGCATCGAGACGCATCACATGAAGTTCCTCAAGGCGTAGGTCAATAAAAGCGATCGCAATGATGCGCGCGGGATTGTGCAAATGATGCGTGTTGGCTTATTCCGCCCTGTGCACATCAAAACGCTCGGAAGCCAGAAACGGAGGATATTGCTCGCCGCTCGGAAGATGCTCCATTCGTGCGCGCGTCAATGTCGCGATCTCCGGCATCCAGCATAGCGAGACCTTGTTGCATGGAGGGTAGCGATCATAGCTGCTTTTGCTGGGGCCTATGTCGGAGCGCGCTTGCTGAAAAAAGTGACGCTCCGGTTCGTTCAATTCGTTGTCGCGGCAATGATGGTCGTCATCGGGATTGGCTTGGCAATAGGGCTGTTGTGAGCTTGCACATTTTTCTGGATGGGTCGAAAAATTATTGGTCCCGGTGAACGTAGCCTACGTAGAAACATGCGGTCATAACCGCGGTTGCGGCCTCGGGTTCGGCATTGTCCGGTAAGGGTTCTGGCGCGCGATCGGCGACGGGACCACAATCAAAGACGAAATAGCCGTCTAAGTCGCCATTCGGGGCGAAAGCGGAGAACCGATAGGCTCGGCTTCTTTTGCCGCGCCTTGCATCCAACAATCGGGCTGCCAAGGTCGCCAAGTCCGCCACGCCATTCCCAGTGCGAGCCGAAGCGTGAGCCCATGCGCGGGAGCGGGATGCAAATTTCGCCGTATCGCCGCGAATGCGGTTTTCTTTGTCGATAAGAACGAAACGCGCCAACGCGGAAACCCCTACACCGCAAAGTCCAAGTGATTGTTTAAAATAGCATAAGCCTCAAAGCAAGCAATGGCCTTCGCTCATGCTAGCGACCATTATCGTTGCTGCGGCGCCGAGAGCAGCAGCGTAGAAACGCTTAAGGCTTGGGTTGATTTACCGACGCCTCCAAACGAAAGGCGGCCCTGCTCTCGGTCGAAAGCAAGGCCGCCAGCGAGGCTGGAAGAAGAGCGACGTGGAAGGTCGTCTAACCAATAAATTTGGGTGGCTTCGCCCTTCGTCAAGCCCCGACTTCCTGCGATCGAACGCGCTGCTCAATTCGTTGCAGGAGCTTGTCCATTGCGGCAGGCAGAGGCTCAGCCGTTACCCTCGAAAACAGGGCTCGCAAGCGGTCAGCGAACGTCGTGACTATAGGGCTCTCAGGCAAACGTTGTTTCTGGTTTTTGTCATTCATCAACACTATCAGGTCCTCCCCTTTTCAGGACCTTTAATTCCTGAAGCGCGCTCAGGGTTCCGCTTCAAAGGCGGAACGGCCCCCACCTTTTCGACGCGGGCCGCCCCTCTCCCTCGCGGTATGATCGATCACCGCCGCGCGATTCAGTTAGTGTCGACCCACAAAGTTTCGAGCTAGGACGTTCAGCAAAGCGAGAAAGCGTGTTCAAAAGAAAACGGCCCCGCCATTGCTGACAGGACTGATGGCTTGATAGAGGCTCGCCCCCCTGTCTAAGCCAATGCTTGGCCGGGGAGGGGCCGCAGTAATTGCACGTCCCGAAGACATTCGCGTGCCGATACGCGCATTCTCCAGCTCGACGCCGCTTCGCTCTTAATGAAGCTCTTTCTCACTGGCGCATTTGCTACCTAGCGCCGCAATTTTATCGACGCAATTTATATACGATAGTCGGCGCATCGCCCGTCTTGCGCGGCTGCTTCTCTGTTCTGATCTCGCGCGCCTCAATCAGAACGCGCAGAACGTCTTCCAGATGACGCGTGTTTTTCAGTTGGCGTCGAAGAGCGCGGAATAGCGGTCGCCGACTTAGCGATCCTCCGTTCTCGGCGAGTTTGCGCTTGACGCGATCAGCTAATTGGCTTTCCGCAGTTCCGGCAGCGTGATCGTCGAAACCGCGAACCATGTCGCGCAGCGATGCTTCCACGATCGCCTTGCCCAACTCAATGTGCTCGGCTTCGATCATTGGCCCTTCGAAGTTTTCACCGATGGCCAGCACCGTCGCGATGCGTAGAGCATTCAGAGCGCAGCGTGGAGCAAAGTTCTCCAACATCGGATTGCGCAGATACGGGCCGGGATTTCGTCTTCGTAATCGTTCCAGTGCTGATTCCGCTTGATGGCGCCCCCTAAAACGAGATGAAGGCGCTTACCCGTTACGGAATGATGGCGCCCCCGATTCCGAGATGATCCCGCCCCCCTGCAACGGAATGATCCCGCCCGGGTGATTTCGTGCAGTGGCTCACCGCCGCCGTTGGCCTGATCAAGTCGCTCCTTTGGCAATCCAAGGGGGAGCGATTCATGCCAGCGGAGCGG
>NZ_JAMRYX010000202.1 GCF_024448135.1 Methylocystis suflitae
TAGCGGCCATTGTCAAAGCCGCGAGCGGCCGGGCCGGGGCCAACCGCCCCGGGACCGACCGGTCCGGAACCCGCGGCGCCCGGCGGCCCCACATAAGCATCGCCGCCAGAAGGTCCGTAATCGCCGCCGTAGCGGGGTCCTCGATCATACGCCGGCGGAGGTCCAAGTCTCACCGCGCGCAAAATACGGCCCTCGTAGGGGTCGATGATAAAGCGCATCTCGCCCTCGCGGCGACTGACGCCCGTCGCGACGATCTGATCGCCTCGGCGACCGAGCGGTCCGACCAATTGAAAGCCGGTGCGCCCGAGGATCGAAGCGACGGCGGGACGGGAGGCGTAGGCCGGCGGACCCTCGTCGGGAATTCGAGAGCGGAAGACGTTGGCGAACGGCCGAAAGAAAAACTGCGCGACGGCGTCCTGCGGAACGGCGGCGCTCGCCGCCAGCGCCAACGCGAACGGCAAAACCGCTTTCCCATTGAATGACCGCATTGTTTCTTCCCTATCCAAGCCCTCTCGGCCGCGCGGATGGTCTGATAACATTGCGGCGAGCATTGGACCGCCGAGCGCCCAAAGCCCAAGCGATTGCTTGTCACTTCGGCGCAAATCTGGCAGTAACTTAGCCCGCAGATATGTCAGCGTTGCTGACCTTAAGGCGGCGGTCGCTTTTGGAAAGCTCCGTTTCATTTCACGGTCGCCGCTCGACACGCGCCGCGGCCAACGTAAATGAGTGGGGCTCGCAAGGGTGGCGCGTCACTTGCCTCGCGTCTGTTGCGAGACGAGGACACAATGCGAGAGTCGGGCCGCGTGACGATTTAGGTCACGCCCACGACAGTTTTATGGTTCGATGAGCGGGCGGGAGGGCGCAGGAAAAGGCGCGCGGTCCTGTCGAGGAGACGCCGAAATGACGAAAGCCGCCGAGCACTTCGCTGAAGCGGGACCGCAGCCGCTCGGCCGCGACCCCGCTCTTCCGCAGGCGCAAGGGCTTTACGATCCCGCCAAGGAGCATGATTCCTGCGGGGTGGGCTTCGTCGCCAACATGCGCAACGAGAAGTCGCACGCCATCGTCAAGATGGGCTTGCAGATTTTGCTCAATCTCGATCACCGCGGCGCCGTCGGCGCTGATCCCAAGCTCGGCGACGGCTGCGGCATCCTGCTTCAGATCCCCCATGAGTTCTTTAAAGCGGAGTGCGCGAAGCTCGGCATAGAGCTTCCCGGCCCGGGCGATTACGCCATCGGTCAGTTTTTCTTGCCGCGCGATCCCGAGACGCGCGCGCGCGCGCGCGCCATCATCGACCAGTCGATCGAAGAAGAGGGGCTCGTCGTTCTTGGTTGGCGCGATCTTCCCGTCGACTCGAGCGATCTCGGCGAGGCGGTGAAGGCCGTCGAGCCGCATCACGCGCAAATCTTCATCGGACGGGGGCCGAATGTCGCTGACGCCGACATCTTTGAGCGGCGCATCTATCTTGCGCGCAAAGCGGCCTCGAACGAAATTTACCGGCTCGGCAATGGCGGACGGGAGTTTTACGCCGTTTCGGTTTCGTCGCGCACCATCGTCTACAAGGGCATGGTGCTCGTCTCGCAGCTCGGCGAATATTTCCTCGATCTCAAGGACGAGCGTTTTATCTCGGCGCTGGCGCTCGTGCATCAGCGCTTCGCGACGAACACCTTCCCCTCCTGGCGGCTTGCGCATCCCTATCGCTTCGTCGCGCATAACGGCGAAATCAATACGCTGCGCGGCAATCTGAACTGGATGGCGGCGCGCCAGGCGTCGGTCTCCTCGCCGCTGTTTGGCGACGGGATCAGCAAGCTGTGGCCCATCTCCTATGAGGGTCAGTCCGACACCGCCTGCTTCGACAACGCGCTCGAATTCCTTGTGCGCGGCGGCTATTCGCTCGCGCATGCGGTGATGATGCTGATTCCGGAAGCCTGGGCCGGCAACCCGCTGATGGACGCCGACCGCAGGGCTTTCTACGAGCATCACGCGGCGCTGATGGAGCCGTGGGACGGCCCCGCCGCCATGGCCTTCACCGACGGGCTCCAGATCGGCGCGACGCTCGACCGGAACGGGCTGCGGCCTGCGCGCTATCTCGTCACCGACGACGGACTCGTCGTCATGGCTTCAGAAATGGGCGTGTTGCCGATTCCTGAAGAAAAGATCGTCACCAAGTGGCGTCTCCAGCCCGGCAAGATGCTGCTTGTCGATCTGGAGCAGGGACGCATCATTTCCGACGACGAGATCAAGAAGGAGCTGTCGAACTCTCATCCATACCAGGAGTGGCTGGCGCGCACGCAAATTCAGCTCGAGGATCTGAAGCCCGTCGATACGCGTCCCGCGCGATGGGACGTGTCGATGCTCGATCGTCAACAGGCCTTCGGCTACACGCAGGAAGATCTCGATCTATTGCTTTTTCCAATGGCCGTCACAGGTCAGGAGGCGATAGGCTCGATGGGCACGGACACGCCCGTGTCGCCGCTCTCCGACAAGGAGAAGCTGCTCTACACCTATTTCAAGCAGAACTTCGCGCAGGTGACCAATCCGCCGATTGATCCGATCCGCGAAGAGTTGGTCATGAGCCTCGTGTCCTTCATCGGTCCGCGGCCCAACATTCTCGACCACGAAGGCTCGGCGAACAAGAAGCGCCTCGAAGTGCGCCAGCCGATCTTGACGAGCGAGGATCTCGAAAAGATCCGCTGGATCGGCACGGTCGAGGATAGTTTCGACACCAAGACGATCGACGTCACTTACGACGCCGCAAAGGGCGCCGAAGGCATGCACGCCGCGATCAAGCGGCTATGTCAACGCGCCGAGGAGGCGGTCAGCGGCCGCTACAACATCATCATCCTCTCGGACCGCATGGTCGGGCCGGACCGTATCCCGATTCCGGCGCTGCTCGCGACCGCGGCGGTGCATCATCATCTGATCCGCAGAGGGCTGCGCACGTCCGTCGGCCTCGTCGTCGAGACCGGCGAGGCGCGGGAGGTGCATCATTTCTGCTGCCTCGCGGGCTACGGCGCCGAGGCGATCAACCCCTATCTAGCGTTTGAGACGCTCATCGCCTCCGCTGAGGAGTTTCCCTCCGACGTCGATGGTCCGACGGCCGTCAAGCGCTTCATCAAGGCGATCGACAAGGGTATTCTCAAGGTGATGTCCAAGATGGGCATCTCAACGTATCAGTCGTATTGCGGCGCGCAGATCTTCGACGCCGTCGGTCTTGCGCAAAGCTTCGTCGATGAATTCTTCACCGGCACGACGACGCGCATCGAAGGCGTCGGGCTCGAAGAGATCGCGCGCGAGACCGTGCGTCGCCATCGCCTCGCCTTCAGCGACGCGCCCGTCTACAAGGAGGCGCTCGACATCGGCGGCGATTACGCCTACCGCATCAGAGGCGAAGCGCACAGCTGGACGCCGCAAACCGTGTCGCTGCTGCAGCATGCAGTGCGCGGCAATGCGCAAGACAAATATCGCGCATTCGCCAAGCTCCTGAATGAGCAGGACGAGAGGCTTCTCAATCTGCGCGGGCTGTTCCGCGTCAAAGGCGCCGAGGAGGACGGCCGTAAGCCGATTCCGCTCGACGAGGTCGAGCCGGCAAACGAGATCGTCAAGCGCTTCTCGACAGGCGCGATGTCGTTTGGCTCCATCTCGCGCGAAGCGCATACGACGCTCGCCATCGCCATGAATCGCATCGGCGGCAGATCCAATACCGGCGAGGGCGGCGAAGAAGCGGATCGATTCAAGCCGCTGCCGAACGGCGATTCAATGCGCAGCGCCATTAAGCAGGTGGCGTCCGGCCGCTTCGGCGTGACGACGGAATATCTCGTCAACGCGGACATGATTCAGATCAAGATGGCGCAGGGGGCAAAGCCCGGCGAAGGCGGCCAGCTGCCCGGCGACAAGGTCGACGCGGTCATCGCCAAGGTGCGCCATTCGACGCCCGGCGTCGGCCTGATCTCGCCGCCGCCGCATCACGACATCTATTCGATCGAGGATTTGGCGCAGCTCATCTTCGACTTAAAGAACGCCAATCCGCGCGCCGCCGTGTCGGTGAAGCTCGTTTCGGAAGTCGGCGTCGGCACGGTCGCCGCCGGCGTCTCCAAGGGCCGCGCCGATCATGTGACGATCTCCGGCTTCGAGGGCGGCACCGGCGCTTCGCCGCTGACGTCGATCAAGCACGCGGGCTCGCCCTGGGAAATCGGGCTCGCCGAAACGCATCAAACGCTCGTGCTGAACAATCTGCGTTCGCGCATCGCCGTGCAGGTCGACGGCGGGTTGCGCACCGGGCGCGACGTGGTGATCGGGGCGTTGCTCGGGGCCGACGAGTTCGGCTTCGCGACGGCGCCGCTCATCGCGGCGGGCTGCATCATGATGCGCAAGTGCCATCTCAACACTTGTCCCGTCGGCGTCGCGACTCAGGATCCCGTTCTGCGCAAGCGCTTCGTCGGCTTGCCGGAACATGTCATCAACTTCTTCTTCTTCGTCGCCGAAGAAGCCCGCGAACTCATGGCCTCCATGGGTTATCGCCGCTTCGACGAAATGATCGGGCAGATGCAAATGCTCGACAAGGAGAAGGCTATTGCGCATTGGAAGGCGCGCGGTCTCGATTTCTCCAAGCTGTTCTTCAAGCCGCAGGGAGAAGGCGGAGCGATCCGTCATAGCAAGACGCAGGATCACGGACTGGATAAGGTCCTCGACAACAAGCTCATCGCCGAAGCGCGCGCGGCGCTCGATCGCGGCGCGAAGGTTTCCATCGAAACGCCGATCCGCAACGTCGATCGCGCCACGGGCGCGATGCTCTCCGGCGAGGTCGCGCGCATCTATGGCCATGCGGGACTGCCCGAGGACACGATCGACATTCGTGCGACGGGCACCGCGGGCCAGAGCTTTGGGGCGTTTGTCGCGCGCGGCGTGACGCTGCGTCTGGAAGGCGAAGCCAACGACTATGTGGGCAAGGGCCTCTCGGGCGGCAAGCTGATCATCTATCCCTCGCGCGACGCCGGGCAGATCGACCCCTCGAATTCGATTATTGTCGGCAACACCGTTCTCTATGGCGCCATCGCCGGCGAGTGCTATTTCCGCGGCGTCGCCGGCGAACGCTTCGCCGTGAGAAATTCGGGCGCGCTCGCCGTCGTCGAGGGCGTTGGCGATCACGGCTGCGAATATATGACGGGCGGCGTCGTGGTGGTTCTTGGGCAGACCGGCCGCAACTTCGCGGCCGGCATGTCGGGCGGCATCGCCTATGTCCTTGACGAGGACGACGCGTTCTCGACGCGTTGCAATCTCGCGATGGTCGACCTTGAGCCGGTGCGCGACGAGGAGGCCGTCATGACCGAGACCTATCACCAGTCCGGCGATCTGGAAGGCCATGGCCGCGTCGACGTGATGAGCGATATGACGCGCTTCGACGCCGAGCGGCTGCGTCAGCTGATCGCCAATCACCTGCGCTACACCGGCTCGACGCGGGCGCGCGACATTCTGGCGGATTGGCCAAACTACGTGGGCAAGTTCCGTAAGGTGATGCCGGTCGAGTATCGGCGCGCGCTCAATGAAATCAACGCGCGCAGAAAGCAGCCGCAACAGCTGAAAGCCGCCGGCGAGTGACCTGGGCGACCGACGAGCGGAATGCTCGTGCGTAACCTTTGCCTTTGCCTTTGGCGGTAGTGATTGTTAAAGAGAGGGAGTCGGGCTAACTTGCTTTAAACTCGGCGGTTTTTCCTTGACGGCGGCCAGGAAGCCTAATGCAAGAGGACTCTAGAGTTTACAGCTTGCCGCGCTGGCCTGCGATGCGCTGGCTCGTGAACCCTGGACATGGCGCGACCCACGATATCCAGACGGCGTTGATTGGCGGGTTGTTCGGAACCCTGCCAGTCTTCTTTGGCGGCGTCATCAATACGATTGTCGTGGCGGGAGCGATTGCCGCGCGCGAGCAGACGCTCCCTTTCGTTGCTTGGTTCGTCTTTGAAATCGTGCTCGGCGCCGTGCGTCTGATCGTCCTGAGCGTCTCGCGTCGCGCCGCGCTCGAGCATCGCCAGACGCCGACCGATCTTTATCTCCTGCTGCAGCTTTTCTGGAGCAGCGGCGTCGGCTACGGCGCCTTTATAAGCCTGGCGAGCGGCGACTGGGTTGCCGCGACGCTCGCGTGTCTCTCCGGGTCCGCCATGGTCGGCGGCATCGGATTTCGCAATTTTGGCGCGCCGCGTCTCGCCGGCGCGATGATCCTGACGAGCCTCGGCCCGTTTCTGCCCGGCGCTGCGCTCTCTGGCGAACCGTTGCTTTATCTTGTTTTCCTTCAGATTCCCTTCTATCTCGCCGCCATGATCGCCGCCGCCTATAGCCTAAATAGGATGCTTATTGCGACGATGCAGGCCGAACGCGTGAACGACCATCGCGCCAAGCATGATGCGCTCACCGGCCTGTCGAACCGTGTCGGGCTCGCCGCCGCCGTCGACGCGAATCTGAAAGACGCGCCGATTCAGGGCGGCGAATTGGCTGTCCTTTTTCTTGACCTCGACAACTTCAAAGCCGTCAACGACACGTACGGACACGCCGCCGGAGACAGGCTGCTCAAATCGGTCGCGGAGCGCCTCCGGCAGTCCTTGCGCGCGACCGACGTGGCGGCGCGGATTGGCGGCGACGAATTCGTGGTGCTCGCCAAGGGTTTGACGAGCGAGCAGGCTGCGGAGCTGAGTCACCGGCTGACGAACTCCATATCGGCGCCTTACGACCTCGGCGACGGTGTTCACGCGACGATCGGCGTAAGCGTCGGCATAGCTCTGGTGAAGGAACATGGCGCGGACGCGGAGGCGCTTCTCGCGGTGGCCGATGAAGCGCTTTATGAGGCGAAGGCTCAGCGGCAGGTGAAATTGCTGCACACCCTCGTTAAGGAGGATCAGTCTCGCCGCATCGCGCCGGCGGCGCAAGGCATGCGCCCCAGCACTCAATAGTGGATGCTGGAGTGGATGCTGGCGACCGTCAGCGCATGACGCGGAAGCTTCGCGGCTTGACGGCGACCCCTCGAAAGCGTTTAGAAAACATCCAAGATTGCGACAGCTCAGGGCGCTCGGGAAAGCGAATTGGCTTTTCCACGCGAGACTGCCGCGCCGATGAGAATTGCCGTTGCCGCCGCGACGCGCGGCGCGAGAGGTGCGCGACAAGATGGGTAAGGTGACGGGGTTTCTCGAGATCGACCGGCATGACCGCAAATATAAGCCGGCGGCCGACCGCATTCGCCATTATCGCGAATTCGTCATTCCGTTGTCGGACGAGACCACGCGCAGCCAAGCCTCGCGCTGCATGGATTGCGGCATTCCATTTTGTCACAATGGCTGCCCGGTCAACAATCAGATTCCCGACTGGAATGACCTCGTCTACCACGGCGAATGGCGGCGGGCGCTCGTCAATCTCCATTCCACCAACAACTTCCCGGAGTTCACCGGCCGCGTCTGTCCGGCGCCCTGCGAAGCCTCGTGCACGCTGAATCTCCAGGACCAGCCGATCACTATCAAGACCATCGAATGCGCGATCATCGACCGCGGATTCGAGCAGGGCTGGGTCGTTCCCGAGCCGCCCAAGCGCAAAACGGGCAAGAAGATCGCCATTGTCGGCTCCGGACCGGCGGGACTTGCGGCGGCGCAGCAGCTCGCGCGCGCCGGCCATGACGTGCATGTCTATGAAAAGCAAGCCAAGGCTGGCGGCTTGCTGCGCTACGGCATTCCCGACTTCAAGATGGAGAAGCACCTCATCGACCGTCGGGTCCAGCAGATGGAGGCGGAAGGGGCGGTGTTTCACTGCGGCGTTCATGTCGGCGTCGATCTGTCCGCCGCCGATCTGGTCTCAGGCCATGACGCCGTTGTCCTCGCCGGCGGCGCCGAACAGCCGCGCGATTTGTCGATCCCCGGCCGCGAATTGCGCGGGGTTCACTTCGCCATGGATTTTCTGCCGCAGCAAAACCGCCGGGTCTCGGGCGAGCCGCTCTCGACCAACGAGCCGATCCTGGCCACCGGCAAACATGTCGTGGTCATCGGCGGCGGCGACACCGGCTCGGACTGCATCGGCACCTCGGTGCGGCAGGGCGCGCTTTCGGTCACCCAGCTCGAAATCATGCCGCTTCCCCCCGAGAAGGAGAACAAGCTGCTGACGTGGCCCGATTGGCCGCTGAAGCTGCGCACCTCTTCCTCCCACGACGAGGGTTCGTCGCGCGAATTTTCGGTGCTGACGCGCGAATTCGAGGGCGCCGAAGGCGCGGTGAAGGCGCTGCGCTGCGTGCGCGTCGACGGAAAAATGCAGGAGGAGCCCGGAAGCGACTTCAAGCTTAGGGCCGATCTGGTGCTGCTTGCGATGGGCTTTGTGTCGCCGGTGCGGGAAGGCTTGCTCGAAACGCTCGGGGTCGATCTCGATTCGCGCGGCAATGTCGCGGCGGACACGCGCGCCTATCGGGCGTCTCGCGAGAAGATCTTCGCCTGCGGAGACATGCGGCGCGGACAATCGCTCGTCGTCTGGGCCATTCGCGAGGGACGCCAATGCGCCCACTCGGTGGACGAATTCCTGATGGGCGAAACCAATCTGCCAAGGTGAGAGTAAATGGTCAGTGAAAAGCTAAATCTCTGGTATTGTGACACCTTCGTCAGCACGCCCTGGCAATTTTACTTTCTTATCGTGCCGCTCATAGGGGCCTTCTTTTATGGCCGCGAGAAATACAAGCTCGCCTGGTCGCTGATCGGCTTTTGGGTCGCCACTCAAGTGATCTTTTCGGCGCTCACCAACCTCGTGTTCAGTTGCGCGCTCGAATAGGCGCAAAATAAAAAGGCCCCGGCAATCGGGGCCTTTCGTTTGACAGAGAGCCGGCTTACAGCACGACGACCGGGGCGCCCACCTTCACGCGGCTGAACAGATCGGTCACGTCGTTGTTCAGCATGCGGATGCAGCCCGACGAGACCGCCTGTCCGATCGTCCAGGGCTCGTTCGAGCCGTGGATGCGGAACATCGTGTCGCGGTTGCCCGAGAAAAGATACATCGCGCGGGCGCCCAGCGGGTTGTCCTCGCCGCCAACCATATGGCGCGGCAGATCGGGACGGCGCTTCAACATCGCCGCCGGCGGCGTCCAATCCGGCCAGGCTTCCTTGCGGCCGATATGCGTCCGGCCTTTCCAGGTGAAGCCCTCGCGGCCGACGCCGACGCCATAGCGCACGGCCTGTCCGTTCGGCAGCGACAGATAGAGATAGCGATTGTTCGTGTCGACGGTGATGGTGCCAGGACGCTCATTGGTCGGATCCTGCACGATCTCGCGCGTCGTGGTCGGATATTCGCGCGCGAGCCGCGCGTCTTCTTGATCGCCGTAATAGGCCTGCGGGTCCTGCGCGGCGTAATTAGCCTGCTGATCCTGGCCGCCGTAATAGGCTTGCTGCTCACGAGCGTCATCGTAGGACGCGGTCATTTCCTGCGCGCCCGCCGACGGATCAAACAGCGCCATGAAGGAGTTTTCCTGAGCGTTGACGGCGGACGACGAAAGTCCCGCGAACGCGGCGACGGCGGCGACCTTCAGAAAGCGGCAGGCGTTGAATTGACGGCGGGACATGACGGCGGCTCCACAATTTCTCTGTCGTACAGAGAGAATGCAGAACCACCGAAAAGCGTTCCGTGCGCAAACGCACAATCGTTAACGCGGCTGAGAAGGCGCGTTTGCCGCCGGGCGCCAGCTGTAGTCGTCGGCGCGATTGCTGCGTGGATTCTGGTCGCCGCCCTGGACAAAAACATGTCGCGCGAGCGCCTGCGCGGGCGTGCCTGCGTCCGCCGCCGCTTTGGCGGCCGGGGTTCGCCTCGCGAGTTCTGTCGCCGCTCCGGCGCCCGTCAATTGCTGCGTCGGCCCGACGGCAGGTCGTTCGGGCAAGCTCGGCGCCGCCGACGGCCCGCCCACGGGCGAGCGGAATACGATCGGCTGACCGTCCGCTGGCGCCGCAGCCACTGGCTGCTGTGGCGGAGTCGCGCCCGCCGCCTCAGGTTGCGGCGTCCCTGGCGCGTCAGAGACTGGAGCCTGTTGGCGAGAGGCGTCGTAATATTTCTTGATCTCGCCTTCGACGAAATGGGCGACGCTGCGCGCGCCGGCCTCGGTGAAGTGCACGCCGTCCGCGGAGCGCAGCTTGACAATCTGGCCGTTGATGTCCGGCCCGAAAGCGCTGTACTGCCCATGTTCGTCGGTCATCGCGTCCCAGAGATCGACATAGGGAATATTGGCGTGGGCCGCGCGCGCTTTGAAGATTTCATTGAGCTGCGCCATGTCGGCGGACAGGCGCTCGTTCTTCATGACCGGCAGACCGACCCAAATGACCGGAATATTCTTTTCCTTGAAAGCCGCAATCACCGCGTCGACCCGCGCTGCGTAGATTTCGCGCCAGCGCGGCGACAGCGGCTCGATTGACTCTTGGCCCTGCTGGATCGCTTGACGGTCATTGCTGCCGAGCATGACGACGGCGACATTGACCTTCTGTGGATCGGCGGCGATCTCTTTCGCCGCCTTGGGCCAATCGAAGAAGTCTTCGCGTACGAGACCGCTGCTTTCCCGGCCTTTTCGAAGGATGGCGACGTCTGGGCGATCCGAAAATCCGTCTTTCAGGCCGTTTGCGAGAAGCAGTCCCAGAGTGTCGCCGATCGTCGCGACAACGAACGTCGACTGGGTGACGGTCGTGTTCTGGTCCGTGGCGCCGTCACGCTTCGCCGCGCGGCGGGCATTGTCCGTCTGGCCGTGCCAGTATGTCGGCGCGCGATTCTCGCGGTGCGGCATGATCCGTCGCACCCTCGGCTCGCCGCGAGGCCCCCAACCATGCTGCGGATGGCCGCCAAATATGCCGCCAAAGAATTCCGTAAAGGGGTCCTGCGCGAAGGACGCGCTGGGCGCCGCGCTCGTCAGCAATGCGCCAAGGAAGAGCGCCATAACGCGGCGCAGGGTCCGTACGTTCCTAGACATGGAGGCCATTATAGCGCGTCCCGGACGCCTTGGCATCCTGGTTGCGATTCTTCGCTTAATTGTGTGGCGCATAGCCTTGACGCATGGAGCGGTTTTGGCGTCAATCGTCGGCAACTGGGCGGGATTTAGGAGAAGCGAGATGCGGCGCCGCAACCGGGGGTCTGGCGGAGTTTGGACGCGAGCCGCCGTGACCGCGCTTTTCGCGCTTTCCGCGGCTGCGGCGGCCGCCCAGCCCGCGCGCGAGGAAAACCCGCCGGCGGAATTTCGAATTCTGCCTTACTCAGGACTGATGCCCGCCTGCATCGATCCGACGATTCTCAACGAAGTCGTCAAGGGTTTTGCTGCAAGAGAAGCCTGGTTCTGGAATTCGCCGCTGGTCATTGTGGCCTTTGACGGCGTCGAGGACATCGGCGCCCGCAACAATGGCCTGAGCTATATTCCTCGTCGCTATTGTCGCGCCTTGGCGCTTTTTAACGACGGCGTGAGACGCGAGGTCGTCTATAATATCGGAGAATCCTTGGGCTTCATCGGCGCAGGACCTGGCGTGACATGGTGCGTCGTCGGGCTCGACCGTAATCACGCCTTCAGTCCTAATTGTCGAGCCGCAGGGCCTTAGCGTCCTATTTGCAGAGTCGTTTGAAATGAGAAGAGTTTTTGTTCTTTGCGCCGTATGGGCGTTACTGGTCGGCGCGGTGGCGCCCGGCGGATTTTTCGGCGCTATCGCGAAAGAAGGCGACTGCACGGCGGAGGATTGCGCCAATCGCGCAGCCTCGCGGGCCGGCGCGGCGCGCGATTTCGACTTTTACGTGCTGGCGCTCAGCTGGTCGCCCGGCTTCTGCGAAAGCGTCGAGGGCGCGCGCGACCAGTGCGAGCCGGGGAAGGGACTCGGCTTCGTCGTTCACGGGCTCTGGCCGCAATATGAAAGCGGCGTCCCGAGCGAATGTCCGGGCGCGCGCTCTCCATCACGCGTCGCGCTCGAAAAAGCGGCAGGCTTGTTTCCCGACGAGCGGCTGGCGCGCTACGAGTGGCGCAAGCATGGAGTCTGCAGCGGCAAAAGCCCGAGCGACTATTTCGCCGATGTGGCGCGCGCCCATGCGGCCGTGGCCATCCCGTCGCTTTTCGTCAAACCCGCGCGCGACCAGACCTTTACGCCGATCGACGTCGAGCGCGCCTTCTACGAAGCCAATCCACGGCTGGGGCCCGGCATGATGGCGGTGTCGTGCCGACGGGGCGTTATGGACGGCGTGCGCATCTGCCTGTCCAAGGACCTGCGCGAGTTTCGCGCCTGTCCCGCCGTTGCGCAGCGCGGATGCCACGTTCGCGAAATCAGCGCGCCCGCGCCGTTGTAGCGCATGAACTATCGCCACGGGTTTCACGCCGGCAATTTCGCCGACGTCTTCAAACATGCGCTGCTTGTGCGCCTCTTGGTCTATCTGGGGCGCAAGGACACGCCGTTTCGCGTCATCGATACGCACGCAGGAGAGGGCGCCTATGATCTTTCAGCGGAGGCGGCGGAGCGCACGCGCGAGTGGCGCGGCGGCGTTGGACGTCTCGCTGATCTCTCCGGCGCGAGTGCGGAAGTTTGCGCGCTGCTTGCGCCCTACATCGATTGTCTAGGGCCGCGCGATGACGAGGGAAAGCCCGCGCTCTATCCAGGTTCGCCGTCGATCGCGCAGAAATTGATGCGCGCGCAGGACCGCGCGATTTTCTGCGAACTGCGGCCCGACGCCTTCGCGGCGCTGCGTCGCCGGTTCTCGCGCGACGAGCGCATTAAGGCGATTCATATCGACGGCTATGTGGGGCTTGGCGCTTATGTTCCACCGAAGGAGCGGCGCGGGCTCGCGCTGATTGATCCGCCTTTCGAGCGCGAAGACGAATTCGAAGCCGCATTCGATGCTTTGCTTAAGTCCTATGCGAAATGGAGTTCCGGCATTTACGCCTTGTGGCATCCCTCCAAGAGCGATCGCGACATTCGGAAATTGCACAAGATGCTGAGGGAAAGCGGCATACGGCGCATCCTGCAGCTTTCGTTGAGCATTGGCGGAGACGGTGAGGGATTGCGCAGCTGCGGAATGGTGGTCGTCAATCCGCCCTTCGTGTTCGAAGAAGAAGCGCGAATTATTCTTTCCTTCCTCGCCGCGCGGATGGCGCAGGGCGAAGGCGCGGGCTTTGAGGTTGCGTGGCTCGCCGGGGAGTGACGCGACGCGCGCTTATCAAGTCCATGCAGCGAAGCCCCAAAGGTTGACGGTCCCCATAACGCGTTGTCGGTTTCGTACAGGGATGATAGGAGCGGCCATGCTCCTTCTGCGTTATTCTCCCGCTTCGCCCTACGCCCGAAAGATCCGAATCGCCGCCGACCTGCTCGGCTTGTCGGAACGGATCGAAATCGCCGCCGCCGATGCGGCCGATCCGTCCGACAGTCTGCGTCGTCAGAACCCGCTCGGCAAAATCCCGACGTTGGTTTTGGAGGACGGATCGTCGCTGTATGACAGTCGCGTCATTGCCGAATATCTGGATCATCTCGTCGGCGGCGGGCGGATCATTCCGACCGAGGCGACGGCCCGCTTCGCGGCGTTGCGGCTGCAGGCGCTCGGCGACGGGATCAATGACGCCGCTCTATTGATCCGCTACGAGACGTTCAATCGCCCGGAAGACTTACGCTACGAGGAGGCGATCGCGCTTCAGCAAGGCAAAATCGATCGGGCGCTCGGCGCGCTCGACGCCGCCCCGCCGGCCGGCGCGATCGACATCGGCCATATCGCGGTTGCCTGCGCGCTGGGCTATCTTGATTTGCGTTTCGCGGGCGCATGGCGAGAAAACCACCAGCGTCTCGTCTCGTGGCTTAAGGAATTTGCGCGCGCCGTCCCCGCCTTCGACGCGACGAAGGTCTGAATTCGGCCTAGCGCTTATGGCGCCTGTCCGGGATCTGCTCTGCCAGCGAAGCTGTCGGCTAAGCCTATTTGCTGGCGATTTCGCTTGGCGGCTTCCAGTCGCCGCCGGCCGAGGGACCAGTCGGCGCGCCTGGGATGCGCAGGCGTTGGCCTGGTTGGATCTTGTCGGGATCGGTCAGCATTGGCCGATTGGCTTCGAAGATCTCCATATATTTGGCGCCCTTGCCGGCGCCGTAATGCGCTTCGGCGATCTTCCACAGCGTGTCGCCTGGCTTCACGACGTAGAAGGTCTCTGTCCCGGACGACCCTGCCGCTGCGGGCTTCTCTTCGGCCTTAGGGGTAGCCTCGGCCGTTTTCTTGAGCGCGTCTGGGGCAGGCCCCGGTTTGCCTTTTCCGGTCAGAAAATCCAAAAGTCCCATGCTGGAGTCTCCTTCATAGATCCGGCCATTAAGCCGGATGCGCATGATCTATTGTAGCGCTCGGCGCGCAGCTCGCGAGTGTAGGCGCGTCCGAAAAGCAGCGTCAGGGCGCGACTTTCGGGCATTCGTCGGCGGCGAGCAGCGAGTTGTGGCGGCGAAGGCGCTCGCCGTCTCGCGAAACCGTGCAAAATCTCCTATACCGCTGCGATGACCGCGACCTCTGCCACCACCGTGCGGACGGCACTCTACCCCGGCACGTTCGACCCGTTGACCTTTGGCCATCTCGACGTGATGGGGCAGGGCGGGGCGCTGTTCGAGAAGATTGTCGTCGCGATCGGCGTGCACCACGGCAAGGAGCCGTGGCTCTCCTTCGACGAGCGCGCGGCGGTCATTCGCGACGCCTGCGCCGGACTGGGCGCGTCTTGCGCTTTCGAGGTCGCGGGCTTTGACGGACTTGTCGTCGAGGCGGCGCGCCAGCACGGCGCCTGCGCCATTCTCCGCGGTTTGCGCGACAGCGCCGATTTCGACTATGAAATGCAGATGGCGGGGATGAACGGGACGCTCGCGCCCGACATTCGCACGATTTTCCTGCCCGCTTCGCCAGGGCTACGCCACGTCAGCGGAACCTTCGTGCGCCAGATCGCGGCGCTTGGCGGCGACGTATCGGCCTTTGCGCCGGCCGCCGCCGTCGCCGCACTCAAACGCGCCATAAAAAGGCGCGGCAATACATAGGGAGGCTTCATGAAACTCACCCGCCGTTTGCTTCTTGCCGCCGCGGCCGTCGCCGCGCTTAGCGCCGCGCCCGTTGGAGCGGCAGATGATCATCTCCTCTATCTCGACACGAAGGATGGCCGCGTCACCATCAAGCTGCGGCCTGATCTTGCGCCCAAACATGTCGAGCGCATTGAGAAGCTCGCGAAGGAGCATTTCTACGACGGCATTGCGTTCCATCGCGTCATCGACGGTTTCATGGCGCAGGCCGGCGATCCCACGGGCACAGGCATGAGCGGCTCTCGCTATCTCGATCTTAAGGCGGAGTTCTCGAATACGCCGTTCAAGCGCGGCGTCCTCGGAATGGCGCGTCAGCCGGGCGACAATGACTCGGCCAATTCGCAGTTCTTCATCGTCTATGCAGACGCGCCGCAGCTCAACGGCAAATACACCGTATTCGGCGAAGTGGTCTCGGGCATGGATGTCGTCGACAAGATCAAGAAGGGTTCGAAGTCCAATAATGGCATGGTCGATAATCCGGATAAGATCATCAAGATGCGCGTCGCTGGCGACGAGAGCTGAGTTCAAGAGCCGCTAGGCCTGCAAAAATCAAAGGAAATGATCATGACCGAAGCCGCCGACACCATCACGCTTGAGACGACGAAGGGACCGGTCGTCATCAAATTTCGTTCAGACCTCGCGCCCAATCATGTCGCGCATATCAAGAAGCTCGTCTCGGAAGGATTCTACGACGGCATCGTCTTTCATCGCGTGATTGACGGCTTCATGGCTCAGACCGGATGCCCGCGCGGCACGGGCACGGGCGGATCAAAATATCCAGACCTCAAGGCCGAGTTCAACAGCGCGCCGCATGTGCGCGGCACCTGCTCGATGGCGCGCGCGCAAAGCCCCGACAGCGCCAATTCGCAGTTCTTCATCTGCTTCGATGACGCGCGATTCCTCGACAACAAATATACGGTGTGGGGCGAGGTGATCTCCGGCATGGAGAATGTCGACAAGATCAAGCGCGGCGAACCGGTGAAAGATCCCGACAAGATCGTCAAGGCGACGTTGGGTTGATCGACTAAGGCGACAGATCGAGCTTCTTGGTCAAGCATGCGCCCGGCCTTGGGCGCATGTGCAGTAAAGGCCTGAGTTCGACGCAAGATTCGGAACTATCTCTCCAGACGCTGGTTGCAAAGTATCGCTCGCCGAGACGGGCGAGCGGAACAGTGGAGAGTATCCGATGAAATCGCTCAAGTTGTTGATCGCTACAGTAGCGGCGATCGCGCTTTCCGCCAGCGTGACAGCGAATGCAGGGCGTGATCGCACGGGCGCGAGCTCGAGCAAGAATCAAACTCAGACTCGCAGCAGCAGTCAGTGGCAGGAGACACAAGGCCAACCAGCCAAGGACGCGGAGGATACGACATCTGGCGGCGGCTGGCGGGAGATGGGCCGCGATGACGACCCCTCGCCGACTTGGCGCGGCAGCGCAGCGCGGGAACGGATGCGCGATCAAGACAGCCAGTCAGGCATGGACCGGACGGGCGCGGATCGGACGGATCGGCAGATGATCAAAGGGCGATCCGCAGCTGACATGCGCGAACTGGAGCAGCTCGGCTCCGCCCGCGTAATTTTTTACAGGCTCGGCCCCACCGATATGCGCATGTCTCAGCTGATTGGCAGCGATGTCCGCAATCTGCAGAATGATAACGTCGGCGAGATCGAGGACGTTATCTTCGACAAGAATAGGAATGTGCGCGCGGTCATCGTCAGCGTCGGCGGTTTCCTTGGCATCGGCGAGCGCCATATCGCGATTGACCCGACATCAATGGTCGTTTCCCGGAACGAAGATGGCGACGTCGAAGCGGTAGTGAACACGACTCGCGACGATCTGCGGAACGCTCCGGAGTTCCGGTTCGACGAGCGTCGCCGGCGCGTCGGCTCATACGAATAAGCTTTCGCGGCGGCGCCGGTTGATCGCAATCGGCGCCGTCGACCCTTCTGGCGCACTTGACCTGACGGAGCTTATGGTTTTTGCAAGCTCCGCATGCGCGTCGACCTTTTCGACTTCAACCTCCCGCAAGACAGGATCGCACTTCGGCCCGCCGATCCCCGCGACGGCGCCCGCATGCTCGTCATCCCGTTGTCCGGCGAGCCTTTCGAGGACAGGATTGTTCGCGATCTGCCGAATTACCTTCGTCCGGGAGACGCGCTCGTCGTCAATGACTCGCGCGTCATTCACGCGCGGCTTTCCGGTCGGCGCATTCGCGGTCCGTTGAGCGCCAATGTCGAAGCGACGCTGATCGAACGTCTGGATGCTTCCCGCTGGCGCGCGCTGATGCGCCCGGCAAAGAAGCTCGCGATCGGCGATCGCATAAGCTTTATGGGCCATGGGGGCGAGATCGACGCTCGCGTCGAAGCAAAGGGAGAGGACGGCGAAATCACGCTCGCTTTCGAGCTTAGTGGACCCGCTCTGGATATCGCGATAGAGCAGGCAGGCGTCATGCCCCTGCCGCCCTATATTGCCGGCAAGCGCTCGGCCGACGCGCGTGACGAAAGTGACTATCAGACGATCTTTGCGCGCGAAGCGGGAGCGGTGGCGGCGCCGACCGCCGGCCTGCACTTCACGCCGCAGCTGCTGGCGGCGATCGAAGCGCGTGGCGTTCGTCTTTACCGCGTGACGCTGCATGTGGGGGCAGGCACCTTTCTTCCGGTGAAGGCGGAGGACACGGACCTGCACAAGATGCACGAGGAATTCGCCCGGCTTGACGCTGAAACGGCGCAGGCGCTGAACGAGGTGCGAGCGGGAGGCGGGCGCATCGTCGCCGTCGGCACGACGGCGTTGCGCGTGCTCGAAAGCGCCGCGGACGACGCCGGACGATTTGCGCCTTATGCCGCGCGCACGCGGATCTTCATTACGCCCGGCTATCGTTTCCGCGCCGTGGACATGCTGCTCACAAATTTCCATCTCCCGTGCTCGACGCTATTCATGCTGGTCGCCGCATTCGCCGGCCTCGAGCGGATGAAGGCCGCCTATGCGCATGCCATCGAAAGCGGCTATCGATTTTATTCCTACGGCGACGCTTGTCTGCTGCGGCGCGTCGAACAATGAGCGAGCCTCGCGACATGCGCATCCTTGCGCTCTGGCGCGACGATCCGCGAGAGGCGCCGATGACGATTGACGCGCGGATCGACGGCGCGCGAATCGTTTCGGCATGGGATCTTTTCGGCGCCTTTGCGCTCGATGGCGATAGCGTGCGTCCATTCATCCTGCGGCGCGACGGTCAAATCGACTTCGGGCTGGGTGAGCGCTGGCGAACCAACTTGCGCGAGGCGACGATAAAAGTCGGGTCGGATTTCGGCGTATGGTTCAATGAGAGCGATAGCGGCTGCTATCGAATCGTCAAAATCGCGGCGCTTGGCGCAAAGGACAGGACGTGACGCAGGCCTTTTCCTTTTCCGTTCTCGCTACCGACGGCCTCGCACGTCAAGGCGAAATCCATACGCCGCGCGGAACAATCCGTACGCCCGCCTTCATGCCGGTGGGCACTGCGGCGACGGTGAAGGCGATGTTCGTCGAAGACGTGCGCGCCGCCGGCGCCGACATACTGCTGGGCAATGTCTATCATCTGATGCTGCGACCGGGCGCAGAGAGGATCGCGCGGCTTGGCGGACTGCATGAATTCATGCGCTGGCCCTATCCGATCTTGACGGACTCCGGCGGCTTTCAAGTGATGTCGCTTGCAAAGCTGCGCAAGCTCGATGAAAGCGGCGTGACGTTTCAGTCGCATATTGACGGTTCGCGACATCACCTGTCGCCCGAGCGCTCGATGGAAATTCAGGATCTGCTGGGCTCGGACATCCAGATGCAGCTCGATGAATGCGTGCGCCTGCCATGTTCGGAAAGCGAGGCCGAGCGCGCCATGCGCCTTTCGCTACGCTGGGCGGAGCGTTCGCGTAAGGCGTTTCGCGAGCGGCCGGGCAGGGCGGTGTTCGGCATCGTGCAAGGCGGCGAATCGAAGCGGCTTCGAATCGAAAGCGCCCAGGCGCTCGCCGGCATGGAATTCCACGGGATCGCCGTCGGCGGCCTGGCCGTCGGCGAGCCTCAGGACGTGATGCTCGACATGCTCGAGACGACCGCCCCGCATTTGCCCGAATCAAAACCTCGTTATCTGATGGGCGTGGGCGCGCCTGACGACATCATTCAGGCCGTCGCGCGGGGAATCGACATGTTTGACTGCGTGATGCCGACTCGCGCCGGCCGCCACGGCCTCGCCTATACGCGCCACGGACGGGTGACGTTGCGCAATGCGCGCCACGCCGACGATCCGCGGCCGCTCGACGAGGAGTCGTCCTGCCCTGCGGCGCGCGACTATTCGCGCGCCTATCTGCATCACCTCGTCAAAGCAGGGGAAATCCTCGGGATGATGCTGCTGACGCAGGCCAATGTCGCCTATTATCAGGAGCTGATGGCGGGCCTGCGCGCAGCCATCGGCGCCGGGCGCCTCGCCGACTTCATCGCCGAAACGCGCGCCAATTGGATCGAGGGCGAAAGCGCTTTGTGACCTCAGCCGAGTTTACGGACCAGATAATATGGTTTACGAAAACAATATTCGGCGGGGGCGGAGCATGGGCCGCTACCATGAAGAGCTCACCAGAAGATTTTTGATCGGCGTTCGGCAGGAAACGTCTGTAAACGCGCGTCGGCCGACGCGTCTGCGACGCGAGAGCGTTCGCGCGCGCCCGTCAAAATCCAAACTGGCGTCGATGGAGAATGGGATGTCGCATCCTGGCGAAATTCTTGCTCGTCACCTAAATGAGCTCGGCCTGACGGCGTCGGATCTGGCGCGTGATATCGACGTGCCGGTCAATCGAGTCACGGCGATCATTAATGGCCAGCGGGGCGTCACCGCCGATACCGCGCTGCGGCTTGGACACTGGTTCGGCGTCCAGCCCGAAGATTGGCTGGAGCTACAGACGCAATATGAGCTTTCTCTCGCGCGCCGCGCGGCCGGAGCGAGAATAAAGTCATTGCCGAGCCTCGCCGATCGTCAGCGCGACTGAGGCATGAGCGCAGTTCAAAAGCTCGCGGAAACGGAATTCTTCCACGATCTGCGTTGGTCCGCAGAATTCGGCGCGGCGACCCGCGCTGTTGTCGCAGACGGCGTTCCTTATTACGTCAACGCCTTCTGGACCGCCGGGCAAAGGCGCGCGCATCCGCTGCACGAGATCAGCTATCGCGCCTGTTTCAAGCCGCAGCTTCCGGCCTTTTTCATCGATCGGCTGACGCAGCCGGGAGATATCGTCTGCGATCCGTTCATGGGCCGCGGCACGACGATCCTGCAAGCGGCGCTAATGGGACGGAGGCCCATCGGCTCCGACGCCAATCCGTTGTCGCTGCTGTTGACGCGCCCGCGGCTGCGGCCTCCTGCGCTTTGCGAGATCGAGGCGCGGCTCGCGGCCGCGCCCTGGGGACGCGGCGAGGCTGAGCGCGACGACCTTCTCGCTTTCTATCATTCCGAGACGTTGCGGCAGATATGTGCGCTGCGTGCGTATCTGCTCGCGCGCGAGCATGACCGACGTCTCGACGCCGTCGACGACTGGATTAGAATGGTGGCGCTCAATCGATTGACCGGGCATTCTCCCGGGTTTTTTTCCGTCTATACGATGCCGCCGAACCAAGCCGTTTCGGTGAAGGCGCAATTGAAAATCAATGCGCGTCGGGAACAAACGCCGCCGCGGCGCGACATCGCCGAACTCATATTCAAGAAATCGCGCGCGCTTCTGGCGGAGGGGGCGCCGACGGCCTGCGATGCGCAGCTCGTCGTGGCGGATGCCGGGCATTTGCAGCACATCGCCGATGCGACGGTCGATCTCGTCGTCACGTCGCCGCCTTTTCTCGATGTCGTCGACTATCGCGGCGACAATTGGCTGCGCAACTGGTTCGCGGGAATTGAGGCCGAGCGCATCCGACTCTCGCAGCTTCGCGCGCCGGAAGACTGGCGCGCGATGACTCGCGACGTTTTCGAAGAGTTGGCGCGAGTCGTGAAGCCGGGCGGTCACGTCGCTTACGAGGTTGGCGAGGTTAGGGGCGGGGCGCTCCCGCTCGAACAGCTGGTCTGGCGCGCGCTCGACGATCTTCCGTTCGAGCGATTGGGCGTGCTCGTCAACGAGCAAAGTTTCACGAAAACCAGCAACTGCTGGGGCGTCGCCAACAATGTGAAGGGCGTCAACAGCAACCGAATCGTGATCGCGCGTCGCTTGTGATGCCGCATCAGCCTGCGCGCAGCAGGCGCACGGCGTCGTCGCGTTCGAAGAGGTAGAGCAGGGCGCGCAAGGCCTGGCCTCTGTCGCTCGCAAGCTCGGGATCGCGACGCAGAATCAATTCGGCGTCGTCGCGCGCCATGGCGAGGAGTCGCGCGTGGGCGGAAAGGTCGGCGAGCCGAAAGCTCGGCAGACCGGCCTGCCGCACGCCGAGAATTTCGCCTTCGCCGCGCAGCCGCAGATCTTCCTCGGCGATGCGAAATCCGTCTTCCGTCTGGCGTATGATCATCAGCCGCGCCTTCGCCGCTTCGCTTAGCGGGCCCTTGTACAGAAGCAGGCAGGAGGACTTGCCCGAGCCGCGACCAACGCGTCCGCGCAGCTGATGCAGCTGCGCAAGGCCGAAGCGCTCGGCGTGCTCGATGACCATGATGGTCGCTTCGGGAACGTCGACGCCGACTTCAATGACCGTGGTCGCGACCAGAATTTTGACCTCGCCGCGCTGAAAGGCTTCCATCACGGCGTCCTTCTCGCCGCCCTTCATTCGGCCGTGAACGAGGCCGACTGCCGTTCCGAAAAGCTTTGAGAGATCCGCATGGCGCGCTTGCGCAGCGGAGAGGTCCAGCTCCTCATTCTCCTCGACGAGCGGACAGACCCAATAGGCCCGCGCGCCCTCCGCCAAGGCGCGCTGCAAGCCGCCGATCAGTTCGTCGATTCGTTCGGCCGGAAGCACGCGCGTCGCGATCGGCGTGCGGCCGGGCGGCTTTTCGTCGAGCGCCGAGCAATCCATGTCGCCGAACGCCGTCAGCGCCAGCGTGCGCGGGATGGGCGTCGCGGTCATCACCAGCACGTCGACGGCGTTGCCCTTGGCGCCGAGCGCCAGCCGCTGCTCGACGCCGAAGCGATGCTGCTCGTCGACGACGGCGAGGCCGAGGTCGTGAAAGGCGAGATCGCTTTGCACGAGAGCATGCGTGCCGATGACGACATCGACCTCCCCCGCTCCGATGGCGGCGTGGAGCGCTGCGCGCTCGCTCGGCTTGGCGCGGCCTGTCAGTAGCGCCACGCGCAGTCCCGCGGACGCGAGCGTTGGCGTCAGCCGATCGTAGTGCTGCCGCGCCAGGATTTCAGTCGGGGCCATCAAGGCGCTTTGCCGGCCGGTCTCGGCGACGCTCGCGATGGCGAGCGCCGCGACGACGGTCTTGCCGGATCCGACGTCGCCCTGAACGAGACGCAGCATGCGCTGTTCCGAGGCAAGATCGGCGCGGATCTCGTCAAGCGTGCGCTGCTGCGCGCGCGTTAAGCGAAACGGCAGGGCGGATTCGATCGCTCGGGCGTAGCGGCCGTCGCCCTTGTGCGCGCGGCCAGCGGGGCGCCGCATCTTGGCGCGAATGAGGCGCAGCGCGAGCTGGCTCGCGAGCAATTCATCGAGCGCGAGACGCTGACGAGCAGGATGCTGCGGCGAGAGCGCATCGGCGCTTACCGGCCGGTGCGCGGCGCGCAGCGCCTCGGCGAATGCGGGAAGTTTATTGGCGGCGAGAACGCTGGCGTCCTGCCATTCTGGAAGGTTCGGCAGCCGCGTCAGCGCTTCTTCCGTCGCGCGCAAAACGTAACGCGCCTGCAGGCCTTCGGTGAGGCCATAGACGGCTTCAAATGCGGGGAGCTTCGCCAAACCGGCCTCATCAAGCACGCGGTCCGGATGCACGATCTGACGGCGGCCGTCATAAAGCTCGATGCGTCCCGAAATCCAGCGCGTCTCGCCGAGCGGCAGGCTGCGTTCGATCCAGTCGGGATTGGCGAGAAAAAACACGAGTTCGACGTCGCCGGTGTCATCTTCGACGAGCACGCGATAGGGCGATTTCGAATATCGGCCCTGAGGGCGACGATGCTCGGTGACGCGCGCCTTCAAGACGACCATCGTCTCGAGCGGCGCGGCGGCGATCGTCGGTCGCACGCTGCGGTCGATGACGGTTGACGGAAGATGAAAAAGCAGATCGACGAGGCGCGCTTCGGCCCCGGGCTTGGAGAGGAGCCGATCGAACAGCCTGGCGGTTTTCGGTCCGACGCCAGGCAGCGCGGCGACGCGACCGAAGAAGGGGTCGAGCAGGGAAGGACGCATAAAGGTTCAGTTCAGCTCGCCGGCGCGGAACGGGTCACTTGATCTCGACATCATAGCTCGGTGCGCCGTCCGCGCCTTTGTAGGTGAAATGCCACCATTCGCGCGGAAAATTTTCAAAGCCGTGGCGGCGCATCAGCGTCACGAGCGCGTCGCGATGCGCCCGCGCCGTCTTCGAGGTTTTTGCTTTCGTCCATGAGCGCGTATCGAAAAAATCGAACGGCGTGCCGAAGTCCCAGCCTTTGACGCCGATATCGACGGCCAATCCCGTCGAATGGGTGGAATGTTCAGCGATATAGCCCTCGGGAAACAGCGCGCTCTTGGGGAGACGCGGATAATGTTCGGTCTTCGTCCGTTGGTCGGCGTTGCGCGACCAGTCGACGAAGGCCGAAACGGCGCGCAGCGGTCGGTAGCAATCGTAGACGATGAGCGAAATCCCCCGGGCGCGCGCATCCTTCTGCGCGGCGGCCAGTGCTTTGGCGGCCTCAGTGCGCAGCCAGCATTGCGGCGCGCCATAGCCGGGCACCGGGGCGCCGGTGAAATTGTCGGCGCCGGCATAGCGCATCTCCTGAACGATGGTCGGCGCAACGTCAGCAAGGCGCGTGAAGCCTGCCGGCGGTTCGCTGGCGTGCGCATATGGCGCGGAAAGCGCCGCGATAAGAAGAAACATCACTCTGCGCATGGCGGCTCCACGTGCGTTGGCGCAATTCGCTGCTCTCGAACCCTGACTATAGGTCTTTCCAACGCAATCGGGAGGCCTTTGATGTCCGAAAAACTCGCGCCTTTCGCCGGCCTCACGCTCGCCGCGCTCGCCGCCGCGATCGCATGGGGCGCGACGGCGCTCGCTGGCGATCGTTGCAAGGCGGCGGGCGCCATGGGCGCTTCGATCGCCGTCCACGATCAGCGCAAAAATGTCATCGGCGCCATCGAAGACGGAAACGCTATTATCGTGCAGCGCTATGGCGAGGACGATCACGGCAGGCCCTGGGCCTATGTGGCGAGCCCCGGCGGCAAGCGGCTCGGCTGGCTCTATCGTGAATTTATCCGCTGCAGCTAAAAGCGCCCGCTTCGGCCGCGCTATCCCTTCGCCTTGGCGAGGCCGCCATGCGCCGCCGACCAGGCGACCGGATCGGCGATGAAGGCTTCGACTTCGTTGAGCGCGTCATCGGGGAAATATTTGTGCTCGCGGGCCACGGCGAGCACGTCGCGCCAGGTCGCGAGCGCATGCAGGCTGATGCCAAGCGCCGCCAACTCCTCGCGCGCGCCGGCGAATATATCGTAGAAGAAGAACACGAAGACATGGTCGCAGCGCTGCCCTGAGTCGCGCAGCGCCTGCACGAAGTCTTTCTTCGAACCGCCGTCGGTCGCCAAATCCTCGACGAGCAGGGCGCGGCCGCCCTCCATCACATCGCCTTCGATGCGCGCGTTGCGGCCGAAGCCCTTGGGCTTTTTGCGCACATATTGCATCGGCAGCATGAGGCTGTCGGCGATCCACGCCGCGAAGGGAATGCCGGCCGTCTCGCCGCCCGCCACGACGTCGAGCGATTCATAGCCGATGTCGCGCTCGATCGTCCGCGTCGCGAAGTCGACGAGGCGGCGCCGCAGCCGCGGAAAGGCGATGATCTTGCGCATGTCGATGTAGACAGGCGACGCCCAGCCGGCGGTGGTTATGAAAGGCTTATCGACATTCACGAGCACCGCTTGCACTTCGATTAGCGCCTTGGCGGTCTCTCGCGCGGCGGTTTGGCGGTCGTTCGACATGGATGCGGCGTGTCCCTGTTTAAAAAAGCCGCGCAGCCATAGCCTATTTCGCGCCGCCGCGCTCGGCGGTCTGGCCGAAAAGTATTTCGCGCTCCAGCGCCGTGAAATCGAGACGCGTCCGCTCATAGGGCCCACCGGCGGCATAGGCGCGGATCACCGCCGGGCGGGAACGGATCGCTTCGAACCAGCGCTTGAGATGCGGGAAGTCGTGCAGATCCTGGCCCTGATCCTCATGCGGGACGATCCAGGGATAGCAGGCGATGTCGGCGATCGAATATTCGCCGGCGAGATAGGGCGTCTTGGCGAGTTGACCGTCCATGACGCCGTAGAGCCGGCCTGTCTCGTTACGGTAGCGCTCGATCGCGTAGGGAATTTTCGCCGGCGCGTATTTGGCGAAGTGGTGGTTTTGACCGGCCATCGGGCCAAGGCCGCCGACTTGCCAGAACAGCCACTGCAGCGTTCGCGCGCGGGCATGGAGGTCCGCGGGAAGAAGCCGGCCGGTCTTCTCCGCGAGATAGACGAGGATCGCGCCCGATTCGAAGAGCGCGACCGGAGCGCCGCCGTCGGCCGGCGCGCGGTCGACCATGGCAGGCATACGATTGTTCGGAGAAATCGCGAGAAATTCTGGCTTGAATTGGTCGCCTTTGGTGATGTCGACAGGCTTGATCCGATAAGCCAGTCCCGCTTCCTCGAGAAAAATTGTGACTTTATGGCCGTTGGGGGTCGGCCAGTAATAAAGATCAATCATGGTCGCACGTCCGACGGGAGAGTAGATTGTGTTGTAATCCCTCCCGTCGCAAGATCAATGGCTCAGGTCATGCTAGGCTGAGTCCGGGAGTGGTCGACATGTTGATGAGATATTCGAAGATTTCGCTGACGGCTGCGCTCGGCGTGCTCATTCTGCTCGTCGCGATCAATAATGTGACCGACTACGACACGAACTACCAGGTCGTCAGCCATGTGATGTCGATGGACCAAGTGCCGACCGGCAGCCCGCTCGAGTGGCGCGCGGTTGCGAACGTGACGCTGCACCGAATGTTTTATGCATGCATCATCGCAATCGAATTCTCCGCCGCCGCGCTCATTCTCGCCGGCGTCTGGCGGCTATTGCTGGCGCGCAAGGCGCAGGCAATGCAATTCAACGCCGCGAAGGATGTCGCCACTGCGGGGCTTGCGCTCGCCGTCGGCCTTTACCTGTTCGGCTTCATGGCCGTTGGCGGCGAATGGTTCCAGATGTGGCGCTCAGGACCCGATATGCAGCAAGCCGCGTTCCGCTTCATCGGCTGCGCGGCGCTGGTGATGTTGTTTCTGGGTCAGCGCGACGACTAACGCGTCACAGCCGCTTCAGCATATTGTATCCGAGCAGGCCGCCCAGTCCCGCGCCGACGACTGCGATAAGCGGTCCGCCGATCGCTACGCCGGTCAGACCGCCGAGGACGGCGCCGACGCCCCCGAAAAGATATTTGTTCTTTTTAACGGTGGGGTTTTCATCGTCAGCCATTGCAAAGTCCTCGCGAAAGAGCCGCACTGGCGAATTAAGCAGGGCGGCGCTGAATTCAAGAGCGGTGGCGCGTCAATAGATGAGTTAGAGCGCGCATGGATCGACCTCACCTGGCCTCCTAGATATCCGGCGGAAGACTCTTGGCCGACGTGCGCGACGCGCCGGAAAGGATGCGCCATGGGAACCGCCGCCAAAACCGCCTTTGTTCTGGCCGGCGGCGGCAGCCTCGGCGCGGTTCAGGTCGGCATGCTTCGAAGCCTTACGGCCGCGGGCGTGCGCCCCGACTTTATCGTCGGTTCGTCGGTCGGCGCGATGAACGCCTGCTATTTCGCCGGCCAGCCGGACGCGGCGGGCGTCGAAGGGCTCGCCCGGATTTGGCTCAGCCTGCGTCGCCGGGACATCTTCCCGTTCACTTTGTCTGCAGCGCTCGGCTTGCTGCGCCACGCCGATTATCTGGTGGATCCTTCATCGCTGCGCGGCTTGATCGAGCGGCATCTATCTTATGTCGCGCTGCAGGAGGCGAGGCTGCCGGTCTATATTGTCGCCACGGATATGCAGGGCATCGCGGTGACCTTTTCGCGAGGTTCGGCGGTAGAGGCCATCATGGCCAGCGCTGCGGCACCGGGAATTTTTCCGGCCGTCGAGGTGGATGGCGCGCCCTTGATGGATGGCGTGATCGCGGCCAATACGCCGCTGTGGCTCGCCATGACGCTCGGCGCGTCGAGGATTTTCGTCTTGCCGACGGGTTACGCCTGCGCCCTGGAAAAACCGCCAGCGAGCGCCGTCGGCCGCGGACTGCACGCGATCACTCTGCTGATCGCCTGGCAATTGATCCGCGACTTGGAGCGCCTGCCTGAAGAAATCGACGTGCATCTCGCGCCCGCGCTCTGTCCGCTAAACGTTTCCCCTTACGATTTCTCGCGCGCCGGCGAACTGGTCTCTCGCGCCGCGGCCGCGTCGCAGGAATGGATCGCCGAGGGCGGCTTGACCCGCCGGGCCACGCCGGCCGATCTCGCCCCGCATCGGCATGCGGATCATCACGGTTGAGGGCCAATCCTCGCCTACAAGGATAAGAGCGATCGCGGCGCTTACGCGACCAGGAGGTGAAGGCTGGGCCTCGCATGCACATTGAGCCACGTCCCTGCGCGACAAAACGCCGTCTCGACAATTCGCTTCGGTTGATGAACAATTTAGCTGATTTTGAAGGTCCGCTTTTATCTCCGCCTATGGCGAATGCTATATTTTGGAGAGTGGCAATGGATCGTGCTTCCAACCACATTTCGTCGACCTCCCATGCTCTGCTGAGCTTTGACGTCGATGCAGAAAAGTTTGTTTACTCGGCACGGGACAATAGGCTCTTTCGAATGCCAGCGTCGGATGAGATGACGGCTTCGGATATGTTCAGCGATACGTCCGAACCATTTCATTTGAGCTTCCCGCCACTCGCGACGACCATCCGCCCAAGAACGCTCGAATTCGTGATAACGGGCGCATGCAACCTGGCTTGTTCGTACTGCGCGACTCGTGAACGATACAAGCTTCCTAACGGAAAAAACGATATCCTCGATGAGGGGACGGCGTTTTCGTTCCTCGAGCTTGTGCATCCATTTTTGACCGGTCAGGACGTCACGTTAAAGTTCTTTGGAGGAGAGCCGCTGCTCGGCGTCGGCGTGATCAAAGCGATTGTCGAGAAGTTAAAGGCATGGAACATAAAGAGCGAAAAGATCATCGCCACCAATGGATTGTTGCTTAGCGACGAGATCACCGACTTTTTGATCGAAAATGCGTTCCTGACGTTGATTAGCCTGGATGGCCCTCAAGAAATCCACGACACGAATAGGGTCGATCACACTGGCAAAGGTTCATATGAAAAGGTGCTCGAAAACGTTAAGCGTTTTCGCACGAGGCATCCACGCGCATTTGAATCGCTTGTCGCCTTCAACTTGGTCGTATCTCCTCGTTTTGCTGGCCAGTTCCGACAGCAAGTCGAACATCTTCTGAGCCTCGGCATATCGAGCACTCAGATCAATCCCAACGATTGCGCTGCGACTTCCGAATCCTGCACGCGTTACTCTCTCCAGCAATGGCAAGCGATGCAACAGGAGAAGGTCGCGGTTCGCGAAATGCTGATTGCAAAAAGATATCAGGAAGGGCGCAGCGAAGAGATCGATTGCTTCGAGACCTATGCCGGTCTCAATTCCGGTAGCAACGATTGGGAAAAACTTCCTGAAGAATTGGCCGGAACGTACAATTGTCGCGATTGCCAAGCGTTCGAATGGAATACCCTAACATTGCTGCCTGACGGTTCGATTTCCTCCTGCATTGAATTTGAGCGCCTAGAGTCCGTCAGTTTTGGCGACGCGAAAAAGGGAGTTTTGGACATTGCGGCGTTGGTAAGATTTCAGGAGGGCTTTCGGCATTCGGTTCAATCTGGCTCATGCGCACATTGTTGGGCGGTACGCGTTTGCCCCATGGTGAGTTGCTACAAGACATTCGCAAGTTCAGGCGCTCAGCCGAATTGGCAGCGAGAGGAGGATTGCAACCTGGTTCGGGAGGAGATGGCGTCACGCTTTAGAGATGCAGTCAAACTTCATTTGTTGCGATAGGAGAGCGCGTTATGACAAAGCCAGTACAAACGACGACCTATTTGATTCCAATCGCTGCGGAGGGTCCCGCGATGGAAAAAATCCTTCAATCTATCCAACTGCAGGCGACTTGTGGCACCTGTACATCAATTGGGTGTTCGTGGTGCAACGCATCAGTTCCCGCGGCTCACATGCGCATAGCGCTCGTTCCGGACGAAGCTGCAAAGAAATAGGCCTGTTTCGATCCTCGTAATAAGACGCCGGCTCAAGAACGTCATGTGCCGGCGTTGAGAAGGTCGAGCCGCCACTAGTGACCTAGCGACAGGTGCGACATACGAAAGATGCTCGATACAAACTTTATCACGAAACCGACGAGCCCTGAGCCGCCATAAAAATCGCTTTTGTTGAGTTGGATAAAAATATGGGCCGGCGCGTCCGAGTCATTGGTCACTTCGCACACGAAGAATCCCTCGCGGGCGCGTATCGATTCAAAGAGGATTTTCGTGGCGGCGGCGCATTCGCGCAGTCGCAGGCGGATCGAACTGTTGCGGCTGGTTTTTGCGCAAGCCGAAATGATTGCATTCGCTCTGGAGCGATCCTGTTCGACTGCGGCGACCCTCATATCTTCAGGATGCGTCTGGCTGGTTGGCCGCAGTTTGGAAACCACATTGGTGGTTGTCGCGATGACGTTTCCCAGCGCGTAGTCTCGACTCTCTCCGGGCTCGATCCGTTCGCACCAGATCATCGTCTTGCCGGCAAGACATAAGATCGCGGGCGTCGACGAATCATCGACAGGGCGCGTCCTGTAAACATAGGGCGCTCGCGCCCAACTCATCGTGGATGCGTCACAGGGAACGGATTCAATCGCGACATTGGAGGATGAACAAAGATAGGCAGGCTGGAGAAACAGAAGCGGCGGCGAATTGTCTGCTGCAAGTTTCGTCAGATCGATTTTCTCGACGACGTTGCCTTCGCCAGCCGTCAGCAAAATCTCTCTTTGCTTCTCCGAAGTGGCGATCCGATTGAGTTTCACGTCTCCGCCGCCAAAACACACATAAAGAAACGTGGCGAACTCGTTGACGATCCAGGAGCGTTTCGGCACGAAGTGAGGACTTTGGCGCGGGATGGTCCGTGTTCCAGGCCACCGGCAAACAGACCTGCTTGGCCGATCAAAAAAGGACGTCTCCGGTCCGAGCGTCACCACGACTCCCTCGCGCGCGCCCAACAAGCGAAAGTCGCTTTCCCCTTGCCGGAGGGAGATTTGTTCGGGACGAGAAAATGGGTTGCGCATGAAGGTGCGAAACCCGAGGTCGATAAAGTCGATGGGCGTCATGTACATGCGCAAAATCCCTCAGCCAATCTTTGAAGCATCTTAGGGAGATCGTCGCTTCGACGGTCGAAAGCTTACGTTCGCGTTTGCTGAAGCGATCGTCCCTATAACGCAGCTTGGCAGCGTTCGTTCCGCGCGAGGAAGCGGGGCGAGGCGAGGGCTGACAAATCGATTTGGTTATAACCGGCTGATCTGAAACTGGGTGGCCCCTGGCCGGTTTGGAATAAATGTTTTGAAACGAGATCGATCGAAAGGCGCGGGCAGGGCTGCTTGCCTTCGCCCTGTTGCGCGCACAGGGCTACCGGCGCTTAGATCACCCCCAACTGTGATTTAAGTAATTGAATTTACTGGTGGGCCGGGCAGGACTCGAACCTGCAACCAGACCGTTATGAGCGCCGTCTCTGAAACGGAAAAGCCCAAAAACCAACGGAATTCATCGCATTCTGAGCCGGCTTGTTCCCAGTTGGTTCACGCGAATCGGTGCGCAAACGGTGCGCCAGCTATTGAGGACCCGCCCGACCCCCCGCCAAAAGAAAACGCCGCCCCAGTCGGCTGGGACGGCGCTTCCAATGCGATTTGTGAAGGGCTGGGGGCCAAATTCACGGGAGGGAAAATACTCCCGCCCGGCGCCGCGCGCAAGTCTTTTGCAGCCCTCCCGCAACAGGGGAGGCGAGCATGACAGCCGATCCCCAATGGTGGCGGGACGCCCAAGACGCGGGCGTTGTCTGCCTTCCCGAGCAACAGGCCGTCGCGGTCTATGTTGGTGGTGGCGGCGCCATCGTCATCCGACAGGAAGCCTGGAACGACAGCGACGACTCGGTCGTCTTCGTTCGGCCAGAAAATGCCGAGCGCGTCGCGCAGGCAATTCTCGACGCCGCGCAGGAAGCGCGGGAACAGTGCGCCGACACTCAAGAGCCGGAGCGCAGGAAACCGCTCACCAATGCCGAGCGGCAAAGGCGCTTCCGCCGTAACGCGCGTAACGGGAAAAACGTAACGCGCCGTAACGAAAGTAACGGGCAAATCGATACCCCAAGCACGGCGCCCGACGTCTGCGAACTATTCCAGCGAGAGGAGGAACAACATCAGCTTGCGGGCTGACGACGGAATTCGCGTCGGTCGGCTTGCTTGCGGGAGGGCTGCAATATCGCCGCCCTCATAAAATCAGCCGATCGGCGCGCTGCTTACATAGCCAGCGCACCGTTTGCGCCATTGCGGGGAACATGACCCGCATCGTCATCCGCTGAAGGGCATCAGCATAAGGGACTCCTAATAGTCCCAGGAGTGGGCAACGGCTGGCGCCGACCCACAGGCGCCGCCAAGGCTGTCGGATTGGCTTTGGCGACATTGCCCGCGTCATGAAAGCGGGACGTAAAGGCCGACAGCATGACCCCGGCCTTTCCTCTTGAAAAAGAGGTTGTCTCGATCCGGCTATGTCTAATGGGGGTTGGCTCCAGGGGACATGGTTTCGCCGTCGCAGGCGAAGCTATGCCGTCAAAAGGTTCCACCAAAGGACATGAGAGCTTCGGAAGAGCGGCAACTGAGCAAAAAAAAGAGACAAGAGAGACTCGACAGATTGAGAGAGTCGGCGCGGCAAAAAATCGACGTGCGTGCAAAAAAATCGCGCGCCATGTGACCAGAGGCGAGGATTCCGACGATGCAGAAAGAGAAGCAAGTGAACATGCCCTGCGACCCTGTAGAAGATGCGGTCTATTTTGCCGACGCCTATGATCCGACACGCCAGGGCTATGCGCTTACGCTCTCTCGCGCCGAATTGGAGCCATATAACGCTGACCCGGACGCATTTGTCGCCGCGCATTTCGGATTGACCAAGGACGAGTATCGCGAATGGGTTCGATGCGACGGCCGCGCCTTGTGTAGCGAGCGGACGACATCGGGCGCTTTATGCAATGTCGACATAGGTCCGGCTCCGCATGATGCGCTCGAATGGAAGCGACGTCACCGCGCAAGCGCTTGTTCTATCCATCGGCGACGTCTCAAAATGGCGGAAGGGCGCAAGCCATGACCGCCGCACCGGCAAAATCGGCCCATGGGCCAGATTTGAAACCTCCCGCCGGCGGGAGGCTCGACCGACCGGACGCGCTTCTCTCGCTCGCCCAGCGCGTCCGCCGTCTCGCGCCGAGCCATAGAGATCCTGAAGCCTACTTCGTCGAAAAGGCAGAGATCGAACACGAGCTGCGACGCATGGCGAGGGCCGGACAATGAACGACGGCCTTGGGGAAATGCTGGCGCGGGATCTTATGTTGGCCAAAGTGACAGATGCAGCATGGCGGAGAGTCCTGCGATCGCTGAACGATCATCCCGTCAGAACACGCGACTTGGTTGCGGCCGTGCAAGCCAAATGCCCATGGGCTGACGCCAAGCGAATCGAGGAAGAACTAAAGCGACGCGTGGCCGCCACTCGACTGCGGAAGCTCTCATGATCCACAGCGGGTCCTACAACCAAAAGTTGAGAGCGGGTCGCCCCGCTCCCGAAACTTCACTCTACGCAAATAAAAAAGTGAGGTATACCAATGACTTATAAAAGGCTTGCGGTTGTGGCATGAGAGCGAAGGCCAAAAAGGCGTCCGAACCCGCCGAAATTCAAGCTGACGTTGTGGTCACGGCCGCCGAGCTTGGCGCGTTGATCGGCGTCATCAGCCGCAAGGTCCGGTTCCTGCGCGACGAGGGGCATGTGGTGCCGGTCGGGCGCGGGCGCTTCCTGCGCGACGCCAGCGTGAAGCGATATTGCGACCATCTGCGCGCGGTCGCGGCTCGGCATGCGGAAGGGGCCGCAGGGGCGTCATTAACGGCCGAGCGCACGCGATTGGCGCGGGAGCAGGCAAACGTAGCCGAATTGAAAAGGGCGGCCCTGGCAGGCGCGCTGCTTGATGCGACGGCCGTTGAGCGCGAGTGGAGCGATATCCTGCGCAAGGTGCGCGCCGGAATGTTGTCCGTGCCGTCCCGTTGCGGCGCGCTACTTCCACACCTGTCGCAAGCCGACGTCGGCGTGATCGATGCGCAGATTCGCGAACGTCTCAGTGAGCTTGGGGACGGCGACCTTTTTTAACTTGTGGCCGATCGGCCACAAGTCCCAGATCGGTCCGCTGACCTTGTCGCTTGCCGGCCGAGCACCTTTCAGCGGAAAATGTGCCCGATCGGGCACAATTTACGGCGAGAAGGGCTGGACCATGCAGCGGATCGGCGAGGCGCTGAACGTGCATTAACGCGACAATCACGCGAGATTTGGAAGGTTTCTGCACGTTGCAGAAACCCTCGCGTCCCAAGGGCGGGCGACCGACCGAAACCGTCTCTCGGTGATGTTCCTGGGCAGGTTTTCGGTGTTTGTTACCGTGGTAACAAAATTCAAAAACCGTCCGAAGCGCAATCGCACTGTGACCCAGATGCGCGACTTGCCTTCCTTCTTGGCGAGCTGCTCCCAATAAGATCGAAACCGCCTCTCGGTGATGTTCCTGGGCAGGGAATCGGCGTTTGTCACAGTTGTGACAAAATTTAAGAAGCGGCGGCGAGATCTCGCGTTGGCTCAAGCCTTCGGACGCGCGAAAGCCGGGCGCCTGGTACATCCGCAAGTCGCCCGGCCCCTCTTCGCGCAACGTCGCGCTCTCGCGAAAATATAGAAATGTGCCGGCGCGGGCACAATGTCTGTCTAAATGACGACTCTCGCCACTGTCCGCAAATCTGCGCTGCGCAACCTCATCCCGCCCGCACGCCTTCGCCTCTCGCAGTGGATCGAAGAAAACATCACCTTGCCCGAGGGCACAAGCGCGCTTCCTGGCAAAGTGCGGCTGTGGCCGTATCAGCGAGAAATTGCAGACGCGATCGCAGACCCGTCGATTGAAAGAGTCACCCTGGTCAAGCCCGTCCGCGTCGGCTTCACGACGTTGCTGACGAGCGCGATCGGATCTTATATCGCCAATGAGCCCGCGCCGATCTTGGCGCTTCTACCGACAGAAGCCGACTGTCGCGATTACATGGTTTCCGAAGTTGAGCCAATATTTGACGCCTCGCCGGCTCTGCGGGGCGCGCTCAGCGCGGATTGCGTCGAGGGCGAGAGAAACACCTTGCTCTCGAAAAGGTTCCCTGGCGGCTCTCTAAAGGTCGTCGCGAGCAAAGCGCCGCGCAACCTTCGCCGACACACCGCGCGCGTGCTCTTGTGCGACGAAGTCGATGCAATGGAGATCTCGGCCGAGGGAAATCCGATAAGGCTCGCCGAGCGGCGGACGCTGTCATTCCCGAATCGAAAAATCATCATCGGCAGCACGCCCATTTTTGAGGACTCGAGTCACGTGCTGCGCGCGTACGCCGAATCCGACCAACGCATTTTCGAGATCCCATGCGCGAGCTGCGGATCTTTCACCGAGATCCTATGGGCGAATATCGAGTGGCCGCCCGACCATCCGCAGGACGCTGCATTTCGCTGTCCGCACTGCAACGAGCTGATAGGCGAGCGGAACAAAGCGCAAATGGTCAACGCCGGCCGCTGGCGCGCGTTACGGCCGGAGGTGACGGATCATGCCGGCTTTCGCTTAAACGCATTGGTGAGCCTCCTGGCGAACGCCTCATGGGGAAAGCTGGCGCAAGAATTCCTGGCCGCGAAAGACGATCCGAGCGAGTTACAGACATTCATCAACACGATTCTCGCTCAAGGCTGGCGCGAGGCCGGGTCCGAGCTTGATGAAACCAGTCTCGCCGCGCGCGGCGAGCCGTTCGGGCTCAACAAAATCCCCGAGGAAGTTTTGACAATTTCCGTCGGCGTCGATGCGCAGGACGACCGGCTCGAATGCACGCTCGCCGGCTGGTCGCGCCACAATGAATGCTATGTGCTCGCCCATATCGTTCTTTGGGGATCTATCGACGACGATTCGACATTTCTCGAATTGGACGAATTGCTGCGCACGAAATGGACGCATCCATATGGCGGAAAGCTCGGCGTCGATTCTTGTGTAATTGACGCGGGCGATGGCGGTCATTTCGATCGCATCTTGACTTTCTGCGCGGCGAGATCCGGGCGCCGCGTCATGGCCGGCAAGGGGGTGCCGGGATTTGCGCGGCCGGCGATTCAGGCGTCAAAAAGCAAGATCCGGGGCGGCGGTCGGCTATGGCTGGTCGGCGTCGACGTTTTGAAGTCGACAATCTTCGACCGATTGCAACGCGGACGGCTAATCCGCTTCTCCAATGAACTTGAGCCGACCTATTACGAACAGCTTTCATCGGAGCGCAGAGTCGTCCGCTATGTGCGCGGCAAGCCGACGCGACGATTCGAGCGCATTCCCGGAGCCCGTGCGGAAACCCTTGACGCATTGGTTTATGCGCATGCCGCCCGCAGCGCAGCGCCGATACAGTTCGATCAACGTGAAAGCGAACTGCGCCAGCAACCGCAACCGCCCGCACCGACGGTCTATCGAAGCGCGTGGATGAGCAGGTGATATATCTCTTACCCGTTATGGCGACCGCAAGGCGCTGAAAATCGAAGCCAGGCTGAACGAGAGACAGGGCCAAATGACTTGAGGTTGCGGTCTTCTCTTGCTGCTTCCAGATGTTGTAGATCGGCGGCGTGAAGTCCGTGGCGTGGGAGGCCATAGCCTCGGCAGATTTTCCCAATTTGGCGAAGTCGCCGTTTTGGGAAAAATCATTGATGGTCCGGTCAACGTCTGACTTGCTCGCGTCAGTAGCCGATGCAATTTCCTCGATTGTCGCGCACGCCTTTTTGAACTTCGGACCGATCGGCCCGAAGTTCATATCTCACTGTTTTTCTTGCCTTTTTTTAACTTCGCGTCGATCGACGCGAAGTTCCAGATCGATGCGAACCGTGGCGAACGCGGCGCGCGATGCGTTAACATGCGCGGGGGCTTCAGCGGGAGATTCGAGCAATGTTGGAAAAACAGCTCCGCCTGCGCGCTCTCATGTTGCGCGAGAGAATGCCAAGCGACCATAACGAAGCTCTCGAAACTTTCTGCGCGTTGGGCGAGCTTTTGGGCGTGCCGCTGCGAATCCGAGAACGGCAAAGACCAGGGCGTGGGCGTGCGCCCGGCGAACGAATGGGGGCGTTGGGACCGCGTCTAAAACCACAAAATCAAAAGCCGATTGCGCAATGAATTGAGATAGTTGGGCGTCGAAACAGCAAAAAAGTTGCACAAAAACAATGACATAGGCCAAATCGCCGGCTTTTCTTTCGAACGAATCTGGTGTCTAGTGTCTATTGGACACGACGGGAGACACGCCGATGCGAGTTTTGACGTGTGGCGAATTTTGCGCGGCAGCCGATCTAAATTCGCAAGCGCTGCGCACTTTGCGTCGGCGGAATCATTTTTCGTTGGCATTCGGCCGGGCCGAGGTCTTTCAGAGCCTCAACTACTTCGCTGTCGACGTTGTCGGCCAGCTCCTCGGCGACGCTCTCTCGAACGCATTCGGTCGAACCTTCGCCGCGCAGATTGTCCGCGTCTGGTGGGACAAATGGCTGGAGGCGGTCGCGCATGCCGAGCATGAAGAGCGACCCTGGTTTTTTAATGTTGTCGAAGCGCTCGACCAGAAAGGCCGCCGCAGCCATTTTTGTTATCCCGGACCTTTCGGCGCCGAGGCTGATGCGTCACTGAGCGCGCAGTTGGAGGCGGAAGGTTTCGAACCGATCCGCGTCGTCGCCGTCAATGTATCGAAGGCCTGCCATGTCGCGCGTATGAATGCGGCGCGCGCAGGAATTGATTTGCTGGGCGCAGCCTTTCTGCCGAGCCCTGCCGATCCTGGTCTTAAGGAGATTCTCGAAGGGGAGGCCGATCGCCGGGAGCTTGTCACACTGGAGGTCCGCGACAGCGGCGCCGGAAAAGTCGCCGCAACTCGCGCCGCGAAAGTCGCGCGGGCGAAATTTGCCGCTCACTTCGTCGATTGCGGGGGCGGCCCGCAATGACGCGCCTCCTCGATTCCCTTTCGCGTCGCATCGGGCCATGGCGGCGCGATAAGTCGCCGTGTCGGCTTCTTCTCACCTCGGCCGACACGGCGGCGAGCGGGAGGCTGAATAATGTTTGAGCGCATCACTCGGGCATTCAGAGCCGGCGCCCGCGCTTATCGCGGTTACGACGCCGCCGGCCAAAGCGGACGCTGGCCGGTCGCCGCGACCATGGCGAGCCCGCTTCAGTCGGCCTTAAACGCCCGCCGAACGCTGGCGCAGCGCGCTTCCTATCTCGCGTCGAATAGCCCCTACATCCGCGCGATTGTCGAAAATTCCGTCACCGGTTTTTGCGGCGATGGGCCGACGTTGCAGCACGACAACGAGCGCGTAATTGCCGCTTGGAATCTCTTTTGGTCGTCATGCGATGCAGAAGGCGTTTCGAACTTCGGACACCTCCTCGCCCGCGTTGTTCGCTCTTGGATCATTGCCGGCGAGGCATTCATCGTCATGAAATTGGACCGCGACAGCGGCGCTCTTGTCATCATGTTGCTGAGCGCCGAACAAATCGACGTCAACCGGAACGAAGACCTGGGCGACGGCGCATTTATCACAAGCGGCGTTGAAGTCGATAGCGAAGGCCGTCACGTCGCTCTTTGGATTTTGCCAAGGTCGCCGGATCATCCAATCGCCGCTTCGACGTCGACCGACGCAGTCCGAATTCCTATCGAAGATGTTTGTCACGTGGTTGACCCGCCGAGCCCTGGCGCGCCGCGCGGCGTCTCGCAATTGTCGGCAATCCTGACGAGGGCCGTTGAAACCGACGCATGCGAGGACGCGCAGCTTGCACAGCAAAAGGTCGCGGCGTTGCTTTGCACATTCATCAGCGATCCGTCGCAGCAAGTGGAGCTGGGGAAATCGCTCGACGGCAATTCCGTAAGTCTGGAGCCGGCGACGGTGCGCATTATTCCGGCCGACGCCGCCGTCAATGTGGTGAGCCCGCCGAAAATAGAGGGCGGCGTCGAATTCCAGCGCGCGATGATTCGCAGTCTCGCGGCTGGCGCGCAAGTTCCGTTCGAGCTTGTATCGGCAGACCTGTCGCAAACATCGTTCAGCTCGGCGCGCTTTGGCGATCGTTTCTTCCGCCGTCGCACAACGCAAGTTCAAAAAACGCTCTTGGAACCGCAGTTCCTCGACCGCGTCTTTCGCAGATTCGTGGCGCTCGAAGTGCTCGCCGGGAGACTCGACGTCGATCTGGAAACCCTCGCCGCGCCGCGATGGCTATGGCCTGCTTACGAGCCGCTTGATCCTTCGAAGGACGTGGACGCGGACGTTACGGCCGTCAATGCCGGCTTCGCATCACGCGCCGAGATTATCGCGAAGCGAGGGCGCGACCCGGTCGACGTGGACGCCGAGCGCGCCCGCGACACCTTCAAACCACAAGTGCAGCCGGCGCCAACGCCGCTCAGAGTCGTAGGAGAAAGCAATGCGTAATCTGTCTATGCGTAACCGTCCGCCGGGCGAAATTTTCACTCGCGCGATCGCCGTGCGGCCGAACACCTTCGATCGGGCGACGCGTTCATTCACTGGCGCGGTGCTCGCGACGTCGCGACCGATCCGGGTGCGTGGCGGAATCATGGAGTCGCTGGACCTTGCTTCGGCGCAATTTCCAGAGTCGTTGCCGCTGAATCTCGACCACCACAGCGACGTGCGCTCCACAGTCGGCCGCGTGACGAATCTCCGCGTGCAAGGCGACGAATTGATTGCGGACGGCAGACTCACCGCCGACGCATCGATTGATTGGCTTGCTGAGCGGATCGCCGATGGCACCGCCGGGAGCCTTAGCATCGGCTATCGCGCCGCCAGCGTCCGCGAAGGCGCCGGTCGCAGCCGCTTGGTTGTTCCCGAGCTGGTGCATGCCGCGATTGTCTCGGAGCCCGCCGATTCTCGCGCCGGCATTCGCTCCGCCGACAATGACGACGACGATGGTCTCGACGAATTCGACGACGGCGGGACCGATCTCTATGGCGACGTCGCCCAGCGCAATGCGCGGGTCCGCTCACTGTGCCGGACTCTTGGATTGCCGCGCGAGATCGAAGAAAGGGCCATTGATGGTCAATGGTCAGATCGGCGGATCATGGACCAGGTGCTCGAACGCTCCGGCGGCGCCGATCGAATCCGCAGTACGCGCGGGCATGTCACCTTGGACGACCCGGCGACTTTCCGCCAGGCGGCGCGCGATAGTCTGCTATCCCGCATGACCGGCGAGGAGCCACAGGGTCCGGCGCGCGAGCTGGCGGGCCTGTCCTGGGCGGAATTCCATCGGCGCTATTTGCGCCAAGCCGGGCACAATGTTGCAGGGCTTTCCGATCATGAGGTTATCGTGCGCGCTTTGAGCGTAAGCGACATTCCTTTGATGGCCGGCGAAACCTTCAATGTCGCGATGCGTCGCCCATATGAGGCGGCCCTGTCGCCGTCCGCAATGTTAGCCGGAACGCGGAACACGCCCGACTTCCGCGTTCAGACGGAAGTGCTCGCCGACTGGACGACATTGCAAGTCAACAAGGTGCTTGAGACCGGCGAATTCCGTCATTCCTACATCTCGGAAGACGGCGAGCGGTATTCGGTCTTCACGGTCGGCGGAATCACCGACATTTCGCGCCAAGCCTATATCAATTCGCAAGGCCGGTTCGGGACAATGAGCGACGCGTACGGGCGCCGTCTCGCCGCCGACGTCAATGACCGGCGCGTCGGCTACCTCACCCAAGCCTCGCTCGCCGGGCCGACCATGCGGGACGAAAATCCCGTCTTCTATGCAGCGCGCAACAATATTGCTCCGTGCGATACCACGAGCCTCGACACCATTATCGAATCGGTCCTGGCCGCTCGCGCCGTAGCGTCAAAGCGTAAGGGCGCGGGCGACGTCATGATTGGACAGGTTCCGACCTTCTGGCTGGTCCCGTCCGAATTCGAAGGCACCGCACTGCGCGCCATTGCCCGCGTGACGGCGACAACGTCTTCGGCGGTCAATCCCTTGGCCGGATTGCTCCAGGTCGTCACAGAGCCTCGGCTGGTCGATACGGACACTTCGTATTTGGCCTGCGCCCCGGCGAACATGGACGGCCTTGTGCAGGTCGGCATGGAAGGCGGCGGTCCTTATACGGAATCGCGTTGGGCCTTTGAAAAAGACGCCTTGCAACTCAAGATTCGTCTCGATCTTGGGTTCGGTTGGATCGATTGGCGCTCGTGGACCCGGTTGGACCATGAAGTGGTGACGCCGTGACCGACATCTCCACCCTACGGGCGCGGCTCGAAGCCTTAAAGAAGGTCCGTTCGAGCGGCGCCCTGGAAATCACCTTCGGCGATCGCACGATCCGCTATCGCAATGATCGTGATCTGGCGACTGCGATCGCGGCGCTGGAGGACGAAATTGCGCAGGCCGTGGGAACGCCGCGACCGCGCAATCTCGTGGTGCGGTCGACAAAGGGCTGGTGAGTAACGAGTAAAGCGTGAGGGCGTAGAGCATGGCAGGACGCTTTGAGGACCACGATTTGGTCAAGGCTTTCGCGCAGATGGCCCGACATGCCGACGTCTTCGAAAAGAAGATAAAGCCCGCGCGCCTGTCCGAAGCGGCGGAATACTATGGCGTTCCTGAGCAGGCGCTGCGGCGCGAGGCGAAGGCGGGCCGACTGCACATCGCCCGCGTCGCCGGTAAAGATTGGGTTATGATCGAAGATATCGAAAGGCTGTTCAAATGCCCCGACCGCGCAAAGGCGCCCGTCTCTGGCTCAGGCCCGCAGAGCGAGACTCCAAGGGCAACATCCTCAAGCCCGCCCGATACGTCGTCAAAGACGGCGGACGACAAATTGGCGTTGGATGCGGCGCTGGCGACCGCGAAACGGCTGAAAAGCGGCTCGCCGACTACATCGCCTCGAAATACGCGCCGGAAAGACGCGAGCGTCCTCTATCCGAAATTCGGATCAGCGACGTGATCAAAATCTATCTGGACGACGTTGCGCCTGGTCACGCCAGACCGGAGAAAACCGCCGAGCGCGCCGAGCGCCTTCTGGCGTTCTTTGGCCATCGGCGGCTTGACGAAATCACCGGCAAGCTATGTCGCGAATATGCGGCGTCGAGATTCGGCAAGGGCTCTGACAAGCGGAAGGGCGGGAACATAGGGCAGGGCGGCGGCGCCCGGCGCGATCTTCAAGATTTAAGCGCTGCGATCGGCCATCATCAGGCTGAGGGCTATCACCGGGGCGTCGTCCGCGTCGTGTTGCCTGAGAAGGGCAAGGCCCGCCAGCGCTGGCTCACGCGCGAGGAAGCTGCAAGGCTATTGTGGACGTGTTGGCGCACCCGCGAGGTCCAAGAGGGCGTCGAAACCGACAAGCGCCCGCTCCGCCATTTATGCCGCTTCCTGATTCTTGGGCTCTATACCGGATCGCGGCCGGGAGCGATCCTGAACGCGACATGGGACAGAGGACCGGGACGCTCTTGGGTCGACGTCGACGGCGGCTGTTTCTATCGCCACGCTGAAGGCAAGGTTGAAACCGCCAAGCGCCAGCCGACTGTGAAAATCTCGCCCCGGCTTAAGGCGCATCTCGCCCGCTGGCGGCGATTAGACGGCGACCGGGGCTATGTCGTCACGTTCGCCGGGACGCCGATTGCGAGCGTAAAGGTCGCCCTTGGGCGCGCGGTAAAGCTCGCCGGCTTAGAAGCTGGAGTCAGCGCCTACACGCTGCGCCACAGTTGCGCGTCGTGGCTTGTGGCGAAGGGGTTGCCGACCAGAAAGGTCGCCGACTTCCTCGGGACAAGCGAGCAAATGATCGTCGACCATTATGGTCATCTCGCGCCCGACTATCAGGAAGAGGCGGCGACGGCGATCGGACGGAAGTAGGATGTATCGGTGCGCGAATCAGTGCGCGAGGTTCAAATCGGAGGTGATGACATGATGGAACGCATTGATTTTATTGGTGGGCCGGGCAGGACTCGAACCTGCAACCAGACCGTTATGAGCGGCCGGCTCTAACCATTGAGCTACCGGCCCCGAGACGGGGACGCCCCTCCTATACCGCAACCCGAGCACGCGCAATATCGCGGACTTGCATGCAATCGCTCTCAACGAGCGCGCTCGCGTTCGTCCTGGCGCGCGGGCCGTCGGCACAAGACAGCTTGTCTTGCCACGGCCCGCGCCGCGCCTGTATGGCTTCTCGCATGAACGAACGCGACGCGCGCGCGGCGATCGTCGACGCCGCACGGGAGATGGAGCGGCTGGGGCTCAATCATGGCTCTGCGGGCAATCTGTCCTTGCGGGTCGGCGAGGCCGTGCTTGTCACCCCGAGCGGCGTTCCCAGCCGCGAGCTTTCCCCTGGTCTGATTGCGCGCCTGCCGCTGGCGGGCGAGGGCGCCTTCGAGGGTCCGCTGCCGCCGTCGAGCGAGTGGCGCTTCCACCTCGATATTTATCGCGCGCGGCCGGACGTGAACGCCATCGCGCATATGCATTCGCCCTATGCGACGACGATCGCGACCTTGCGGCGCGACATTCCCGCCGTGCATTACATGATCGCCGCCTTCGGTGGCCCGACTGTGCGCTGCGTCGATTACGCGCCTTATGGCACGGCGGAACTGTCGCGACTCGTCGTCGCCGGGCTCACGGATCGCGATGGCGTGCTGCTCGCCAATCACGGCGCTATCGTCACTGGCGCGAATATGCGCAGAGCATTGTGGCGCGCGGTCGAACTCGAAGCGCTTGCGCAAGTCTTCTACCTCGGCGCTCTCGCCGGCGAACCCGTCGTGCTTTCCGATGATGAGATCATGCGCACGGTGGAGCGCTTCAAGAATTACGGAACGCGAGAGAGTTCGAAAGAGCTTAGCTAACCGCAAAGATCCGGGAACAATCCCCTCAGCCCTTCTTCCGTCGCGGGGCAGACGCCGCGCTCGGTAATGAGGCCCGTGACAAAGCGCGACGGCGTGACGTCGAAGCCGAAATTGCGCGCCGTAGAGCCGTCGGGCGTGAGCTGAATTTCGATCGGCGCGCCATCGGCGCCCCGACCGCTGATATGGGTGACTTCGCGCGCGCTGCGCTCTTCGATCGGAATGTCACGCACGCCGTCGGCGATGCGCCAATCGACGGTCGAAGACGGCAGGGCGACATAGAACGGCACGCCATTGTCGTGCGCCGCGAGCGCCTTGAGATAGGTGCCGATCTTGTTGCACACGTCGCCGGCGCGCGTCGTGCGGTCGCTGCCGACGATGACGAGATCGACAAGACCGTGCTGCATGAGATGGCCACCGGCGTTATCGGCGATAATCGTATGCGGAACGTCTTCGCCCAGCAGTTCGAAGGCCGTGAGACTCGCCCCTTGGTTGCGCGGACGTGTTTCGTCCACCCAAACATGTATCGGCGCGCCTTGCCGCGCCGCCGTGTAGATCGGCGCCAGCGCCGTGCCCCAATCGACGGTGGCAAGCCAGCCGGCGTTGCAATGGGTGAGGATGTTGACGGGACCCTCGCCGAGGCGCGCTTGATGAATGAGTTCGGCGCCGAAGCGGCCGATGGCCTGGCAGGCGGCGACGTCTTCTTCCGCAATCTTCGCCGCTTCCGCATAGGCGAGGTCGGCGCGGCCGGAGACCGGCGCAGGGAGCAGGAGCGCGCGCAGCCGATCCAGCGCCCAGCGCAGATTGACGGCCGTCGGCCGCGTGGCGAGCAGCGCCGCATGGGCGCTCTCGATGGCGGCGTCGCTCGGATCGCTCCAGGCGGCGAGCGCCATGCCATAGGCGCCGGTCACGCCGATGAGCGGCGCGCCGCGCACCGTCATCGCGCTGATCGCTTCAGCGGCGTCTTCGCAACTCGCGAGCGTTCTCGTCTCGAAGCGATGCGGCAGGCCAGTCTGGTCGATTACCCGGACGCGCCGCCCGTCGGCGTCAAGCCAGATCGTTCTGTAGTCGCGCCCGTTAATTCTCATGTTGTTCGTTCTTGCCTGCTCAAAAGTCGCGCTTGGATGATGTCGCCATTCGCGCCATGTTAGAGGACGCCGCGACGCTGTGCTAGAAATCGCGGCTGCTCACTGGACACATGGCGCAAAAATCTTCGGCGCAAGAATCTTCGGCGCAAGAATTTTCGGTTCGATACGTCGAATCGCTCGATTCCGTCGCGGCTGAGGCTTGGGACGCCTGCGCCAATCCGCTCGGCCTGCCGGACGCGGTCGGCGAGCGATATAATCCTTTTGTCTCGCACGCGTTCCTGCGCGCGCTCGAATCGTCGAAGTCGGTCGGCGCGCGCGCCGGCTGGTCGCCGGCGCATGCGCTCGTCGAGGATTCGCGGGGTCGTCTTGTCGCCTGCGCGCCGGCCTATATCAAGACGCACAGCCTCGGCGAATATGTGTTCGATCAGAGCTGGGCGCAGGCCTATGAACTTGCTGGCGGACGCTACTATCCGAAGATTCAGGTGGCTGCCCCTTTCACGCCTGTGACCGGGCGTCGGCTGCTGATCGCGCGTGACGCGCCCGAAGGCGCGCGCGATGCACTGATCGCCGCCTTGCAGGGATTGCGAAAGGCGAGCGGCGCGTCCTCCATTCACGTCACGTTCTGCACCGAGGAGGAAAGCGTTGCGCTGAGCGGCGCCGGATTCATTTACCGCGCCGGAGAACAGTTCCACTTCGTCAATGAAGGCTATGCCGACTTCGAGGATTTTCTGGCGCGGCTCACGGCGCGCAAGCGCAAGGCGATCAAGCGCGAGCGACGCGAAGCGCTGAGCGACGGCATCACAATCGATCTGCTCACGGGGAGCGACATTCGTCCGGCGCACTGGGATTCGTTTTTCGACTTCTACATGGACACGGGCGCGCGCAAATGGGGCCGGCCCTATTTGACTCGCGCCTTCTTTGACGAGATCGGCGCGCGCATGGCGGACCGCATCCTGCTGGTCATGGCGCGTCGCGGCGCGCGGCATATCGCCGGAGCGATCAATTTTCTGGGCGACGACGCCATCTACGGGCGCAACTGGGGCGCGCTGGAAGCGCTGCCGTTCCTCCACTTCGAGGTCTGCTACTATCAGGCGATCGAATTCGCGATCCGCCGCGGCTATAAGCGCGTCGAGGCCGGCGCGCAGGGCGAGCATAAGATTGCACGCGGATATGGGCCGGTGATCACCCATTCGGCCCATTACTTGGCCGACCCGCGCCTCGCGGAGGCGGTCTCGGCCTATCTGGCGCACGAGCGCGCAGCGGTGGCGGAATGGGCCGCCGAGCATGCGACCGAGCTTCCCTACAAGAGCGAAAACGGCGACTGATTTTCCTTCGCTGTGGCCGCGCCGCACTTGCCTCATGGCGCGAAACTTGTAAGTCCTGCAGCGTTTGGCGCGAACCGCTGCGGAGTCACATGACCTATTGTTGCGGCATCCTCGTGCGCGATGGACTGGTGATGATCGCCGATACCCGCACCAACGCCGGGCTCGACAACATTTCCACGTTCCGCAAGCTGCATCTCTTCGAGCGGCCCGGCGAGCGCGTGCTGATGCTTGCCGCCTCAGGCAATCTCTCGGTGACGCAGGGCGTCGTGAACCTGATTGGCGACGGGATTGAACATCCCGAGAGCGGCGTCGTGGAAAGCGTCATGAATACGCCGAACATGCTGCATGCCGCTCAGCTCGTCGGACGCGCGGTGCGCCTTTCGCGCTCCCAGATGGGCAACGCCGAGGGGGAGCCTGCGGCGCAGGGCGTCAGCTTCGACGTCTCCCTGCTGCTCGGCGGTCAGATCGCCGGGGGTCCGCTCCGTCTTTTCATGATCTATACGGCCGGCAACAGCATCGAGTGCACGCCGGACACCAATTATCTGCAGATCGGCGAGCACAAATATGGAAAGCCCATACTCGACCGCGCGGTCGCCTATGACACCGACATTTATGATGCGCTGAAGATCGGGCTCATTTCGATGGATTCGACCATGCGCTCGAATCTTTCGGTCGGCATGCCGATCGATATCGCGCTGCTGCGTCGCGACGCGCTGCAGACGGAGGTCGCGACCAGAATCGGTTCAAACGATCCGTATTTTCGCGATTTGCGCGAGAGCTGGTCGAAGGCGCTGCGTGAGGCGCATATGGCGATCCCCAAGCCGCCGTACGGCGGACGCAACGCGTGACGATTGTTGCGCCGGCTGACGCCGCGGCGATTGCTCGCGCCGCGACGATCCTGCGTGAGGGCGGGCTGGTCGCCTTCCCGACCGAGACCGTCTACGGCCTCGGCGCCGATGCGACGCAGGCATGGGCGGTCGCCCGGATCTACGACGCCAAGGACCGCCCTTCGTTCAATCCGCTGATCGCGCATGTCGCCGATCTCGAAGCCGCGCGTCGCGAGGCGATACTGCCTGAGTTGGCGCTGCGTCTTGCCGCGGCCTTCTGGCCGGGGCCGCTGACGATCGTCGCGCCCGTCGCGCCGGGCGGGGCTGTCTGCGATCTCGTCCGGGCCGGCCTGCCAAGCGTCGCGGTTCGGGCGCCCGCGCATCCTATCGCGCAAGCGCTGATCGCAGCGCTCGGCCGGCCGATCGCGGCGCCTTCGGCCAACCGCTCCGGCCATGTGAGCCCCGTCACTGCGGCCCATGTCGCTGAAGATCTTTCGGGCAGGGTCGACATGATCCTGGACGGCGGGCGCACCGCCGCCGGCCTTGAGTCGACGATCGTGTCCTTCTGCGAGGGCTCCCCAATATTGCTGCGGCCCGGCGCGATTGCGCGGGAGGCGATCGAGAAGATCCTCGGGGAAAAGCTTGCGGCGCCTGCGCACACCGAAATCCTCGCGCCCGGCATGACTCCGTCCCATTACGCGCCTGCCGCGCGCCTGCGACTGGAGGCGCTCGACCTCAATGAAGGCGAAGCGGCGCTCGATTTTGGCGCCCGGCTCGCTGCGCGCGCCAAACCCGGAGCCTTTGTGCTCGATCTATCGCCGTCAGGCGATCTCGTGGAGGCGGCGGCTAATCTCTTCGCCCATCTGCGGGAATTCGACGCGCGCCAAATCGCCAATGTCGCCGTGGCGCATATACCCGAGCGGGGGCTGGGCGAGGCGATCAATGATCGACTGCGACGCGCCAGCGCGCCGAAACTCAATTAGGCGGCGAGCGCCGTGGGCGTGGCCGCGTTCAGAAAGAAGTCCTGCGTCACGGGCGCCGGCTGGCCCTTCAGATAGGGGCACTCGTAGCCGCGCGCAGCAAAATCGCCCACGCCGACGGCGCACATTTCCACCGCGAGGCGCGTCAGGCGGTTGAGCACGGGCTCCCGCACCCAGGAAAAGGGCGGCGCGTCAGGCGCGACGTCGCGCATCGCCGCCTTGCGGTTCACATTGTTCTCATGGCTCATGCGCGCCTGCCAGCCGACCTGCGGCTCCTGCCAATCGTTGACGACGATGACCGGCCCGCGCAGCACGCGCGCCTCATGTTCCGTGCGTTCGATCAGGGCCATCTCGCCGCGCTTGACCCCCGCCAGGGTGAAGAGAGTTGGACGCGCAATCGGCGCGCTGGCGATAAACTCGACGGCCGCCTCGAAATTTGCGCAATGTTCGAAAGCATAGCGCAGCATATGATCCGGCGGCCAACCGCCTTCGCTTGCCAAGGCGTCGCGCAGATTGAGGACGGCGTCATAGGCGAAGCCGAGGGAGCCCTGGGTGCGCCGCTTCATCGGCGCCTGATTGATCGAGGCGCAAAAGCGGCCGGGAGCCATCGCGCTGAGCACGCCCACGGCCCCCGGCCAGGTGGCGTTGTAAAATTCGCCGGCCCCGCCGGACTGCAACGCGATTTCGACGCCCCTGCCGAGGCCCTGGAAGGGCCAGTCGAGCGTGCGGCGCAAGCGCGGCAGACCGTTTTTGTCTTCATAGGCTTGAGTGGTGCAGGCGAAGAGATAGGACATGTTCAGCGTCATCGCGCCGGGAAAGCCGAGAATGGCGACGATGCGCTCGAGCTCCGCCCGGTAGGCGGAGGCGGAGCGCTTCAGCCAATTAGCCGCAATACGGTCAATTGGCGGAAGGCAAACCCGGCCCATCGGCGCGACCACGCCAAGACAGGCCTTGCGGAGCGCGGTCGCCGCCTGGACCCGAGCCTGCGCATGGGCCACAGGGCCGCCGTCGCGCACGTCGAGGAAATGAATCGCGTCCATCGTCGTCCTGCTGTCAGAAAATCGTCATGTAACAGATATGGATTTCACATCCCTCTGTCACAATACAGTAAAAATTTAGGGTCCAGCCTCGCGGCGTAAAGTCGTTGCGCGCCCGCCGCCTACGAATCGGCTACAAATCGCTAAGGAAAACACCCTTGCTTTTCGAGAATAGAATGTCGGACGCCGTCGCCGTCGCTTTTGACGCATTGAAGTTCCACGCCTCCGCTTTGGCGCGGACGCGAACGCTCGATCTCTTTGCGGAGGACCCCGCGCGCTTCAGAAATTTCAGCGTCAAGCTCGACGATTTTCTCTTCGACTTCTCCAAGCACAAAGTGACGCGCGAGACGGTCGCGCTGCTGATTTCATTGGCGCAGACGCGCGATCTCGAAGCCAGGCGCGAAGCATTGTTCTCTGGCGCACTCATCAACAACACCGAAAGGCGCGCCGCCATGCATATGGCGCTGCGCGATCTCTCCTCGCGTCCGCTTCTCGTCGGCGGCGAGAACGTGCGGCCTCTGATCGAAGCCGAACGCGAAAAGGTTTTCGCCTTCGCGCGCGCCGTGCGCTCTGGCGACATTCGCGGCGCGACAGGCGCGCCGTTCAGCGATGTGGTCAATATCGGCATCGGCGGTTCGGATCTGGGTCCGGCGATGGCCTCGCGCGCGCTCTCGCCCTATCGCGGCGAGGGTCCGCGCATGCATTTCGTCGCCAATGTCGACGGCGCCGATCTCGCTGATACGCTGCACAATCTCGACTTGGCGCGTACGCTGTTCATCATCTCATCGAAGACGTTTACGACGCAGGAGACGATGGCGAACGCGAGAAGCGCCCGCGCCCGCATCGTCGCCGCGCTCGGCGAAGCTGCCGTAAAGGCGCATTTCGCCGCCGTCTCGACGCGGCTCGACAAGGTCGCGGAATTTGGAATCGATTCCGCGCGCGTCTTTGGCTTCTGGGATTGGGTTGGCGGGCGCTATTCGCTGTGGTCGTCAATCGGCCTGGCGCTCGCCATCGCCGTGGGACCCGAGCATTTTCTGCAGTTTCTGCAGGGCGGGCACGACATCGACACGCATTTTCTCGAAGCGCCGCTCGAACAAAACATCCCCGCGCTGATGGGGCTGCTCGGCGTCTGGCACAGGAACGTGATGGGATGCGGGGCGCATGCGGTCATCCCCTATGATCAGCGGCTCGCGCGGTTTCCCGCCTATCTGCAACAGCTTGACATGGAGTCGAACGGCAAATCGGTGACACGCGAAGGCGGGCCTGTCGATTATGAAACCGGCCCGGTGATTTTCGGCGAGCCCGGCACCAATGGCCAGCACGCATTCTTTCAGCTGCTGCATCAGGGAACCGACGTCGTCCCGATCGACTTCCTCGTCGCGGCCGAGCCCACCGCCGCCGACGCGCATCATCACGAATTGCTTTTCGCCAATTGCCTGGCGCAGGCCGAAGCCTTTATGCGCGGTCGAACGCGAGAGGAAGCGAAAGCGCAATTGCGCGGGCAGGGGATGAGCGAGGAGGAAATCGCACGCCTCGCGCCGCATAAGACGTTTCCAGGCGATCGCCCGTCCAGCGTTTTGCTTTACCGACATCTTGATCCGCGCACGCTTGGACGCCTCGTCGCGCTTTACGAACACAAGGTCTTCGTGCAGTCGGTGATATGGGACATCAATCCCTTCGACCAGTGGGGCGTTGAACTTGGCAAGGAACTCGCGAGCCGCCTGGCGCCGATTGTCGAGAACCGGGACGAATCTACGCAAGGGTTGGACGGCTCGACCGCAGGCCTGATCGCGTGGAGAAGGGCGCATTGAGTCGCTTCCCGACAAGCGCGACGCGCACGATCAGGAATCAAGTCCAACGGCTCACACCGCCTTAGCGGAAACGATGCTCGCAAGCGCCGGCAATGCATTCCGCAAGAGCCGAAATTTGCCAAAGCCTGCTTCGCGCAGCAGCGCCTCGATCTCTTCGATGCGGCGCGGCTCGCCGCGGCCCATGGCCAGCGTGTAGAAGCCGTAATAGGCGTCGAGCGGCTCGGCGCCTTTGACGCCGGACATGCCTTCGATGATGAGCAGCGTCGCGCCGGGCGCAAGCGCCTTGCGCACATTGCGCAAGAGTTTGAGCGCCGACGCGTCGTCATGGTCATGCACGATGCGGATGAGCGTCGCGACGTCGGCGCCCTCGGGAAGCGCGTCATTGAGGAAGTCGCCGCCATGAATGTCGGCGCGCGAGAGCAGGCCGGACCCTTCGAGCCGCTCTTTGGCGCGCGCCGCCACGGCGGGAAGGTCGAAGAGAGCAAGCTGCAAATGCGGCGCGCGCGCCGCGGCGGCCGCGAGAAACACGCCTTCGCCGCCGCCGATGTCCAAGAGGCGCCGATGACGCGAAATATCGTAGGCGTCGAGCGCCTCCTGCGCGACCATCGGCTGAGTCGCCGCCATGAAGGCGCTGTAGGGCGCAACCTGCTGCGCCGACAACGCCTCGGGCGCATCCCCATCCGAATAGGGCCAATAATCCGCCAACTTGCCGCGCTTTTCTTGGCGCAGCAGCGCCACGGGATCGGCGAGGTCGGTGTAAAGCAGCGGCTGGTGTTCGACGATCATGAGCGCCGCGGGATTGCCGGCGAAGGCGGCGCCGAGCAAACCGAGCCCGTATTTCGCGCCGCGTCGCTCGGCAAGGCCCAGCGAAGCGGCCGCCTCGAGCAAGCGCCGCGCTGCGGGCTCAGAAAGCGCGAGTTTCGTCGCCAGCGCGTCGAGGCTCAACGGGCCGTCGCGCAAAACGTCGAAGAGCTTCAGTTGGGCGCAGGCGACGAGAACCTGCGAGTAAACGAAGCCGGCGGCGAGATCGAGGCCGGCGCGGGCGCCGCGCCGCGCCAAGGGCCGGGTGAGAGGATTTTTCAACGCCCAGCGCTGGAATCGCGGATTGGCGACAAGCTCGTCGCGCGCGTTGCGCAATCGCTCGAGCCATTGATCGAGTAACGCCAAGACAGTCTCTCAGTATTTGAGGTTACGCCCTCAAGATTCAGGGCTTCGACTTAGCATGTCGCCGGAACGTCGTCTCGGGGCAGACGCCGCCGTTGCGGCGCAAGCCCGCTTACTGTAGAAAAGCAGCGCGCCTGCGCCCGTAGCTCAGCTGGATAGAGCGTTGCCCTCCGAAGGCAAAGGTCAGAGGTTCGAATCCCCTCGGGCGCGCCACTTCTGCCCAAAACTGGGAACGCCAATTCCCGCCGATTTTCCGCCTGATGCGACGACGAGGCGGGCTCCCCGCTCGCCGATCCTCTGGGCGGGGCGCGCAGATGTTCGCGGCGGTAGCCGCCCTTGGCGTCGCGGCATCCCCTTCGCCCCTGCCGGGCGAATATGGCGAGCGCCTGCGGCGTGAGCGTCGGCGCCGCTTTCTCCTGCCTAACGGCGCTTGCTCGTCGCCATGCGCGAATGTCGAAAGCCCTCAATATTTGTACGAGAGGCTCGCTGAGACGGTCCTGGGTTCGCCGTGGTAGAGGGCGCCGTTTGACGTCCAGTTGGACTGGTTGGTGAGATTGGCGGCGTTGATTTCGAGTCTGAGTTTGTCGGTGAGAATATAGGCGAAGGTGGCGCCGAGCATCTGCTGGGGCGCGAGGGTGAAGCCGTAGGTGTTGGGCAGCGTCGCCTCGAGGCGGCTGGCGTAATAATAGCTGGCGCCGAGTTCGAGGCCCTTGAGGTCGCCCGAGTCGAATGTGTAACTGGCGGAGAAGGCATAGACGCGGCGCGGCGCGCCGAGAAGATCGCTGCCCTGTTGCGACGGGATATTGTCGTCTTTCGAGACCAGCGCGTGCAGGAAGGTGGCGACGGCGTTGATTTTGAGATTAGGCAGGATCTCGCCGCCGAGATTGACCTCTATCCCATGGCTGTGCTGCTGGCCGGTGACGACGGAATAGAAGCCGCTGGGATTCGCGGGATTGGGGATCGCGACATTGTCGCGGGTGATGTCGAAGAGACCGACCTCGAAGCTCATCTTGCGGTTTAGAAACTCCCGCCGGAAGCCGAGTTCATATTGCGTGTCCTGCTGCGGCGGCGGCGCTTCGCCGCTTTGGATGCGCACGCCGGTGTTGGGGATCAGCGATTTGCCGTAAGCGGCGAAGAACTGCGTCTCCTCGTTCGGCCGATAGAGAATGCCGGCGCGCGGCGAAAAATAGCCCTTGGTCCCCTTGCTCAGGCTCGATGTCGGCTCGCCGGTCAGCGCGCCGAAGGGATCGAAGACGCGTTCGCGCTGGGCGAGGAGATCGTAGCGCCCGCCGATCAGAATGCGCCAGTTCTCATTGAGGTCGATGAGGTCCTGGCCATAGACCGAGCGGCTGATCGCGCGCGCGACGCCGTTCGACCAGAAGGCGCCCGCATAGCTGACGCCCGGCGAATAAATGGGCGCGAAAATATTGAGCGGCGCCGCTTCATAGCGGGCGACGTCATTATTGTAGCCGAAATAGAAGTCCCACTGTTCGAGGCCGAGAAAGACGGTGTGCGACAGGAAGCCGGTGTCGAAGCGGCCATTGAAGCGCAATTGCGCGTCGAAGCTGCGGTTGGCGGTCCGGGCGCGCACCGGATTGCCGAAGACGACCGACTGAAATGCGTCATAGCCCCAGCCGGTGAACCAGCCCCAGTGGTCGGCATAGAGAAAATAGTCGACGACCGCGGCGATCTTCCAGTCCTTGTTGAAGGCGTGCTCATAGCGCAGGGTGAGATCGTCGAAGAAAGACGTTTCATGCTCATTTGCCGGCAGGCCGGCGTAGAACTCCTTGGGGACATGCAGAAACATCGGATCGGCCGGCACGCCGTCGCGCCAGACGAGCCTTGCGCCATTGTGCTCGGCGCGCAGGCTGACGTGGTCGCCGTTATCGGCGGTGAAGGCGAGCATTGGGGCGATATCGAAACTGCGCGTGCGCACGAAGTCGACGAAACTGCCCAGCGTCTGTGCCGAGCCGGTCATGCGAAAGAGCAAGCTCTTCTCGTCATTGAGCGGGGCGTTGACGTCGGCGGTGAAGCGGGTGACGTCGAAGCTGGCCTTGGAGGCGACGGCGCGGGCGAAGGTTTCCTGCGTCGGCGACTTGCGGATGTAATCGGCGGCGCCGCCGTAGCCCCCTAACGCCTTGCCGAACAGCATGGCGCTCGGACCCTTGTAGAATTCGACATGATCGACGGTGGAGAGATCGACGTCCTGGGCGGTGAAGCCATGCGCGGCGCCGTCGAAGAGCGTGACGCCCGCCGGAAAGCCGCGCATGACGAAGCCCGGCGAATAGGCGCTGTTGGCGGCCGGCGCATTGACATAGACGCCGCTCTGATCGCGCCCGAGCGTCTGCGCATTGGGCGCGTCGGAGCGCCGCTCGACCTGGCTGCGCTCTCTGTCACGCTCCTTGTTACGTTCTTCGCTCTGCTCCTTGTTCCGCTCTTTGGCGCCGCTCGCTTCCGCGTCGCGGCGCTTCTCCTCGCTTTGCAGTGTCTCCTTGCCTTCGCCCTTCCGCGGCTTCTCGGCGCGCGCCTGCG
>NZ_JAMRYX010000203.1 GCF_024448135.1 Methylocystis suflitae
TAGGAGTAATGCCGTGTCTATGACTGGTTCGTATCCGAAAGCCGAAATCCTGACCGACCCGCAGCGCCGGCGGCGGTGGTCCGTCTCCGAGAAGCTGGAGATCGTCGCCGAAACGCGCGAACCGGGCGTCACGGTCAGTCTGGTCGCTCGACGGCGCGGCGTTTCGCCGAATCAGCTTTTCACCTGGCGGCGCCTGGCCGAACAAGGAGCACTGACAGCGACGCGCGCCGAGGAGGAGGTCGTGCCGGCGTCCGCGTTGCGGGCGAGCCAGGAGCAGATCCGCGAGTTGCAGCGGCTGCTCGGCAAGAAGACGCTGGAAGCCGAGATTCTTAAGGAAGCGCTCGAGATCGCGACGGAGTCAAAAAAACGAACATTGCGGTCGCTGTCGCTGCCCAGGGACGGTTCGCGATGAAGGCCATATGCGAGACAATCGGCGTCACCCGCTCGAACGTCGCGGAGCGGGTGGCCGGGCGCTCTCCCAAGCGCAGAGGCCGCCCGCCGCTGCCGGACGGGGAGTTGCTGGAGCGGATCAAGGCAGTCATCGCCGATATGCCCTCCTATGGCTATGCGCGCGTCTGGGCTGTCCTGCGCCGCGACGGCATCTCCGAGGACCGCGCGCCTGTGAACCGCAAGCGGGTTTATCGAGTAATGCGCGCTCACGGGCTTTTGCTTTCACGCCACGCAGGCGGCGCCGACGAACGCCGACATGACGGCAAGATCGCCGTCGCACAGTCGAACCTCCGCTGGTGCTCGGACGGCTTCGAGATCACATGCGACAATGCCGAAAAGGTGCGCATCGCCTTTGCGCTCGATTGCTGTGACCGCGAGGCTGTGGGCCATATCGCGACGACCGAAGGCATCAAGGGAGAAGATGTTCGCGACCTCATGGTCGCGGCCGTCGAACAGCGCTTCGGACCAATCAATCGACTGCCGGCGACGATCGAATGGCTGACCGACAACGGCTCCTGCTACATTGCCGGAGAGACACGCAAGTTTGCTCGCGAGATCGGCTTCGAGCCGCTGACGACCCCCGTGGAGAGCCCACAATCGAATGGAATGGCCGAGGCTTTCGTGCGTACGATCAAACGCGACTATGTCCGCGTCAATCCGACACCCGATGCGCAAACCGTCATCCGATCGCTGTCGAAATGGTTCGACCACTACAACCAACTTCACCCGCATCGCGCGCTGGGTTATCGTTCGCCGCGTGAGTTCATCGCCGATAGGTCAATCAAAGAGGCTGTGGAGCCCGTGTCC
>NZ_JAMRYX010000204.1 GCF_024448135.1 Methylocystis suflitae
TATGCCGCGCTCGGCATAACGCCGTCACGATGAGGCCGTACATGGCCGCGGCGCGCTGTCCGCCGCGATCCGATCCGCAGAACAACCACGACTTTCTTCCCAAAGCAATCACCCGTTCATTCTGCCCGTGTTGGGAGCGAAGTCGAGGTTCATTATCGCTGGCATGCGCTGTACGGCCGGCGGGTTCCTTTGCACTATGATGAGGTGCGAGCCGGCGTTCGGCTGAGCTACGTCGAATCCGCCCCCGGCGTGGTCGTCGTGTTGCCGAGCTGGATGTTGGATCCAGTCGCCTGCGCCGACATGACGCTCGGCGCGCCGCAGGTTGATGTCGCGGCGCTATCAGAACTCGGTCATCTCCTCATCGAACGCGGTTTTCGGCGAAGCTCCCCAGGCGATGTTCGATTCGCCAAGGAGGAGCAAAATGAAGCACCTGCAAAAGCCCGTCGAAGCAATGCCGTCGCGGCTGGCGGCGGCGCGCCAGCTCGTGATCGGGTTCGAGCAGCCGCAGTCGTGGCTGATGCACGCGACAGAGCGCTTGAAGATCGTCGCGAGCCTGGCCAACCTCCTGATGGAGGCGGCGGGAAACACAGGAGAAGCGGCGGACGAGGAGAACAGCGATGACGAGCGCTGACCTCCTTCCGGCGACGGTCCTGAAGCGAAAAGCTGTCGTATACGTCAGGCAATCGACGCAGACGCAGGTCCAGATCAATCTTGAGAGCCAACGACGGCAGTATGATCTGGTAGACGAAGCGCGCCGCCATGGCTTCAGCGACGTCGAGGTCATCGACGACGATCTCGGTCGCTCCGCAAGCGGGACGATGGCGCGACCTGGATTTGATCGACTGGTGGCCTGGATTTGCGCCGGCGAGGTCGGCGCCGTGTTGTGTTTCGACGCTTCTCGGCTCGCCCGCAACGGACGGGACTGGCATCATCTGCTCGAGCTTTGCGGTCTTGTCGGCGCACGCGTCATCGATCTCGATGGCGTATATGATCCGTGCCGCCCGAACGATCGTCTGCTGCTGGGAATGAAAGGCAGCATCAGCGAGTTCGAGCTGGGCGTCCTGCGCGCCCGCATGTACGACGCTGCGCGTTCCAAAGCCCGACGCGGCGAGTTGCGGATCAGCGTGCCTGTGGGCTACGTCTGGGATCGCGAGATGGGATTGGGATTCGACCCGGATCTGCGGCTCCGGGAGGCGATCCGTCTCATCTTCGCGAGATTTCGCGAGCTGGGGAGCGCACGGCAGGTTCTGTTGTCGTTGACGGCGGAGCAGCTTCATTTTCCTCGTCCGTCCGATGGGAAGCGAATGATCGCCTTCGACTGGACGCCGATTCGCTATCGCAACGTCATTTCAGTCCTCAAGAATCCATTCTATGCTGGTGCCTATATCTACGGAAAGACCGAGCATCGCACCGCGATCGTCGATGGGCGCGCGCAGAAGACCTACGGGCATGGCAGGCCGTTCGAAGAATGGGAAGTCGTCCTCAAGGATCACCATGAAGGCTATATCGACTGGGCCGAGTTCGAGCGGAACCAAAAGCAGCTCGCGGCGAACTCCTTTAGCCGGATCGGCGAGGCCAAGTCCGGCCGTGGGGGACAGGCGCTTTTGGTCGGCCTGCTCACCTGCGCGCGATGCGGCCGTCGCCTCAAGGTCGCCTACTACGGCCGTTCGGGGCTCGCTTATCGCTGCGACAGCCCAAACATCATGCTCGGCTCCCCCCGCTGCCTCACGTTTGGGAGTTCGCGCATCGAAGCCGCCGTTACTCGGGAGCTTCTGCGCGCAGTCGAGCCGTTCGCGATCGAGGCCGCCCGGGAAGCGGAACGTTTACGCATGGAGAAGGTGAACGACCGCCGCCGCATCTTGGAGCTGGACCTGCAACAGGCCCGCTACGACGCCTCATTGGCCGAGCGTCGCTATGCCGCCTGCGATCCAGACAATCGATTGATCGCAGCGCAATTGGAGAAGAGCTGGGAAACAGCGCTGCGCCGCGTCGAGGCTTGTCAGGCCCGTCTCGAGCCGAAGACGCCCGAGGTGCCGCGGTCAACCGACACTGCTGACTTCACTGGACTCGCCACGGATTTGGAAACGGCATGGAGCTCGCCCAATGTTTCGATGCGGGCGCGCCAGCAACTCCTGCGCGCTCTCGTCGTCGACATCATCGCCGACGTCGATGAAGCTGCTCGAGACGTTATCCTGACGATCCACTGGCGCGGCGGACAACACTCGCAACTCCGGGTCCGAAAGCCCAAGAGCGGCGAGCATGGCTGCCGAACCCCGGACGAAGCCTTGGCGGTGATCCGCAGCATGGCGGCGCGATGGTCCGATGAGCATATCGCCGCGACGCTCAATCGGATGGGCACGCGAACGGGCCAAGGCAAAACGTGGACGGCGCACCGCGTCGGATCGCTGCGGAGGGTCCATGGAATCCATGCCTATCTCTCCGCGGAAAAGGACGGAGAATGGCTGACGATGCGGGACGCGGCGACCGCTCTCGGGGTCTCCAGCTATACGATCCGCCGCCTTATCAAAGCGGGCGTGCTGCCCGCCGTGCAGGTTGTGCCGGACGCGCCGCATCAAATCCGTTCGAGCGACTTGCATTCCGAAGCCGTCAGCACGGCGATCGCCCGGAAAGGTCGCCCGTGTCGCGAAGATTCCGCAAACACACTTCCAATGTTTCCAGATACTTGAAAAGGTGGTGCACAATGAAAGCCCCGTCGCGATGCCGCGCAATCCGCGCTCGGCGGCATTGTTGGACATGCAGACGCGCCCATCGTCAAGGAACAGCGTGAAGGCCGCCCAGCGCTTCAGCATGTAGTTGATCGCCTTGGCCAGATCATGCCCGCGCGAGAGCCGGGCAAGCTGTTCGCGCATATAGGTCTCGAGTGCGTCGACAAGAGGGCGGCTCGAGGCATGTCGAACCGCAACGCGCTCCTGAGGGCTCCTGCCGTTGATCGCCCGCTCGATCGCAAACAGCGCGTCGATGCGACGAACAACCTCGATCGCGATCGGCGAGAGCGGTATCTCCTTCTTGCCGGAAGCCTTGCGACGCGCATTCTCCTCGAGATCAGCCATGGCGAAGAACGGTCGGCGTGCGTGAACCCAACAGGCTGCCTCCTGGATCGGACCCGGTTTGCGGTCCGCCAGATAAAGCTTGTTGTAGCCGTCATAGGCGTCGGCTTGCAGGATGCCGGCATAGCCCGCCAGATGGGTTTGCGGATGTTCGCCCTTCCGATCGCGCGAGTAGTAGAAGATCGCGGCCGGCGGCCCGGCGCCGCCGAACGGTCTGTCATCGCGAACATAAACCCAGAAACGCCCGGTGTCGGTCTTGCCCTTCGCCAGCACCGGCACTGTGGTGTCGTCCCCGTGCAACCGTTCGGCGGCCATTACGTGGGCCTCGATGAGGCGACGGAGGGGATCGAGCGCCACGCAGACGGCGCCAACCGCGTCGGCCATTGTCGACAGCGCGATCGGCGCGCTCTCCAGCGCATAGCGCTCCGCCTGTGCCAGAGGATTTTGGCGAGATCGCCACGGCGTCCTCGGAAGATATAGAGATCGCCAGCATGCGGATCGCGCTTCAGCTGCTCCTGAACCTGAAGCGCCAAGCCCTGCATGCCGCGGCGCATGTCCGTGTGGCCCGTCGCGATCCAGACCCGGCAGCCCGCCGGCAGCGGGATCATCGGCGCAGCGCCTTCACGACCCGCGACAGCGCGGCTGTCTCGACATCGGCCCACACGATGATCCGATCCCCCTCGGCGAGCACGATCTCCATCTGGCCGGTCGACCCTGGAGCGGAATATTCCGACGTCGCGTCCGGTGTGATCGTTACGGGCAGGATCGGTGCGCGTTCCTGCGGCGTGGCCAGCTCGACGCCAAACTGCCGACGCCAGGTGAAGAGCTGGTTCGTGTTGAGGTCGTGCCGTCGCGCAACCTCGGCGATCGAAGCTCCATCCTCGAGGCTCTCGTCGACGATCCGGCGCTTCTCATCGAGAGACCAGGACCGGCGCCTGCGCCGGAGAGCCGGCGAATCGGCATCGTTACGTGACATCGGCGATAGTGTCCGCTTGTAATAGTAGTGGACACGATCATCGCGCCACCCGTCACGCAGCTATCTCAAAAACCGCAATCAACGCCAGGCGGCCCCCCGCGGAGGCATACCGAACAAACGCAGTTTCAGGTCGAGCAATGCGGCATGCGTGACCGGGGATGCACGGGCTGCCAGCGGCGGCGCGCCATCCATGATTATCGGACGCGCTCCATTCACACGCTGTCTGGGATTCTGTCAGATCCGCGCGCCTCGATTTCGACGCTGTAGCTGTTTGGCGCCGCATGACGCGGCGCCTGCAAGTCGATTGATGGCGTTGATGGCGGGGCGAACTACCCCTGAGCTTGAGCGCGTGCAGGCGGAATTGGGCGCACGGCTTTCATTCCGCGA
>NZ_JAMRYX010000205.1 GCF_024448135.1 Methylocystis suflitae
TCAAGAACAACCATCAATGGGCCCACCATGGAGCTAATTGTCACCCAGCCGCCAAAGAGGAGCAAACTCTTGGCCTGATCGCCTGAAATCGACGGCGCATGATCATGAAATACATGAATCTTGCACCGCCAGAACATTACGATAGCCGATAAAAGGCTTGTCAGAATAACCGAGGGGATGAGCCACGCTAAGTCGGGACCCCAGCTCCACGCAACCGTTAAAGGCAAAATCTGAATCAGTACGGAACCGGATATCGATATAATATTCATTTCTAAAAATTGTGCGCGCCCCTGAAGCGCGCCGCCCAGAACGCCCGAAATCGTCATCAGCGGCACTGCAAGGGTGAGCCAAGGCAGGCCCGAGACAAGCTCTGATCTAAGGTCAGCCCCCATGCTCATGACATGCTCGAAAAAAAACTTCGAAGTCGGCCATATCAATATGCCACCAACGAGGCCTAACGCTGCGTTCATCGCTAGCGCGGTCCAAAATGTCGACGCAATGCGTTCCGATGAAGAATCGCCGAGGGCGGCGATGCGCTGCGCCGTTGCGCGGCCAAGTCCCAGATCGAACAGGCCAAAATAACCGAGAAACGACCAGAGAACCGCCAAAACCCCAAACCGCGCGTCTCCGACCAGGCGGATATAGATGGGGATTGTCAAAAGCGACACGCCCATCGGAAGCAGGGCTCCCACCAAGTTGTAAGCGGTGTGTTTGCGGATGCTCACTATTCAGCGGACCTTCCGAAGCAAATCGCAAACGATGTCCGACCGGCGGATCATATCCACATTCTGCTTATGATTTCGTCCCGACGTACCAAGGCATCGCGAGTTCCAAGCCCTGGCCAATCCTTTGCGTGGGGACATAACCTAGTTGCGCGGCCGCCTTGCTGATGTCCGCTTGGCTGTGGCGCACGTCGCCCCTACGAAAATCTCGGTAAGTCGGCTTCGCCAAGGCAAGATGCGCAAAGTCCGGCGCGAGCAACCGGCGCAATTCCTCATAAAGATCATTCAGCGTCGTGCGATCGCCGACCGCCACATTGTAACTTTGGTTCACCGCTTGGGAGCTCTGCGTCGTCGCCGCCAACAAATTCGCCTGCACCGCGTTGGCGACGTAACAGAAATCGCGACTTGTCTCGCCGTCGCCATTAATGAACACGGGCTCACCCGCGATCATAGCCGCCGTCCATTTCGGAATGACGGCAGCGTAAGCGCCGTTGGGGCATTGTCTTGGACCAAAGACATTGAAGTAGCGCAGGC
>NZ_JAMRYX010000206.1 GCF_024448135.1 Methylocystis suflitae
TCACGCCACGCAGAAGATACGGGTAGATCTTGTGGCCGGCCGCCGGCTTGCTCGTATTCGGCCGCGGGTAGATCGCCTCGATCCCCATCCGCTTCATCAGCGTCGCGACATGCCGGCGGCCGACGACGGCGTCCTCGCGCCGCAACAGATCCCGCAGCATCCGCGCTCCGGCGAAGGGATAATCGAGATGCAGTTCGTCGAGACGCCGCATCAGCTTCAGGTCCTCGGCCGACACCGGCCGAGACTTGTAATAGACCGTGCTCCGCGAAAGGCCGAGCATCCTGGCTTGTTCTTTGATCGGGAAGGCGTGGCTGCGATCGATCATCGCTTTGCGCTCAGCAGGCCGGCTTTGCTGAGCGCGCCCTCTAAAAAATCATTGGCCAGGGTCAGCTCGCCAATCTTGGCGTGAAGCGACTTCAAATCCACGGCCGCCTCTTTCGGCTCCGCCTTCTCCTGCCCGAACACGCCCGCCGCGCCTTCCAGAAGCTGGCTCTTCCACGTCGTGATCTGGTTCGGATGCACGTCGAACTGCTGCGCCAGTTCGGCCAGCGTCTTCTCGCCCTTGATCGCGGCCAACGCCACTTTCGCCTTGAACGCCGGAGAATGCGTCCGGCGGCTCCTCTTCGTCATCGAATGCTCCTGATTCGCAGCGAGAATCCTCGCCGCCGTCAGGTTCGCGGTAGGGACGCTCATTGCTGAGCGCCCCCCGCACAGATCCGTACGAGCGGGATTCCCGCATACGGCTCCTACCTCGGGTGTCTGGCGGCGAAGCGCACGTTCGGCCAAGGATGAAGGATGCGCGGCTTGGGGAGATATTCGTCTGCCAGCTTCGCCATTCGCTCCCACGGCACACGAGCGCGCTGGCTGCGGCGAGCGAGCTGCCGATGCCAGATGACGATGACGTGCCGACGAAACGCAGCCAGCGCCAGCCCATTGGTTGGCACGGCATGATAGGCGAAATAGCCCGAGACGACGCTTGCGAGCCATTTACCCGTTTCGGGGATCGGCCTGTTAATGCGTCGCCGCAGCGCCTCCTTGATGTCTCGAAGCGTTGCGCGCATGCGGTCGCGCCGCGACTTCCGTCTCACACGAAAGACACCGCCGCGGCTCTTGTCGCAGATGAGCACAAAGCCCAAGAACTTGAAGGTTTCCGGACCGGAGCGCCCTCGCTTCTCGCAGTTCTGCGCCGCAAAGCGACCGAACTCAATCAGCCGGGTCTTGTCCGAATGCAGCGATAACGAAAATTCCCCCAGCCTGTCGCGCATATCGTTCCAGAATCTGCGGGCATCGCTCTCATGCTGAAAGCCGACGATGATGTCATCGGCGTATCTGACCATGATCATGTCGCCCGTGGCCTCGCGCCGTCGCCAGCGATCGGCCCAAAGATCAAAGACGTAGTGGAGGTAAACGTTCGAGAGCAGCGGCGAGATCACCGAGCCCTGGCCTGTCCCCTTCTCTTCAACCGTCACGATCCCATCTTCAAGAACTCCGGCGCGCAGCCATTTCTGGACGAGCCGGATAATGCGCGGATCACCGATCCGATGCTCCAGGAAGCGGACGACCCATTGCTGGGATACCTCCGTGAAGAATGATCGGATGTCGGCGTCGAGAATGAAGTTCACCTTCTTGCTGGTGATCCCAACAATCAGCGCGTCCAGCGCATCATGCTGGCCGCGATCCGGCCGGAATCCATAGGAGAAACCGAGGAAATCTTCCTCGTAAATCTCGCTCAGCACAGTGGCCACGGCTTTCTGGACGATCTTGTCCTCGAGAGCCGCAACCGCCAGCGGGCGCTTGCTTCCGTCGTCCTTCGGAATGTAGCTCCGACGCGAGGGCAACGCCCGATACGCTCCGCGATGAACCCTTGCATGCAAATCCTCAATCCTGCGATCGAGGTCCTGCTCGTAGGTCTTCCAGGTCATGCCGTCCACGCCGGGTGCGGCGGCGCGCTTGAGCGCGTAGAACGCCGTTTCCAGCATGGCGACGTCGACATGGTGCAGGAGCGTCGTGAACTTTTCCTTCTTCCTTTCCCTTGCGACTTTCCGCACGCGGTCCAGCGCCTGTGACACGTTTCCCCGGTTCTGAGCCCGGCGCGTGCGTTGCTGGTCCGCGTTCCCCTTGGTCCCCGCCCTTGGCTCCACCAGCTCCGCAGCGGATTGCTCCGCTTTGTTCGCCAGCTTCACTGCTACTATAGCGGAGTCAGACTTCTCGGGCTCGTTCATCATCGGCTACGACTCCTCGTCTTCCCGATGCGGACCTGCGGTGTCCATCCGCCGGCCAAGCCCGAGACCTCCCGGTTCCCGCGCAAAGAGCTTCCGCACATGCCAGGTTCTTCGACCACGCCGGGCCGAACGAAGACTCGCGTGACGCCTTCGTTCGTGTTGCCTTCCGTGTTTCTGACCACGTCGGCGCCCAGGATTGTGGACTTTCGCGGCTCCATGGCTGGCCTATGCGCTCCCCTGCCGACGCTTCGCCGTCGCCCTCGCGGACGCCGACGCACGGCTCAGGGCCAATGCGGATCGCTACTCCTTCATTGCAGCGGACTTGCACCGCCTGCTCCTTGCCGGTTTCTACCGGCGCACCAGAAAATCCACTTATCTCACTGTC
>NZ_JAMRYX010000207.1 GCF_024448135.1 Methylocystis suflitae
TCAGCCGATTTGGCGGCGGCCTTCTTCGGCTCCTTCGCCTCCGCGCCCTCGGCGGCGGGCTTTTGAGCCTTGGCGGGCTTTTCGGCCTTGGGCTTCTTTTCCTCAGCCATCGATCAATTCTCCGGAACGCTTGGCGACGCGGACCTTGCGGCCGTCGTCGAGAATCTTGAATCCAACGCGCGTCGCCTTGCCGTCCTTGGGATCGGCGACCGCCAGATTCGACAAATTGATCGGCGCGGCCTTGTTGATGATGCCGGCTTCGCGATCCTTGGTCTGACGCTGATGGCGCTTGACGATATTGACGCCGTCGACGACGGCGCGACCTTCGTCGGGAATCACGCGCAGCACCTCGCCGCTGCGGCCCTTGTCGCGGCCGGCGAGAACGACGACTTTGTCGCCCTTCTTGATCTTGGCGGCCATTACAAAACCTCCGGGGCGAGCGAGATGATCTTCATGTGGTTCTTGGCGCGCAGCTCGCGCGGCACCGGCCCGAATATGCGGGTGCCGATCGGCTCTTTCTGATTGTTGATCAGCACCGCGGCGTTCGAATCGAAACGGATCACGGAGCCGTCGGAACGCTTGATGTCCTTCGCGGTGCGAACGACGACGGCCTTCAGCACATCGCCCTTCTTCACGCGGCCGCGCGGAATCGCCTCCTTGATCGACACGACAATAATGTCGCCGACGCCGGCGTATTTGCGCTTGGAGCCGCCCAGCACCTTGATGCACATCACGCGGCGCGCGCCGGAGTTGTCGGCGACGTCGAGATTGGTTTGCATCTGAATCATGGCTTACCCGCCTTTCGTTCCGGTCTGGTTTCGGTTTCGCGCCGACTTCGTCCGGACAATTCGTTCTAACGACTACGCCTCGGCCGTCACTTCGACGACCCGCCAGCGCTTCAATTTCGAGATCGGCGCGGTCTCTTCGATCGTCACCGAGTCGCCCACCTTGAACGCGCCGTTTTCGTCATGGGCGTGATAGTTCTTCGTGCGGCGCACCGTCTTCTGGAACAGCGGGTGGGTGAAACGGCGTTCGACCTTCACCACCACGGTCTTGTTCTGTTTGTCGCTGACGACGACGCCCTGGAGAATTCGCTTCGGCATGGCGCTTTAACCCTGCTTTTCGGCGCGCTTATGCGCGGCGATGGTTTTCGTGCGGGCAATGTCGCGACGAACGACGCGCACGCGTGAGGTGTTCTCGAGCTGGCCGGTCGCCCGCTGGAAGCGCAGATTGAACTGCTCTTTCTTGAGCTTCAGCACTTCGTCATTGAGCTGATCTTCGGTCATCGCCTTGATGTCGGAGAGGCGCTGTTTGGATTTCATCACGTTCCCCTTATTCGGCGATGCGTTCGATGAAGCGCGTCTTGATCGGCAGCTTCGCGGCGGCGAGCGTCAAGGCCTCGCGCGCGATAGGCGCCGGCACGCCGTCGATCTCGAACATGATGCGGCCGGGCGCAACGCGCACGGCCCAGAATTCCGGCGCGCCCTTGCCCTTGCCCATACGCACTTCGGTCGGCTTCTTGGAGACCGGCACGTCTGGGAAGATACGGATCCAGACGCGGCCGGCGCGCTTCATATGGCGCGTCATGGCGCGGCGCGCGGCCTCGATCTGGCGCGCGGTGATGCGCTCCGGCTCCAGCGCCTTAAGGCCGAACTGACCGAAGTTCAGCGAAAAGCCCGCCTTGGAGGCGCCACGGATGCGGCCCTTGAAGGCCTTGCGGAACTTGGTGCGTTTGGGTTGCAGCATGATTGCGCTCTTTAATCTTGTTCGTTACGCCGCGTCGCGCGGTTCGCGGTGCTCGCGACGGCGGCGTTCGCCGCCGCGGTCGCGATCGCCATGATCGCCGCCGGACGCCTGTTCGGCCGCCTTCTTGTCCTGCGCCATCGGATCGTGCTCAAGGATTTCGCCCTTGAAGATCCAGACCTTGATCCCGCAAGCGCCATAGGCGGTATGCGCGGTGGCGGTGCCGTAATCGACGTCGGCGCGCAGCGTATGCAGCGGCACGCGTCCTTCGCGATACCATTCGAGACGGGCGATCTCGGCGCCGCCGAGACGGCCCGAGCAATTGATGCGAATGCCCTGCGCGCCCAACCGAATGGCCGATTGCACGGCGCGCTTCATCGCGCGGCGGAAGGCGACGCGACGTTCGAGCTGCTGCGCGATCGACTCGGCGACGAGCGCCGCTTCGGTTTCTGGCTTGCGCACTTCGACGATGTTGATGACGACTTCGCTGCCGGTGAGCTTGCCCACGAGCTTGCGGATCTTGTCGATGTCCGCGCCCTTCTTGCCGATGACGACGCCGGGACGCGCCGAATAGATCGTCACGCGGCACTTCTTGTGCGGGCGCTCGATGACGATTTTCGACACCGCCGCCTGCTTCAGCGTTTTCGACACCGTTTCGCGGATCGCCATGTCCTCATGCAGGAGCTTGGCGTATTCGCCCTTACTGGCGAACCAGCGCGAATCCCAGGTGCGGTTGACGCCCAGTCGCAGCCCGATCGGATTAACCTTCTGACCCATGGTTTTAAATCCTTTAGGCGTTGGCTTGCGCTTGGACTTCGCGCACGATGATCGTCAGATTGGCGAAGGGCTTCTCGACGCGGCTCGCCCGGCCGCGGGCGCGGGCGTGGAAACGCTTCATCACCAGCGCCTTGCCGACAAAGGCCTGGGCGACGACAAGATCGTCGACGTCGAGACCGTGATTGTTCTCGGCGTTGGCGATGGCGCTTTCAAGCGCCTTCTTCACCTCATGCGCGATCCGCTTTCTGGAGAACTCCAGATCGGCGAGCGCGCGATCCACCTTCTTGCCACGGATCAACTGCGCGAGCAGATTGAGCTTCTGCGGCGAGACGCGCAGCATGCGCGCGACCGCCTTCGCTTCATTTTCCGCAAGCCGGGGCGGATTGGCTTCCTTAGACATCGTGAGCCTCTCTTAGCCTCTCTTAGCCCCTCTTGGCCTTCTTGTCGGCCGCATGGCCGTGGAAGGTGCGGGTCGGAGCGAATTCGCCGAATTTGTGCCCGATCATGTCTTCCGACACCGACACGGGAATATGCTTCTGGCCGTTGTGCACGCCGAACGTCAGTCCCACGAATTGCGGGATGATCGTCGAGCGGCGGCTCCAGATCTTGATCACCTCGGAGCGGCCTGAACCGCGCGAGTTCTCGGCCTTCTTAAGAAGATAGCCGTCGACGAACGGGCCCTTCCAAATCGAGCGCGCCATGGGGTTAGCCCTTCTTCTTGCGATTGTGTCGCGAGGACACAATGAAACGGTCGGTGGACTTATTGGTGCGGGTCTTCTTGCCCTTGGTCGGCTTGCCCCAGGGCGTGACCGGATGACGACCGCCAGAGGTGCGGCCTTCGCCGCCGCCATGCGGATGGTCGATCGGATTCATCGTGACGCCGCGATTGTGGGGGCGGCGGCCGAGCCAGCGTGAACGGCCGGCCTTGCCGATCGAGGTGTTCATATGATCAGGATTGGACACGGCGCCGAGCGTCGCGAAGCACTGGCCGTGCACGAGGCGCTGCTCGCCGGAATTCAGTCTGACGATCACATAGCCCTGGTCGCGGCCGACGATCTGCGCATAGGTGCCGGCCGATCGGGCGATGGCGCCGCCCTTGCCGATCTTCATCTCGACATTGTGCACGATAGCGCCGACAGGGATGTTGGCGATCGGCATCGCGTTGCCGGGCTTCACGTCGACCTGATTGCCGGCAATCACTTCGTCGCCGACGGAGAGCCGCTGCGGCGCGAGAATGTAGGCAAGCTCATTGTCCGTGTAGCGAATGAGCGCGATGAACGCCGTGCGGTTCGGATCATATTCGAGCCGCTCGACCTTGCCCGCGACATCGAGCTTGCGCCGCTTGAAATCGACGACGCGATAGGCCTGCTTATGGCCGCCGCCGCGAAAACGCACGGTGATACGGCCGGCGTTGTTGCGCCCGCCCTTTGAGCTCTTGCCTTCGGTCAGGGTCTTGACCGGCTTGCCCTTGTAGAGCTCGCTGCGGTCGACAATGACGAGCTGGCGAAGGCTCGGCGTGACCGGCTTGAATGTCTTCAGCGCCATCGTTCTATCCTCACGCCTTCCTTACAGTCCGGTCGTCACGTCGATCTTGTGGCCCTCGGCGAGAGTCACGACCGCTTTCTTGACGTCGCTCTGCTGGCCGCGCTGACCGCGGAAGGTCTTGACCTTGCCCTTGCGCACCAGCGTATTGACCGCTTCGACCTTGACGTCGAAGAGACCTTCGACCGCCGCCTTGATCTGCGGCTTCGTCGCGGTCTTGGCGACCTTGAAGACCACCTTATTGCTCTCCGAGGCGAGCGTCGCCTTCTCGGTGATGACCGGGGCGACGATCACGTCGTAATGGCGAACGTCCTTGCTCATTTCAGTCGCGCCTCCAGCGCGTCCACCGCGGCGCGGGTCAACACCAGCTTCTCGCGGCGGAGGATGTCGTAAACATTGACGCCTTCGACGGGCAGAATGTCGATCTTCGGGATATTGCGTGCGGCGAGCACGAAATTGTTCTGCGGCGCGCCGCCGACAATGATGATCGCATTCTCGAGGCCCGTCTTAGCGAAACTCGACGCGAGCAGCTTCGTCTTGGGCTCGGCGAGCTCCGCCGATTCCCAAACGATGATGCCGCCATCCTTCGCCTTCGCGGACAGAGCATGTTTCAGCGCGAGCTGGCGCACCTTCTTGGTCAGGTCATGCGCATGGCTGCGCACCACCGGGCCGAAGGCGCGTCCGCCGCCGCGGAACTGCGGCGCGCGCGCCGAGCCGTGACGGGCGCCGCCGGTGCCCTTCTGCTTGTGCAGCTTCTTGCCCGAGCGCGCGATCTCGGCGCGATTCTTCACCGCATGGGTGCCGGCGCGCCGCTTGGCGAGCTGCCAGCGGATCATGCGGAAGATCAGGTCCTTGCGCGGCTCAAGGCCGAAGACCTCATCGGAGAGTTCGATCGAACCGGCCGCCTGGCCGTCGAACGACGTGACGTCGATCTTCACGGCTCAGTCCTCCTTCTTCTCTTCTTGCGGAGCGGCGTCCAAATTGGCGGCTTCACTCTGTCCGTTGCCGAGGCGGAATTTGCCCGGCTGCGGCGCATCTTTCGGCAGCGCGCGCTTCACCGCGTCGCGCACAAAAATCCAGCCGCCGGCCGTGCCCGGCACTGCGCCTTCGACAAGCAGCAGTCCCCGGTCCGGGTCCGTCTGCACCACCCGCAGATTTTGCGTGGTGACGCGCTCGACGCCCATATGGCCGGCCATTTTCTTGTTCTTGAAGGTCTTGCCCGGGTCCTGACGGCCGCCGGTCGAACCGTGCGAACGGTGCGAAACGGAGACGCCGTGGGTCGCGCGCAGACCGCCGAAGCCCCAGCGCTTCATCGGGCCGGCAAAGCCCTTGCCGGTGGAGGTTCCCGTCACGTCGACGAACTGGCCGACGACGAAGTGATCCGCCGTGATCTCGGCGCCGATCGGCAGCAACTCTTCCTCTTTCACCCGAAACTCGGCGAGCTTCAGCTTCGGCTCCACCGAGGCCGCGGCGAACCGCGTGCGTTCGGCCTTCGAGACATTCTTGACCTTGGCGCGGCCGATGCCGAGCTGAACGGCGGTGTAGCCGTTCTTCTCTTGAGTCCGCTGCGCGACGACCTGGCAGCCGTCGAGCTTCAGGACCGTGACCGGCACATGCTCGCCCGCCTCCGTGAAGATGCGGGTCATTCCGACCTTTTGCGCGATGACGCCCGACCGCATGATCCAATCCTTCGCAAAGCGCGCTCGCATCCTTAGCGAGCGTCGCTTGAATTCCGTTTAGAGCTTGATCTCGACATCCACGCCGGCGGCAAGATCGAGCTTCATGAGCGCGTCCACCGTTTGCGGGGTGGGATCGACAATGTCGAGAACGCGTTTATGCGTTCTGATCTCGAACTGTTCGCGCGACTTCTTGTCGATGTGCGGCGAACGGTTCACCGTGAATTTTTCGATGCGCGTCGGAAGCGGAATCGGACCGCGGACCTGAGCGCCCGTGCGCTTGGCCGTCGAGACGATCTCCTTCGTCGACGTGTCGAGAATCCGGTGATCGAACGCCTTGAGGCGAATCCGGATATTTTGACCGTTCATTTTTCCGTCCTTTAGGACCGCGAGCGG
>NZ_JAMRYX010000208.1 GCF_024448135.1 Methylocystis suflitae
TCAGTGATCCCGCCCGGCTTTACCGCCGGGCGGGATTGCAGAGGCGAAGAACGACGCTCAGAAGAAGCCCAGCGGCTGCTCGCTGTAGCTCACGAGCAGGTTCTTTGTCTGCTGATAATGATCGAGCATCATCTTATGCGTCTCGCGGCCGATGCCCGACTGCTTATAACCGCCAAACGCCGCGTGAGCGGGGTAGGCGTGATAGCAGTTGGTCCAGACGCGGCCCGCTTTGATGGCGCGTCCGGCGCGGAAAGCGGTGTTGGCGTCGCGCGTCCAAACGCCCGAGCCGAGACCGTACAGCGTATCGTTGGCGATGGCGATTGCTTCGTCATAATCCTTGAAGGTCGTCACCGAAACGACGGGGCCGAAGATTTCCTCCTGGAAGATGCGCATCTTGTTGTTGCCCCGGAAAACGGTGGGCTTGATATAATAGCCCTCGGAGAAGGCGCCGCCGAGGGCGTTGCGTTCGCCGCCGATGAGGCATTGAGCGCCTTCCTGTTTTCCCAGCTCGACGTACGACATGATCTTTTCGACCTGCTCGCTCGACGCCTGCGCGCCGATCATCGTCGTCTTGTCGAGTGGATCACCCTGCTTGACAGCGGCCACACGTTTGAGGGCGCGCTCCATGAACGCGTCGTATATCGATTCATGTATGAGCGCACGGCTGGGGCATGTGCATACCTCGCCCTGATTGAGCGCGAACATCACGAAACCCTCGATCGCCTTGTCGAGGAAACTGTCGTCCCTGGCACAAACGTCGGGGAAGAAAATATTGGGCGACTTGCCGCCGAGCTCGAGTGTGACTGGGATGATATTCTGCGCGGCGTATTGCATGATGAGCCGACCGGTCGTCGTCTCGCCGGTGAACGCCACTTTGGCAATTCGGTTCGACGTTGCGAGCGGCTTACCGGCCTCGAGACCGAAGCCATTGACGACGTTCAACACGCCTTTGGGCAGGATGTCCTCGATGACTTCGAGAAGGACGAGGATCGAGACCGGCGTTTGTTCGGCGGGCTTGAGCACGACGCAATTGCCCGCGGCGAGCGCGGGCGCGACTTTCCACGCGGCCATCAGCAGCGGAAAGTTCCAGGGGATGATCTGTCCAATGACGCCCAATGGCTCCTTGAAATGATAAGCGTAGGTGCTGTGGTCGATCTCGCAGACCGAACCTTCCTCTGCGCGCACGCACCCCGCGAAATAGCGGAAATGATCGATGGCGAGCGGCAAATCGGCGGCAAGCGTCTCGCGGATAGGCTTGCCATTGTCCCAAGTCTCCGCGGCCGCCAGCATCTCGAGATTGGCTTCCATGCGGTCGGCGATCCGATTGAGGATGTTCGCCCGCTCGGCTGGCGACACGTTCGCCCAGGCGTCCTTGGCCGCATGAGCGGCGTCGAGCGCGCTCTCGACGTCGGCGGCGTTGGAGCGCGGAACTTCACAAAAAACCTTGCCGGTGACGGGGGTGATGTTCTCGAAATATTCGCCGGTCGCAGGCTCGACCCACTCCCCTCCGATGAAATTCGCGTAACGCTTCTTGAAGGGCACGGCAACGCCGTGCTTGCCCGGCTCGACCGATGCCGACTGTATGGTCGCTTGAATGTTCATGAATTGCTTCCTCCTCCGATCGGTTTCCGGCGGTATTGTTGGACAGCGAAGAATCGCGTCGCTCGCGGTTCAGCAAGATGTTTGCCATGGCGTCCGGCGATGGCGGCATGCCCTCCAGCCGACAAGCTCACGCCCCGGAAATGCGGCGATTTTTCGCGCTTTCCTCCCCTTTGCCGTCGGCCGTCTGCTGGATTAGACTGGCGATAGAAAAGCAAGAACGTCGCGTCGCGCGACAGGTCGCAAGTTCGGGCTGCGACAGTGCGACAGGGATGATGGAGGAAACATCGATGGCGCGGCCCGACAATGGGGAGGGCGGTGGCTATGTGGCGTGGAAAAAGCTCCAAGACTTAGGAGCCGCGCCCCAGGGCTTGGTCCCCGAAGAGATCGCACGCTCGTGGGAGCGTTGCACTGCGATAAATCTTTCGCACGCGGTTCCGGCGGAACCGATGAGTCAGGCGCGGCTCCTCGAACGACGGGAGGCTAACGAACGCCTTCGGCTGCTCGTGCAACCCGAGTTGGACGCGCTTGCTCCCGAAATCGAGCTCGACCGTTGCGTCATTCTCCTTTCCGACGCAAACGGCGTCCTTCTCGATAGCGTTGGGAGCGCCGGCTTCAGCCGAAAGGCCGAACGCGTGGCGCTGTTGCCCGGCGTCCAGTGGTCGGAGGACGGGCTCGGCACCAACGCCATCGGGACCGCCATCGCCGAGTGTACGCCCGTGGAGGTGCGCGGCGCAGAGCATTTCCTGCCGCGCAACCACATTCTCCATTGCGCGGCTGCGCCACTGCTTTCGCCGCAGGGCGAACTTCTCGGCGTTCTCGATATTTCGGGCGACGCCCGGGAACGGCATCTTCACTCGATGGGGCTTGTGCGTTGGGCTGTCCAGATGGTGGAGCGGCGCATCGCCCTCGATTTTCGACCCGGCCAGGAATTGATCCGCTTCCATCCCAACCCAAGTCTCGTCGGAAGCCATCGGGAAGGATTGGTGATCGTCGAGGACGGCCGCATCGTGGGGGCGACCCCTAAGGCCATAGCGTTATTGGGGAATAGTTGGCGCGAGCTCCTCGGGACGAGTCCCGACGATTTGTTTACGCAAAAGATTTCTCGCAGCGGAGGAGAAGCGCTAAAAACCGCGAAGGGCCTCACATTTTACGGGCGTTGCGAAGGCGGCAAGACCGCACCCAAAGTTTCGGCGTCCCCGGCGCGCGTTCCGCCGCAAAGCGCGGCGGCGGGTCCCGACGATCCTTCGCTCGAACCAATCCTCGAGCGCGCCAAGCGCGTGCTCAATGCGAGCATGTCGGTGCTGATTCTCGGCGAGACAGGCGTCGGCAAGGAGCACCTCGCCCGTCGCCTTCATGCGTTGAGCAATCGTCGAAGCGGGCCATTCGTTCCCGTCAATTGCGGCGCCTTGCCGGAATCGCTGATCGATTCGGAATTGTTCGGCTATGAGGAGGGCGCCTTCACCGGCGCGCGGCGCAGAGGAATGCCCGGCCGAGTACGTGAGGCCAATGGCGGAGTCCTGTTCCTCGATGAGATCGGCGACATGCCGCTCGATCTTCAAGCTCGGTTGTTGCGGGTCTTGCAGGAGCGTCAGGTGACTCCCTTGGGAGGGCGGCCGAGCCCGGTCGACTTCGCGCTGATCTGCGCGACCCACTGCGACCTGCGGGCGCTCGTGGCGAAAGGCGCCTTCCGCGCGGATTTGTTTTACCGGTTTCAGGATTACAGCGTGCGGCTTCCTGCCTTGCGCGAACGGATGGATCGCGGCGATCTCATCAAGCGGCTCTTCCTCGCCTATGGCGGCCGTTCGGCCGGTCTCGAGCTTGACGAGGAGTTGCTCAACGCACTCATGCGATATTCCTGGCCCGGCAATATCCGCGAACTCGTCAGCGCGCTGAGGGGGATGATCGCATTGGCGGAACCGGAGAGCCGCCTTTGGCTTTCGGATTTGCCTCCGCATATTCGCGAGGAAACGGGCGCGGCGGATGTTCATGCAGAACTCGTCAAGAGTCCGCCTTTGACGACGAGCATGATCGCTGAAGCCTTCAAGGCGGCGAACGGCTGCGTCACAGAAGCGGCACGACTGCTCGGCGTCCACCGAAGCACCATTTACCGCAATTTGCCCAAGTCTTCCTGAGAATAAGTCTTCCTGAGAGAATGCCGGCAGATCTGGTCGTCGCTGCGAAAGGGAATATCGTGGGATGCAAGCAGACGAGAAATTCGTGTACCACGTTAGACAGGACGAGGCGGTCGCGGAAGTGGAACAGGTAACCGCGACGGCCGAGGCGCTCGCGCTGATCGCTAGGCTCACGAACAAGCATGGACCGCTTATGTTTCATCAATCGGGGGGATGCTGTGACGGCAGCGCCCCGATGTGCTTCGCTCAAGGCGACATGATCGTCGGCGAACACGACCGGCGCCTCGGCTTTATCGGCGGCGCGCCGTTCTACATCAGCGGGTCGCAATTCGAATATTGGAAGCACACGCAGCTCATTATCGACGTGGTGCCGGGCCGTGGCGGCATGTTCTCGCTCGAAGGGCCGGAGGGCCGGCGTTTCCTGACGCGCTCACGACTCTTCACCGATGACGAGATCGCGCGCCTCTCGGCGCAAGGCAAGCTTTAATCCGCATTCCCCGAAGAAACGGAGAGAGACGGTAATGCTGAAATTCGTCATCGAACGCGAGATCGCCGGCGCGGGCAAGCTCGGGCGGGAAGATCTGACGGCAATTTCGCAGAAATCTTGCAAGGTTCTAACTGAACTGGGGCCGCAAATTCAGTGGATCGAGAGCTACGTGACCGATGACAAGATATATTGCGTCTACATTGCGCCCGATGCCGAGACGATCGGCAAACACGCGCGGTGAGGCGGGTTCCCGGCCAATCGGATATCCGAAGTGAAAACTGTCATAGACCCCACAACCGCAGAGAGCCGATAATTTGGCGTTCGATTGTCGCAAGGGGCTTTGACATGGCGAACGCCAGACGAATTCCCCGGGCGCGCCAAAACGTGTCATGATGGCGTTTCCGGGTGCTTCTGGTCGAGGTGTACCCGAAATCAAAACGGCAAGAGCTTCGGGACGCCCCAATCCCCGCCGAAACGGTAGGTCAGGCCGGCCGAGACGATCAGCGGATTGACTTTTACGGCCGCATTGACCGGCACATAGATTGCCCCGAGTGCTGGCGCAGCTGGAGCAAAGGCGGCGACGTTCGCATGAGCGTTCGGCTCCATCATTACGTATTTGAGGTCGAAGTTCACGCCCCAATGCTCGCTGAGCATATAATCGAACCCGGTTTGGCCAACGACACCCCAGGACGGGGTGATGCTGACGTTGTAGAAGCTTGCGTTGACGCCGCCGAGACCGGCAAGGGCGGAACCGGGAGCGAAAGCCAGCCACCAATTGTTGTTGCCAGCGCGTGTGCCCAGATAGGCCGTGAAGTTCACGCCGACGCCGAGATAGGGTTGAAACGCGCCAAAGTTGGTAAAGTGATACTGCAGAGTGACAGACGGGGGAAACACCCATGTGCGGCCGACGTCGGCGCCCGCGAGTAGACCAACCCCCTGAATATGATGTGGTGTGATGCAACAGATCGCCTCGATCGCCCAGTTCCTGTTGAAGTAATACGCAACATCGAGCAGCGGAATGACTGACCACGATATGCTGGTGCTGGCGCCCGGGATGACCGTCCCGGGACCGCCGCTTAGACCCGTCATCAGGCCAACGAACGGGGCGCCGGGAATCCCAGCGATCGGGTAAACCGACCCGGCATCGAAAACCGTCGCGGTGCCGTCCAACGGCAGCACGCTGCCGACCTTCAGGCGCACTTGAAACGGCTGATAGGCGTCGACCAAAGCAGGCGGTGGCGCGTCTTTATAGCTCGGGAGATCCGCGCCTTGAGCGCAGTCGAGCGCGGTCCCGATCACGAGAGCGGTAAGCACGCCATGAGCGAAATTCCTAATCATTGGGTCCAGTCTCCTGAGAGTTCTCATCCGTCGACGCGTTGCACTTGGGCCAGAACGATTGCCGCAGGAAAACATCCGGTCCGCCAAAGGAGGCGACCAGACGACAGGAGCCCAGACAACAGAAGCGCTGAAGCGCAAGGCGTGTGCCAACGATCGGCGCTTGCGGCCCGGCCGCCTAGAGGGTTGATTTAACGGTGAGTTAGATTGGCGTTCTGGGTCTGACACCGGGTAACCCTGAGAAAGCCCATCGCTTTCCTGTCGCGTCGCGACAGCCGTGCATCAGAGGCCGCGACAGTTGCGACATAGCTGCATCTGCCGGCTGTTCTTCCGCGGCGGGCCGAGACGCGCTTTATCCGGAGGTCGCTCTGTTCCCGTTCAAGGCACTGCGAACGTGGTCGTCGGATGCCAGCGCTCGTGATTTCTTTCAGTTGTTTTGGGGGGTGCCTGTCGCGAGGAACGCGACCGAAGCGCCTGTGCGGCCGATCGAAGCTTCATCCCCAATAGCAGTGGATAGCCCTCTGCTGGTCCATTTCAGTTTTCAGTGACATACGCCAACGACGCGCCTATCGCATTCGGGTTGTCGCAACTGTCGCGGCGGCTGTCGCCATGCCGTCGCGATGCGACGGAGACGAGAAGCGCCATTCGTTGATTTTTCGTGCGATCTTTGCGCACGCGCCAGCGGTTCGGAAATAACTTCAATTGATTCAACGCCAAGGAGAAGCGCTTGGCGCAGGTCGTCTGATGGCACGCGCCTTGCGTTCCTCTTCTATCGTTGTCTGGCCTCCTCCCCCGACGGAGCGGACGGTCTTGTGCAGGCGCCGATTTTGGTCCGGGCGCAAGCCGTCTTGCTTCGGGGGCGCGGTCGAGACAACCAACATCGTCGTGCGACGACCATATGACGGCTCGTGGGCCGTAGTGAGCGCGCTGGCGAGAAATGAAGAAATAGTCGGGTTCGGTCGTGCGGCCCGCGGGGAAAACTCAAGGGGAATCGAATGAGCACAACGACGGAATACGTACAACCAAAAGCTTCGGCTCAAGAGGTCGGCGCTGCGGAAGGCGGTGCGAGCGCTTGGGTTCGCCCGGCGACCTTGGGCATCGTCGGGCTGACCGTGTTCTATATGCTGTACCGCATCTATCAGGGGTGGGCCGGATGGGAATACGGCCTCGACTCGACTGCGCCGGAGTTTCAGACCTACTGGATGAATCTCATGTACGCGCAGCTGATCATCGTTCCCGCGCTCGCGATCATTTGGTGGGGCTATCTCTGGTTCACGCGCGACACTAATCTGAGCGCTCTCGCGCCGGCGGAGGAGTTGCGGCGCTACTTCGTGCTGCTGGGCTTGATCTGCGTGTACACCTTCGCGGTCTACTGGGGTGCCAGCTATTTTGCGGAGCAAGACGGTTCCTGGCATCAGACCGTGATGCGCGACACCAGCTTCACGCCGAGTCACATCGGGATTTTCTACTTGAGCTTCCCGGTCTACATCAGCTGCGGCGTCGCGGCGTTGATCTATTCGATCACCCGGTTGCCGCGCTTCTCCAGGAATATCTCGATCCCGTTCGTGATCGCTGTCGCCGGTCCGTTCATGATCCTGCCGAACGTCGGCTTCAACGAGTTCGGCCATGCATTCTGGATCATGGAGGAATGGTTCACGGCGCCGCTCCATTGGGGCTTCGTCGTGCTTGGCTGGACGGCGCTCGGTGTTTTCGGTCTCGCGTGCCAGCTCTGCTACGGCATTCTCGACGTCATGCGCAGAATGAACGTCTGGGAAGGCCAAGAGCTGGTCTGACGCCGAGAGCAGAAACACCACACATTCGAGACGACAAGGCAAAGAATCAAGCGGCCCCATGGGACCGTTAACGATACTGCCTGCGCAGGATTGCACTCCGACGCAGCAAAAAAACACAAGGGACGGAAAGGACACAACATGTCTATGTCATCGACGACCGCAGGCGGCGCTGCCGCCGAAGACCCGGTCATCGCAGCTGCAGGCCTGACCCCCGCAGGCGCGAAAGTGTCGCGGAACTTCGACTGGGTCATCGTTCTGATCGCGCTCTTTCTGGTCACCGGCGCGTTCCACTTGCACTATATGTTGCTCGCGGGCGACTGGGATTTCTGGGTCGACTGGAAGGATCGGCAGTTCTGGCCGACGGTGGCGCCGGCGGCGGCGATTTGTTTCCCCGCGGCGGTTCAATATTTCCTCTGGACCTTCTTCCGCGTGCCATTCGGCGCGACGCTGTGCATCGTTGCGCTGATGCTTGGCGAATGGATCAACCGCGTCTTGGGGTTCCATCTCTGGGCGCGTTTCCCTTACGCATTGATCTGGCCGTCGCTGTTGATCCCTAGCGCGTTGTTCCTTGACGCGGTGCTCCTGCTCACACGCAACTGGCTGCTGACGGCGATCTTCGGCGCCTGGGGTTTCGGGTTGCTGTTCTATCCGAGCAATTGGGTCATGCTCGCGGCGTATCACCTGCCGGTCGAACACATGGGCCAAACCACCTCGGTCGCCGATATGGTGGGCTACACCTTTCCTCGTTCTGCGACCCCTGAATATCTGCGGTTCATCGAACGCGGGACGTTGCGCACGTTTGGCGGCCATTCCAGCGCGGTGTCGGCGTTCTTCTCGGCCTTTCTGTGCATGGTGATTTACATCGGATGGTGGTTCATGGGCTGGGCGTTCTCCAAAATGATCTGGGTGGCGAATCCCCTCGCCAGTTACATGGGTCTCAAGAACTCTCAACAGTCTTGATCGGGAGGAGTCCGCAATGATGAAGAACTCGACGCCAAGCGATCGGACGAACAGCAAGCCCTGGTCGATCCTGATCGCCGGAATGAAAGCCGCAACCGTTGCATTGAGCCTTGCGGCGGGAGTCGTTGGCCTAGCCTCGTCGGCTCAGGCCCATGGCGAGCGCAATCAGGAGCCGTTCCTGCGTATGCGCACGTTACATTGGTACGATCTGAAATGGTCCGCCAGTAAACTGAAAGTGAACGACGAACTCGTTGTCACCGGTCGTGTGCGCGCCTTCGAGGATTGGCCCAACAATCTGCCGCATCCGATGTCGGTGTTTCTCTCCACCGCCGGCCCCGGTTCGGTGATGGCGAAAAAGGAATCCTACGTCAATGAGATGCCCGTCCTCCAGTCTTTCGGGATGGTCAACGGGCGGGAATACGAGTTCAAGCTCGTCCTTCAGGCGCGCTATCCGGGTCGCTATCACATCCATCCGTCGCTGCTCGTTAATGGCGCCGGCCCCCTCGCAGGTCCGGGAAGCTGGGTGGAGGTTTCTGGAAGCGTGGACGACTTCGTTTATCCGCTCAAGACGTTGACGGGCGAAACCATTCCCAATCTCGCGACCTATGGCATGGGAACTGTGCTCGCTTGGCAGGGATTGTGGGGCTTTATCGCATTAGCTTGGATGCTGTGGTGGCTCCGACGCCCGTTGCTAATGCCCCGACACCTCGCTTTGTTGAGGGGCCGCGAAGACCTCCTAATAACAAAGGCGGACAAGGTTGTTGCCGGAGTGATCGCTGTCGGAACCATTGCTCTCGTCTATGGCGGTGCACATTGGGCGGAAAAGAAATACCCCATGACCCTGCCGCTTCAGGGCGGGAGGGCCGTTGTCGATCCGTTGCCGGAGGCGGCGAGGAGCGTGGACGTCAAGGTTGTGCGTGCGGTCTATGACGTTCCTGGTCGGTCGATGCGAATGACGTTGGAGCTGAAAAACAACAGCGACAACGTTCTCACTGTCGGCGAATTCACGACCGCGAATCTTCGCTTCGTGAACAAGGCGAATTCGGCGGCGATGGCGGCGGTGCCGGCGGATTATCCGAGCGATATCGTTCCCAGAAGCGGCCTAGTCGTGGAAGGCGACAAACCGCTGGCTCCCGGTGAAACAGCTCGCGTCACTCTCGACGCGACCGACGCCATTTGGGAGCTTGAGCGGCTCTCGGCGCTGATCACCGACCCAGACAACCGGTTTGGCGGATTGCTTTTCTTGTATGACGACAAGGGCACTCGGCACATTTCACCCGTTTACGGGGCGATCGTGCCGCACTTCACGGATGCGAACTCGCACTTCTGAGCCGTGACCCCGATCGATGACTTAAGAACAGCGACCCCGAAAAAGGGGCCGCTGTTCTGTTCTCTTTTGGCTGAACCCGTGAATGGGAATCTCGAATGCCGGAAAAACTCTATCCCGTCCCCGACTGGAAGAACGCGAGCATGAACGACGACGCCTATGGCGCGCTTTACGAGCGTTCGCTGAAAGACCCCGACGGCTTTTGGACGGAGCAGGCGCAAAGGATTGAATGGATCACGCCCTTCACGAAAGTAAAGCATACGAGCTTCGACACGCATAATGTCTCGATCAGATGGTTCGAGGACGGAACAACCAATGTCGCGATGAACTGCGTCGACCGGCATCTGCCCGAGCGCGCGAACCAGACCGCAATCATTTGGGAGGGCGACGACCCCTCTATCTCGCGTCACATCACCTACGCCGAGTTGCACGAACAGGTCTGCCGCTTCGCCAATGTGCTGAAGAAGCACGGGGTCAAGAAGGGCGACCGCATCACGATCTACCTGCCGATGATCCCCGAGGCCGCCTACGCCATGGTCGCCTGCGCGCGCATCGGCGCGATTCACTCCGTGGTGTTCGGCGGCTTCTCGCCGGAGGCGCTCGCGGGGCGCATCGAGGATGCCGTCTCGGACGTCGTCGTCACCGCCGACGAGGGTTTGCGCGGGGGACGAAGAATTCCGCTCAAGGCCAATGTGGACGCGGCGCTGGAGAAAGCGCCCGTCAAGACCGTGCTCGTCGTCACGCGCACTGGCGCAGAGGTCGACATGACGCCGGGCCGCGACTTCCGCTATGAGGAGGAGGCGGCGAGCGTTCACGCCGACTATCCCTATGCGGAGATGGGCGCCGAAGAGCCGCTGTTCATCCTCTATACGTCAGGCTCTACTGGCAAGCCGAAGGGCGTATTGCACACGACAGGCGGCTATCTCGTCTATGCCGCACTAACCCATCAACTCGTTTTCGACTATCGCGACGGCGACGTTTACTGGTGCACGGCCGACGTCGGCTGGGTGACCGGCCACAGCTATATCCTCTATGGTCCGCTCGCCAATGGTGCGACGACGTTGATGTTCGAGGGCGTGCCAAATTATCCGAGCGTCTCCCGCTTCTGGGAGGTGATCGACAAGCATGGCGTGAACATCTTCTACACGGCGCCGACCGCGATCCGCGCTTTGATGGCGGCGGGCGAAGAGCCTGTGAAGAAATCCAGCCGCAAGTCGCTGCGGTTGCTCGGCTCGGTGGGCGAGCCGATCAATCCGGAGGCCTGGGAGTGGTATCACCAAGTCGTCGGCGATGGGCGCTGCCCGATTGTTGACACTTGGTGGCAGACCGAGACGGGCGGCATTCTCATCGCGCCGCTTCCCGGTGCGACGGCCTTGAAGCCTAGTTCGGCGACGAAACCCTTTTTCGGCGTCGCGCCCGAAATCGTCGACGCCGCCGGCAATGTGCTGGAGGGCACCTGCGAGGGCAATCTCGTCATCGCCGATAGCTGGCCGGGCCAGGCGCGCACCGTCTATGGCGACCATGAGAGATTCGCGCAGACCTACTTTAGCGCCTATCCCGGCAAATATTTCACTGGCGACGGCGCGCGGCGCGACGCCGACGGGTATTACTGGATCACGGGGCGCGTGGATGACGTGATTAATGTCTCTGGGCATCGCATGGGCACGGCCGAGGTCGAGAGCGCGCTGGCGGCCCATGAGAAGGTGTCGGAAGCGGCGGTCGTTGGTTATCCGCATGATCTCAAGGGCCAAGGCATTTATGCGTATGTGACGCTCATTGATGAGGTCGCGCCGACCGAACATTTGCGCAAGGAACTCGTGAACTGGGTGCGGCGGGAAATCGGTCCGATCGCCACGCCCGACGTGATCCAATTCACGCGCGGTCTACCGAAGACACGCTCCGGCAAGATCATGCGCCGCATCCTGCGCAAAATCGCCGAAGGGGAATTCGGCACACTCGGCGACACGTCCACGCTCTCCGACCCACACGTCGTCGTCGATCTTATCCAGAATCGCCCCGCCCTGTGAAACCACGCTGTCGATTTGCACTTCAAGGGGGTCTGTTTCACTCTCGGTGCAAGTTGCAGTCCTGAAGCGGTAGCATCCGCGCGCGAAGCAGTTCGATGCCGGCGCGACCATATATGGACCGCTTGAGCGTCTTTAATCGATTCTTGAGTAGCGCATATGGATCGGCGCCGATCGCCCGCGCAATGGCGCTGACGCCGGACACGCATCAAACGTAATCTTTCTCACCGCCCGATCCGGCCTATTCATAACACACGAACATCAGCCCAGTTTTAGGCGCCCCACACTTTGTCATGCTCTCCTTGGAGGCCAGCCGCCGCCGTTCGTTTCAGATTGTCCTGGATCGTGCTGCGCGCCACGCCAAGCCGGCGCCCGATCTCGCGCGTGCTCACCCCGTCGTGGTGAAGCCGCAACAAATGTCGAAGTTGTCGCATGGTCAGTTCTCGCTTCGTCGGGGCAGATTTACCTCGAAACATCAGCCCATCTGGCGAATGCCGGGTAAACTCTCTCGCGATCTTCCTCGCGGTGAATTGGGCTCTACAATTTCAAGGGGCTTTGGGAGGGCAACGCCAAATCAGCAATTTTGGAGATTTGCCATGAGGACGACCATTGCACGAACATGGGCGGTCGCGCTTATTTCTTCTGTGACTGTCTCGGCTGCGATTGCGGCGCCGGTCGGCGCCGTTATCTCGGCGTGCGATCGGATGCACGATGCAGGACAAACCTGCAATTATGGCATCAAAGGCAATTCTTTGGTCGGATGCACAAACGACGTCGTCTTCGAATGCCCCGCCGACGGGAGCCGCCAATGCACTGGCTCGAAAAACACGAGCGGGAAATGCAACGAAGACGGCACCGCCGCGCGCGTCTCTTCGCTGAAGGGCAATGAGCTATTGGACGCGCTCCATGCGAAAAATCTTCACCAATCCAAGTAGGGATTCTCTCGACCAAGGACTCCCTCGATAATGGACTCCCTCAATAAAAAACGCTCCCCGCGCATGCATCCGGGCTCGGGACGTTCTCTCCTATCCTGGGGAAATCCAAATTTATACGGCTCAGGCTCAACCGGGGACGCAGCGCAGGGCGGCTACCTGTCGATCGGCGCCGCAAAGGCGCAATGGCAGCCGGCGCGCCTTAGGGCGGAAGGATGAAGAAGAGTTCGACTCTGCGTCATGTGCGGCGATAGGATCGTCGAAGCTCGCTAGCCTCCTGATCCGACCGCCCGTCTTTATCTAAGCTACCTCGGCGCCCCTCGGACTGATACGCTCAAGTGAATCCTTTTCAGTTGGTGGTCATCTCGCCTTCGGTCCAGAATTGCGCGGACTGATTTGCGTGTGCGATAACGCTGGCGATCGGCGTCCCTAGCCCGGATTGAAAGAAGCTCATGGATCATTCGCGCAATCCCGGTTCAAACGAGTGGCAAAAGAGGAACCCCTCTCATTCGAGGAGAAATTCAATGATTCGCAAACTGTCTCTCATAATGGCCGTCGCGGCGGCCTTAGCGTTTCCATCTGCGGCGCTCGCCTGGAACGGCCACGGCGGCGGGCACCACGGTGGCGGGCATGGTGGTGGCCACTGGGGCGGCCACCATGGCGGCCATTGGGGCGGTCACGGCGGCTGGGGCGGTCATCGAGGCGGCTGCTGGCGCTGGTGGTATGGCCAGTGGCATTGGGTCTGCTAACGGGCGGCCATCGAAGGTCATACCTTCAAAATTACGATGGGCTCACGCAGTCCAGTCGACCGCCGCAAAAGAAAACGCCCCTGAGCGATTGCCCGCGCTCAGGGGCGTTTCTGCCCGGCGTCTCAGCTCGCCGGCGTGCACACTATATAATTTGAAGGCTCGGTCAGTACAAGCCCGATTACTGATCGCCAGCATCCGACGCTCGATGCCGGAGGCAAAAGCCCACGTCAACGAGGGAGCTTCGTTCAGCGGCCGTTCAGTGGCTCGGTGCGAATCGATTGCGGGGGCAGAAGGAGATTTGCATGCTGCGCAAACTATCGCTCATTGCGGCTTTGACCACGGCTTTGGCTCTCCCAACTGCGGCTATCGCGTGGGACGGCTATGGCGATGGCGGTTGGGGCGATCATGGTGGTTGGGGCCATTGGAGAGGCCGCCATCATGGTCATTGGGACTATCATCCCAGTGGACATTGGGATCGCCATGGCGACCACTATGACTGGCACGATACAAGCCACTATGACTGGCACCGTCGCGGTCATCATGGTCACGGCTATCATGATGATGACTGACCCTACCTCGGCATAATCCTCCGACCGCCGCAAATCCTCGGGCATGAGCCTTGCGCCGGATCCTTCGCCGCCGCCCACGCCGTCGACAGGCATTGCACAAACGTCCAACCGAGCCCGAGGCGCTGGCCGTCTCGGAACCGTTTGTGGGCGTCCCGCATGATCGCGGCGCGGTCGTAAGTCACGGCCTCAGCCTTCTCCGCAAATCGTCCGCCTTAAGGGCGCATCGCTCTGCGCTTTCGACGATGCGCCGAGACGTTCGCATGGCCGCGCCTTGACGTTGGAAAGGTCGGTCATCGGCCTGGTCTCCGCACCGTGCCATTGCCGCCTGGCAGGTGCAGCGGATTGAACCAAGAATCTATCCAATCGCCGTCCAGCTCTCCTTTGTCGCTGTCGTCGTCTTCTTCGTCGCGCGGCCCTGTAGTCCTCTCCCGATCGTCGTCATAGCCGCGCAGCGCCATCTCGGGATGGCCGCAGCCAACGCCGCCCCAGCCGAGCGAAGGCTCCGCTTCGTCGCATGAGCCCCAGGCATCCGCATTCGCCCGCCAGGCATGCCCTTGATTGATGGCGGTCGTCGCGCCGAGAGTCGGCTCGTCATCGCCGCCCGGCTCGCACCCGTCGTGCTCGTCTTCGCGATCGTCGCTCGCACCCTGAGCCCAGCCCGCTTGATTGAAATAGCCGCCCAGCGCAGTGCCGCCGAGGGCTCCCAGGCTTGGCTCATTGTCGCCCACGTCCTCGCAAGGTGCATCGTCTTCGGGCGGATTGTCTTCCTCAAGATCGGCGTCAGCGTCGATCTGATCCAACAGGTTCAAGAACGCCTCCACGGCGTCAGCGAGCGCCTTGCGCATGCCGGGGCGGAACTTGTAAATGCCGATTTTAACCCACATTCGCCGGATAGCGTGCGATTTTGTGCCAACTCTGCTCCGACAGACAGGTTCTGGCAAGCCCGTAGCACCGGCAGCCGAGTGGATGGGGCTACGGGCTGGCGAATGCTGCGCCTAGCGTCGAAAAATGTCGCGTTTCCCCTCATCGAGACACACCTCTCCCGTCGTTTCGATCGAACTCGTAACAAGCGAACGCACTACGCCGTTGATGTGACGGGCGGTGCCCGAAGCTCCCCGATCATCCGCAAGATGTCAGCGAACAGGTCTCGTGCAATGGCTACCTCCGCCATCTGGAAGGCCACATAGCGGGCGTGGCTCACGACCCTCGCCCCGATCTTGATCAGCTTTTCGTTGAGCGTCGTCAGCGTCCAATCCTTGATCGGCTCCGGCGTCGCCAGCGTGCGCAGGAAGTTGCCGAGGTTGTAGGCGAGGGCGTGAAGCTGGAGGCGCACGGCGTTGGCGGCGAACGACCGGCACGACAGCCGCGTCCAGTTGATCGCGCCCTTGCCTTCCTTGATGTTTTGCTCGCAAGTCCCGCGCTTGTTGTAGAAAGCGACGACATTCTCGGCGCGCCGCGCCAAATTGGTCACGATGAACCCAACGCGCGGATAAAGCTCGCCCACATGCCATTCGACCTTGGCGACGACCCGGCGCGGGTTGGTCCAGCTTCTGGCCTGATAGCTAAAGCTCGCATAGAAGCGCCGCACTTCATTCGGCGGCCGTCCCACCGGGCGCGTCAGCAGATGCGCGATCCGCTCTTGCAAGATGCGGTTCGTCGGCAGGCGAATGGCGTATTTGACGCCCTCGGCTTCGAGATAGGCATATATGTCGGGATTGGCGAAGCCGGCGTCGCCGCGAAAATGGATGCGCGAGACATGGCCTTTGTAGCGCGCCACGACCGGCTTCAGCACGCCATCCCAGCCGTCAGCGCTATGGACGTTGCCCGGCCGCAGCGCACAGCGTTCCAGATCGCCGAACTGGTTGAACAAGAACAACGGATGATAGCACGTGCATTCGTAATGCCCGTTCCAACAGCTCTTTTCCTGTTCGCCATGCGTCGGACTGACGCTCGAATCCATGTCGAGGATGACGCCTTTGGGCGGGCGGCGTGCATGCACGCGGTCGATCCACCGGCCAGAAAGATCAATGAGCGCCAACAAATTTTTGTCGGCCGTGAGCCAGCGAGTTTCGAAGCGACCCATTTGACTGGGCGAGGCTGCGCTCTTATGGGCCGCCTTGCCGCCGACGACCCAACGCATCGCTGGATCATGCCGAAGCCGCTCGGCGTCGTTCACGTCCTCGTAGCCGGCGAGGCGTCCGAAAACGGATTGCCGAAACAATCCGGCGAGGCCGTGTCGCCCGTTCTTGCCGGTGCGGGCGTCGGCCAGAACGTCGCTCGCCATGGCGCTGAGGCCAAGAGCGTCGTCGAGTTCGCGATAGGCGAGCAAGCCGGCATCGGAAGTCACGACTGATCCGCGAAATTGCAGCATCAGTCGGCGGTCGAAATTGAGCCTGAGCGCCTCACCATTCGATTCACCCGCCGGGTTCGCCATGGCCGCCTCGCTGAATGAAGCATAACGCTCTAAAAATTATGCCTGAAACGGCCGATTCGTACAGAAAGATCATGCGTCATCCGGCGAATGCGGGTTTAATTTCCCCAGAAGCGCCGAAGTAAAATTCCCCAGTCTGGCGGGCATGGCGATCAACCGATGTCGTGATCGGCGCCTCCGTTTTTTGGTGGCCGTCCGCGGCGCCGGAGCGTCGGCGGGATCGGCGCGGGTTGGATGCTCGCTTTTGTCCGAACTTGTTCGGGCAGCAGATCGGCGTGTTCGCGCAGGCGATAGCTCGATCCTTCGATCTGGAAGACGACCGCGTGGTGCAGAAGTCGATCGAGCAGCGCAGTGGCGACGACGGG
>NZ_JAMRYX010000209.1 GCF_024448135.1 Methylocystis suflitae
TCATCGGCGCTTGACCTTGGTGTTTGCTCGAAGGTTTATAAAGGCTGAAACGACCTGGAGCGCATTATGCACACCATTGGCAAAGTGGCGAGAATGGCTGGCGTCAGCGCCGACACGCTGCGCTACTACGAGACGGAAGGCCTGCTTGCGCCGGCGTCGAAAACGACGGCCGGCTACCGGCTTTACGATAATGACGCCGTACGCCGCCTCCGCTTCGTCAAACACGCGAAGGCATGCGGATTCACGCTGTCGGACATAAAGGAACTGTTGGCGCTGAAGCGCAAGGACAGCGCCTGCTGCGAGGACGTGCGCAGCCTGGTCATCGAGAAGAAGCTGCAGATCGAGGGCAAACTCGAGGCATTGCGAGCGATGTCGCGAGCGCTCGACGGCCTGATACACAGTTGCGAAGGCGGGCGGAATCCGACGGACGATTGCCCGATCCTCGGCGCGCTCGACGTCAGTCTGCGCGAGGCGTCCCGATGAAAGTGAAGATCGAGGTCATCGCAGCGCCAGGATGCAAAAATTGCGCGGCAAAACAGAGCGAACTGCGTGACGTGGCCGCGTCTCTTTTCGGCGAGGACAATTTGATCTGGCGCGAGGTCAACGTGCTCGACGAACTCGATTACGCCGTCGCGCTCGGAGTGCTCTCGATGCCCGCCATCGCCGTGAACGGCGAGTTACGCTTTTCGTCACTACCGACCCGCGACCACTTTAGGGCCGCGCTACGCGCTCTGGGCTCGCGCTGATGGACGCGGAAGCGCTTCGGCAGGCAGTGTCTCACGGCGGATTCGCGGCTCTGTGGGTTGGACTGGCTGCCGGTTTTGCTTTCAGCTTCAATCCGGTCGCCTTGGCGGCGATCCCTGTCTCCCTCGCCTATGTGACAAAGGCGCGCTCAAAGCGCCAAGCTGCGCTTTTTGGAGGTCTTTTCGTTTTGGGCATGATTCTCACCCACGTGGGACTCGGTTTGTTGGCCAGTCTGGGCGGTAGTTGGGTCCAATATCTCCTCGGTCGCGCATGGGGTCTGGCGCTCGGTCCTCTGCTTATCGTGATGGGGTTCATCTGGCTGGGATGGTTGCAGGTTCCGGCGCTCGCGCTGCCGGTGCGCGCCAAGCGCGCGACAGGAGCCTGGGGCGCATTTGCGTTGGGCATCCCTTTCTCAGTGGCCGTCTGCCCTTTTTGCACGCCGGCGTTGATCGTCCTGCTCGGCGTGGCCCTCAGCGTCGGGTCTCCGCTTTTCGGAGCGACGCTGCTGCTGGCGTTCGCCCTGGGTCGGGCGATTCCCATCATGCTCGGCGGTCTCGCCGTCGGCTGGCTGGAAAGCCTTTCTCGATTGCAAAGACTCCACAAGGCCATCGAAGCTATTGGCGGCGTTCTGCTGATCCTCGCCGGCCTCTATATGCTGAACGCCTATTTCATCGTCGTGCCCAGCTTGCCTATATGAGACGGCTCATCTGTCGTCACCGGGTTTCGAGACGGCCGGCGGTGGCAGGCTGCGAAACCCTCGCGAGGGCACGTCGAGCGCGGCGTTGAATATCATCGTCCTATTGGTCTCCCGTGTTCGTTTTCGGAGGCTTCGTTGCCGACACGGCGATAAAGGCTGGTCCTAAGGCCGTCGACCGACCGAGCCATAGATCGAGAGGCGCAAAGAGTTTGGCGGCGACCCCGCACGGCGGATAATGCACAACTCCTCGCGCCTCGACCACTTCCAGCCCCGCAGCATACAGGAGATTACAAATCTCGCCTGCAGTGTGGAAACGCGCGGCGCGCCAAGTCGGATGGCCAAGTGCGCCGCAGACGCGTCGATAGAAGACCCAGAGGCTCCAGCAACCGAGCTCGCCAATAACAACCCGTCCTCACCGCTTCAGCACGCGAGCCATTTCGGCGACCACTCGCTCGTCGTCACGAACGAAACACAGGACAGTCACGGCTACGACGAGGTCGAACGCTTCGTCGTCGAACGGCAGGCGCTCCGCCCGTCCATCCACGAGGCGGAGCGGCGCGCCCTCGTTTTCGAGGCGTCGCCGCGCGGCGGCGATCATCGCGGGGTCTGCATCAAGCCCGGTTACGATTGCGCCACGCCTTGCGAGCTCCATTGCGAGCGCTCCGTCGCCGCAGCCGATATCGAGCAGCGTCAAGCCAGCAACGGGGCCGAGAAGTTCAAGAAGCAACTGCTGCTCAAGAGCGTCGGTGATCTGTCCGAGGCGGCTTGATCGCCACCGGGCGTAGGATTTGGCCAGCGCCTCTCTCGGTTGCGCGCTGTTCATGAGCTGACCAAATCGTCATGCCTGCTCTGTTGACAAAATTCCTGAAAAAAGTCCTCAAAGAGCTTCTCGCGACCTTTAATGCTCGCGCCGAGACGGCCGCCGAAAAGCCGATATTTCGATCGGCGTTCAAGTCGCGCCGCTGCATCATTCCTGCAAGCGGCTTTTATGAATGGGTGCGACATGAAGTCGTATGTGTGATTGTCCGGCAGAGCCATCTGGCCGGACCTGCCGTCCCATCGGCAGCACCCTACGAGGTAGAGCGGGTCGGTGACGAGCCGTTCAAAAGCCCTCGGACAATGTATCCCGCCGTCTTGCGACGGATGTCGAAACCGCGAGGGGCCGATATTTCTGCCAGCATCAGGCGGATAGGGGCAAGGGTGGATGGCAAGGTCAGCGTAAGCGAATCTCCACCGAGTGTCGTCAAGAAAGAAGGGGCCAAAGATGCTGAAAGGCCTCAAACTGCGGTTCACGCTGACCGCAGGTCAGAAGGGCGATGCGCCGCAAGCCGCTGCATTGATCGAGGGATTGCCTGCGGAGGTCGTCATGGCCGATACCGCCTATGACGCCGATCACTTGCGTCACGTCATCGCCGCCAAGGGCGCGCGCGATCATGGCGCAAACTGACGCTGCTTCGATCACTCATGATTACGTCCGGTATTTGACGTCATCGAGCATTCTGCTGGGCGCAGAATTTGATAAGATAGTTTCAATCCTTATCGTCACTGCGGTGCTAGGTCTCGCCATGCGAAGAACCCGGCAGCTTATTCTACGGTGCGCGGTCGATCACGCCGCCGCGACCGAGTTATCTCGCTTTGTCGCAAGGGGAGTGGCGCAGAAAATCGCCCGCGCTGACTCATCGATCGAACCAGGACAGGCGGAATTGCGCTCGGCGGCGGCGCTCGTCGTCGACCTTCGCGGCTTCGCGCAGATCGCCCGCCTGCTCTCTCCAGAGGCCGTGATGGAGTTGCTCGGCGAATATCGGAAGCACGTTATACCGCTCGTTCAGCGACATGGCGGATTTATCGACAAATTCCTCGGCGACGGCATCCTCGCGAGCTTTGGCGCTATCGTCGCGAACGAGACTTATGCCGCGGATGCGCTCCGCGCCGTCGAGTCGATTGCCGCGGAACTCGCTGCGTGGCGTACAGCGCGCATCGAGGCCGGCCTGGTCGCGCCGGAAATTGGTATGGCGGTCTCTGGCGGCGATGTCTTGTTCGGGGCGCTCGGCGACAAGACGCGACTCGAGTACACAATTATTGGCGATGCCGTGCTGCGATCGTAGCGCCGTCGCAGTCGACGCGCCCTTCCTGGCGCCGACAATTTATTATCCGATGATCTACGGCGACGGGCGCGAGCGCCGTTACACAAATCTGATGCTTGCGTCGGGTTATGTTCAAGACCAGATAGCGATCACGAAGCATATCGACGTGATCGCAGGCGTGCGGTTCGATCGTTTTGACTTGAACTTCCGCGGCGCGGATTTCCCGCTGCCCCCGGGCGCAAACCCCGGCGACCAGGCCGCAGAAGAGGCCGAAGGCGAAATCGTCGATACGATTAATCAGACCATTCGAAATGTCACCAACAAATGGTCGCCGCGGCTCGGTCTTGTCGTCAAACCGAATGAAGATTTGTCATTCTACGGCGCTTATTCACGCTCATTCTTGCCTGCCTCTAGCGACCAATTCGTCGTGCTGACGCCCTCGCTCGCAGCGCTTGCGCCGCAGGGCTTCCAGAATTTCGAAGTCGGCATGAAATATCAGATCACGCCGCTGCTTCTGCTCACTACGTCGCTCTATCAGCTCAACCGGACAAATCAGCCGATTACGGTCCACGCGTTCAACGACGTCGCCGCGAATACCAGGACAAGAGGTGGAGAAATTGGGCTGGTAGGCTATGTCACCGACCAGTGGCAGGTCACCCTCGGCTATGGTCATCAGTCCGGCCGCGTGTTGAGCGCGAACGCCTTTCCCAATCCCGCCGACCCTTTCCTGATCTATCCGGGAAAAGTGACGCCCAACGTCCCGCGCGACACGCTCTCTTTCTGGAACAAATATGACGTGTCGTCGCTCTTTGACGACCGACCGGGCGTTTTTGGACTAGGGGCAGGCGTGATCTACAATGCCAAATTTTCCCCTGCGATTGACAATGCAGTCGTGGCGCCGGGCTATGCTCGCGTGGATGCGGCGGCCTTTTGGAAAATCACCAACGCAATCTCTGCGCAGCTCAACGTGGAGAACCTTTTTGGCCGGAAATCTTGTGCGGTGGCGACGGGGCGACGACAAGCACGGCCATGTAGGCCGAGACCCTACGCATCTGGTGATTTCATGATGGGCTCTCGATGTGCCCCAGGGCCGCATCACGAAACGCGAGGCCGACCCAGCTGTGCCGGATGGCACAAGCCGCTTGCTGACTCCCGATCAGCGTTCGCCTTCAGCCTTGGCAATCGCCTTTCATTAAGGGCTAGTATGTTTGATCGGAACCACCCTACTTCTCGTTGTCGCCTTGCTCGCTTCTGTTCATGCGCAGACTGAGGGCGCACATTGCTGCGCAAGGAAGCAGGACCAAAAGGAGCGGCGCCAGCCCCGCTGTCATGAGCCACCGCCAGTTGAACGTGAGGCCTGCTGCCACCACGACGATGGCCCACGCCATCCAGGCCCGTCGACCACCGAGATGGTGGCGGCCCGCCTGGACGAAGTCTCGCAAAAGCGACCTGCGCTCGCTGGCCCGTTGATCCTTTGTGCTCATGAATGAACTCCAAGTTGTCTACCGCCCTCACATGCATAAGCGATTTACTCCCGTAAGCGATTTGCTCCAACCAGCAGAGGCTTTGCAGCGCAACCCAACTAGCAATGCGTCAGAGAAACGTCGGCACCGAGGCTTCAAAATGATCGAAGCGGGAGCCGAGCTCGAACGTCTTTCCATAGTCGGCGTGACTTGGTGTCGAACGCCAAAGTTGTCAACCAGACTTCACCGATCGGACGCGATTATTGCGAATTTCGGGGCGTCTGATCCACAAGCTCTGGTTTGAGGGGTCAAGTTTGTGCAACCGCGTGTAGTGCCGGCCAAGCTCCTTTCGCGGCCGTGGGCGAGGCGCGAATTTACATCACGTTTTTCATCGGTGCCTTGTATAGATCAACGACAGCCGGTGAGCGCCGCGAAGCAAGCCGATTGCGGTGTTTGATAGAGGCGCGGGCAAACCAAACAGACTGCGTTGCTTCCCGAGGAGTTGAATTGTCCGGCCAGCGAACGGACTTCAACATCGGCCTATATTTGGACGACGGACGTGATCTCGAATTTCTCGCCTGGAGGATTCTCACCAATCCTCAGGATTCTGTCGCTGATCATCCGATACGGTGGCGTAGGGAGATTATAAGGCGCCGGGACGCCTTTGTAGACGCGGCCGGCCAAATCGAATTTCGAGCCGTGGCAGGGGCAGAAGAACCCGCCAGGCCACTCTGCGGTCGGCTCGGTGTCGCTCGGGTTCGGGTAATAGAGCGGAATGCAGCCGAGATGCGTGCAAACGCCGACAAGAACGGCATATGCCGGGTCGATCGAGCGATGCCAGTTCCGAGCGTAGCGCGGCTGCTGCAAGACTTCCGAATTGGGATCGGCAAGTTCGGAAATCAACGCCGGGTCCTTTAATTTCTCTAACGCCGCAGCCGGCCTGCTGAAGATGACCACGGGCAAGCCGCGCCAGCGCACGACGACCTTACCGCCAGGTTCCAGCCCGCCCACATCGACGTCAATCGGCGCGCCAGCGGCAACGCTGGCGGCGTCAGGGTTCAGCGCATCGATCAAAGGCCAGACCGCCGCTGCCGTCGTCACGGCGGCGCACACGCCGGTAGCAACGAAAAGAACGTCACGGCGGTGTGGCTCGGCTAAATCGAGATTTGTCATCCGGCGCTCCGCGTGAAAAAGTACGTTCACGTCGGGCAAGATTGGCGCCCACGGCTCAATGTTCAAGTGTCGCAAGCTCCAGCAAATTCGAACTGTCCTCAAAATCGGTCGCCTCGCTGCCGGTGGAAAAACGGCGAGGTGGCAACTTTCGACGCCTGCCCTACGTTGTCATCTCAGCCTCGTTCTGGCAGTCTCGTCCAATGCCTCGGTGGTTCGCGCTCACACGGACTCTTGCGATGCTGGCGATCCTTGGATTGATCGCCGGCTCCTTTGTTACGCCCGCGCGTGCCACTGCCGTCGGTTCGACCGCCATGACCATGGCGGACGACATGCCGTGCTGCCCCGACAAAACGGCGCCGAATTGCGCCAAGGGCTGTCCTTTGGCGATCATGTGTTTTGCCGCGAGCCTACCAGCGGCGGCAATTTCGGCTGTTGCCGCGCCGAACATCGCAAGGCTCGACGTTTTGTCACCGCTCGATGACGCGTTCATCGCTGGCGTCGGCGGCGCTCCTCCTCGAAGACCTCCGCGAGTCTAAGACATCGGGCGCTTGCGCCTATCGAGCCTCGGGCGGGTTGCGCTTCGCGGCTCGACAGCGGCTCCGCGCATGTTCGGCTCGTATTGAACCGGCGCGCATCAACCGCGATGTCCTTAGTTATCGGAGAAGTTTCCGTGGTCTCGGACCTTCCTGCCCGCGCCTTTGCGGCGGCCTCCGAATCCGATCAAAGGGCATCGTCGTCCTTCCATGAATTCGGGGATACAAAATGAAACGTTTCGCCATTGCCGCCCTGGCGGCGGTGACTTCCCTCTCCGGCCTCGCTCACGCGGGAGCCATCGATTTCACTTCGCGTTCGAGTTCCTATGCTGCGTCGCAAGCGCCGAATCGCGATGGTTGTTTCGTAACTCTTAACCCTACGGAGACGACACGCGGCATCCGCCACTGGCGTCCGTCATGTGACGAATGGTCCAAACGCATCGAAAAACTACAGGCGGCCCCGGGGGAAGCGCCGTGGGTGCGTGTCGTGGTGCGGAAGATCAATCTTCCCGCGAGTCGTATCACGGTTTCGCATGGGGCCATCCCACAAATCGACATGCCGGCGATGACGATAAACTTCCCGGTCGCCGATACAGCCCGCCTCGCCATGCTTCACAAGGGCGATGAAGTCGATATCCAATGCGAGCATCGTGGTGGCGTGGTCAAAGTAGTCAACTTCCGCATGGAAAACTGAGCTCCGAATGAGGCGAACCGGCTATGATCATGGTTTGATCATAGCCGGTTGGAGGCCATATCTATGTCGTCTCGCTTATCATCGGGCGCCGGCGCCTTCGTCCTTCTTTTCGTAACGAGCTGCGCTTTAGCGCAGGGCGATGACGAGGATTCGATGCCTGCCGCCAAACCGCAAAAAGCCGCCGCGGCTAAGGCCCGCGCCGGACGGCCCGCGGGCCTGGGCGCAACCGTCGAGAGCGTCCTTGCGGTGGGGCGCGAGCTCAATCCGGCGTTGCGCGCGGCCGCGCTCGAAACCGCCGCCGTCGCGGCCAAGGCCGCGGGCGCCGACAAGCTCGACGATCCAACGATCTCGGACAGCTATCAATATTGGCGCGACCCGAATGTTTTTAGCGGGCACGCGGTTACCGTGACGCAAGCCATCCCCTTGTGGGGGAAGCGCGATTTGCGGCGCGAGGCCGCGCTCGCCGATCTCGACGCCGCCCGCGGGCGCGAACAGGCGGCACGCGACGCGCTCGACGAGCGCATCAAGGTCGCCTTCGCGCAATATTACACGGCGAGTCGAGCGCTTGCGGTGAACCATGCGGTGATCGGCGTCATGCAAGCCATGCGCGCCGCCGCCGAGGCGCGTTACGCCGCCGGGACGGGCGATCAGGCGTCGGCCATCCGCGCGCTCGGCGAGGAGACGCAGGCGAAAATCGAAAGGGCGCGTTTGGAAGGCGATCGGGCGGCGGCGCGCGAAGCGCTCAACGCCTTGCTAGCGCGACCGCCCGGCGCTCCATTGGCCGAGCCTGCGCGGCTGCGGCCCATGCCCGCGGGCGAGCTCCCTACCGGCGCGCTCGTCGAACGCGCGCGCGACGCCAGCCCAACGCTCGCGACGAGCAGCGCTGAAGTCAGCGCCGCGCATAGCCGCGCCACGCTGGCGGGGAGAGCTTGGTATCCCGATGTAACGGTCGGGGCCGGGCCGCTGATCCAGACCAACAATCGTCCAGTCGGGGGGTCGCCACTGTTGGCGTCAACATTCCATTGCCATGGGGGCGAGAGGCCTCGGAGGAGGAGGCGGCCCAAGCGCAGGCGGGCGCCGCCGAGCAACACTTTGAAGCCAATCTACTCAGCGTGCAGAGCGCTCTGGCGGAAGCCCGCGAAAAGCTCAAAGCAGCGCAGCGCGCCGAGGCCCTCGTGGCCCACAAGGCGCTTCCCGAGGCGCAAGCGATGCTCAAATCAATGATGGCGAATTACGCCCAGGGACGCGGCGATCTCGCCGCCGTTCTCGAGGCGCAGCGCCGGGTCCACGATCTCGAGCTCAAGCTGCTCCAGCTCAGGGTGGACGAACAGGTTGCGCTTGCGGGAATCGAACGTCTGATTGGGGGTGACCTTTGAGACTCTCTCGTGCGCGCGGCGCGGCGGCGGTTATTCTCGTCGCGACAGCCGTTGGCCTCGGATACGTCCTGTGGTCCCGCTACGACTCGTTGCGACATCCCTCGATCGAGACGCCGGCAGGTGAGACGCCGGGCGCCGCCGAACACCAAGGGAAGGAGCCGGCGAAGGCGGGGCTCCATGATGCATCCGAACCCGCCCTCGCGCCCGTGACGTTGAGCGCGCAACGCATACAGAGCATCGGCGTGAAAACCGGCGTCGTGGAGCGCCGCATGGTCCATGACGATATTCGCACCGTCGGAAACATTGAAGCCGACGAAACGCGGCTCGCCGACGTAACGGTCCGCTTTTCCGGCTGGATACAGAAGGTCCATGCCGACGCAACCTACAAGACTGTGCGCAGCGGCCAGCCGCTTTTCACCATTTACAGTCCAGACGTCACCGCCGCCGAACAGGAATATCTCGTCGCGAGAGAATTAACGGCGCATCGCAGCCTGCGTGGCGCCCCGGCCGGGGCGCACAGCCTCACGTCGCTGCTCGCCGCCGCGACCGAGCGGTTGAAGCGCTGGCAAATTCCTCAGAGGGAAATCGGTCGATTGAAGAAGAGCGGAAAGATCAGTCGCGAGATCGAGATTGATTCTCCGGTTTCAGGGGTGATCATCAGCAGAAAGGCTTTCCCCAACGCCTATGCCGAGCCGGGTGCAAAGCTCTATACGGTGGCGGATTTGTCGACCGTCTGGGTCTATGCGGAAGTGTTTCAGAGCGACATCGGTCGCGTGAAGGTCGGCGACGCCGCCTCGATCACCGTCGACGCATATCCGGGCGAGCTCTTCCCGGCGCGCGTGAGCTTCATTTGGCCGGAAGTGGACCGGATGACGCGAAGAGCGCGCCTGCGCCTGGAGATTCCCAACCCGCAATCGAAGCTCTTGCTCGGGATGTTCGTGGACGTCCGCATCAACGCGCCGCTTGGCGAGCAGCTCGCGATACCGGCCGCAGGGGTGTTTCAGTCGGGGGCACGCAAGATTGCATTCGTCGATCATGGCGGCGGCTATTTCGAGCCGCGCGAGATCGAAGTCGGCGCGCGGGCCGGCGACGATTACATCGTGCTGAAAGGCTTGGAGCCCGGCGAGCGCATCGTCACGTCGGCCAATTTCCTGATCGATTCTGAGAGCCAGCTGCAGGCCGCGATGGGCTCCTTCGCGCCTCCGCCTCCCGGGGCGGGAGCGGCGGCGTCCATGAACGCGCCGCGTGAACAAGCGAGGCTCGACTACTCATCGAAACCATCCCCGCCGCGCGCCGGAAGTAACACATTCCAAGTGAAGCTCACCGGCGCCGACGGGGCTCCGATCACGGCGGCCGAGGTGACCGTGACCTTCTTCATGCCCGCGATGCCGGCGATGGGCATGGCCGCCATGCGCAGCGTGACCAAGCTGAGCGAGAAAGGCGGCGGCCTCTACGAGGGAAGGGGAGATGTCGACATGGGCGGGACCTGGCAGGTCACGGTCCTCGCCACCAAGGCGGGCCAGACCATTGCACAAAAGCAATTCTCGGTGATCGCGGAAGGGGGCATGTAAGTGATCGCTCGCTGGATCGACCTTTGCGCTCGCAATCGTTTCCTCGTCTTCACCGCCATACTGTTCCTCATGCTGGCGGGCGTCTGGTCGGCGCGCCGGATTCCGCTGGACGCTTTGCCCGACATCTCCGACGTTCAGGTGATCATTCATACGACATGGGTAGGCCAGCCGCCCAACATCATCGAGGACCAGGTCACCTATCCGATCGTGACCTCCCTGCTCGCGGCGCCGCATGTGAAGGCCGTCCGCGCCCAGACGATGTTCGGGGATTCCTACGTCTTCGTCATATTCGAGGATGGAACCGATCTCTATTGGGCGCGTTCTCGCGTGCTCGAATACCTTCAACAGATCGGCGGGCGTCTCCCCGCCACCGTTCATCCGGCGATCGGTCCGGACGCCACCGGCGCGGGCTGGGTCTATGAATATCTGATCGTCGATCACAATCACCGTCACAGTCTCGCCGATCTGCGCAGCCTTCAGGATTGGTTCCTCCGCTATCAGATCGAGACCGTTCCCGGGGTGGCGGAAGTCGCGAGCATCGGCGGCTTCGTAAAGCAGTATCAGGTCCGATTGGACCCGGCGAAGCTCCGCGCCTTCAGCATCCCGCTTGCGACGGTCATCGAAAAAGTCCGCGACAGCAGCAACGAGGTCGGCGGCAGGCTGATCGAGCTGCAAGGCGCCGAATATATGGTCCGGGGCCTCGGCTATCTGCAGTCGCTTTCCGATCTCGAAACCGTTCCTGTCGGCGCCAAGAACGGGACGCCGATTCTCGTCCGCGATCTTGGAACGGTGTCGTTCGGGCCAGACATCCGCCGCGGCGTCGCGGAGTGGAACGGCGAGGGCGAAACCGTGGGCGGAATCGTCGTCATGCGCCATGGCTTGAATGCGCTGGATGTGATCTCCGGCGTCAAAAAAAAGCTTGCCGCTATTGCCGCATCGCTGCCGCCGGGCGTGGAGATCGTCTCCGGTTATGATCGATCCGGGCTGATCGAGGATTCGATCCACACGCTCGAGCGCGATCTGATCGAGGAAGCGATCATCGTCAGCCTGGTGATCGCCGTCTTTCTCTTTCATTTTCGCTCGGCGCTGGTTCCAATCCTGATCCTGCCGATCGGCGTCCTCGCGTCATTCATTCCGATGTACTATCTTCAGATCAGTTCGAACATCATGTCTCTCGGCGGCCTGGCGCTGGCGATCGGGGTTCTGGTCGACGCGGCGATCGTCATGGTGGAAAACGGCTATCGGCGCCTCTCCGAAGCGCAGCATCAGGGTCGCGAAGGCGAATCCGTCCCACGCCGGATTTCTTCCGCCGAGAGGCGGAGAATTCTTCTCGATGCGGCCAAGCAGGTCGGGCCGGCGCTGTTCTTCTCGCTTTTGATCATCGTCGTCTCGTTCCTGCCGGTGTTCCTGCTCGAAGCGCAGGAAGGGCGAATGTTCCGGCCTCTGGCCTGGACCAAGACATTTGCGGTTGGCTTTTCGTCGCTGCTCACCATCACCCTGGCGCCGCCGCTGATGCTCTTGTTCATTCGCGGGGAGCTCAAGCCGGAGGCGGGCAATCCCGTCTCCCGGATAACGCAGGCGCTTTATTTGCCGGTTTTGAAACTTTGTCTTCGCTTTCCGAAGACGACAGTGCTGCTGAATCTCGTCTTCCTTCTCGTGACCGCTCCTCTTGCGTTCAAATTGGGAAGCCAGTTCATGCCGCCGCTCTTCGAGGGCGCATCCCTTTACATGCCGACGGCGCTCCCCGGAATCTCGATCGGCCAGGCGACGCAGTTGCTGCAGGAGCAGGACCGGATTCTGCGTTCTTTCCCGGAGGTGGCGAGCGTGTTCGGCTCGATCGGCCGCTCCGACAGCGCGACCGACAACGCTCCGCTCGACATGTACGACACCACGGTGATGCTGAAACCACGCAGCGAGTGGCGTCGGGGCTTAACCTATGAAAAGCTGATCTCGGAAATGGACGCCAGGCTGCAATTCCCGGGGCTCACCAACACCTGGACCATGCCCATCGAGAACCGACTGGATATGGAGCTTACCGGGATCAAGACCCCGGTGGGCATCAAAATCCAGGGACCGAGTCTCGAAGGCATCGAGACATTGGGCGCCCGCGTGCAGCAAATTCTTGGGCCCATGCCGGAAGCGAGGTCGGTCTTCGCCGAGCGCGTCGCGCAAGGATTTTATGTCAATATAGAGGTGAAGCGGGCGCAAGCGGCGCGTTACGGATTGACCATCGGCGACGTGCAGCGCGCCATCGCCTCCGGCATCGGCGGGGAAAATATCGCCCAGAACATAGAGGGACGCGAGCGCTATCCCATCTCCATTCGCTATGCGTCGGATTTTCGTGACGACATTCAAAAACTCGAGCGTGTCGTGATCGTCACGCCGACGGGCGCCGAAGCGCCATTAGGCGAACTCGCGAAAATTTCGTTTACGAGAGGACCGTCGATGATCCGAGACGAGGACGCAGCGCTCACCGGATACGTCTATCTCGATCTGAAGACGCGGGATTATGGCGGCTTCGTTTCGCGAGCCGACAAGCTCCTCAAGGAGAAGCTCCAACTGCCTGCCGGCTACAGCCTGAAATGGTCGGGCGAATACGAGTTCGAGCTGCGCGCGAAAGAGCGGCTGAAGATCATTTTGCCGCTCGTCTTCTTCGCGATCTTTATGCTGCTCTATCTGGTGTTTCACTCCGTGACCGAGGCGCTGGTGCTCATCTTTCCGACGCTCTATGCGATGACGGGCGGGCTGCTACTTCAGTGGCTGCTCGGCTACAATTTCAGCGTCGCCGTTTGGGTCGGCTACATCGCGCTATTCGGAATCGCGGTCGAGACCGGAGTGGTGATGGTCGTCTATTTGCACGAAGCGCTCGACGAAAAGCTCGCCGCCGGGTCTCCGCTCCAGCGCGCCGACATCGAACAGGCCGCCATCGACGGCGCCGTTCAGCGGCTGCGTCCCAAATTGATGACGGTCGCCGCCGTTTTGGCGAGTCTTACGCCGATCCTGTGGGAGAGCGGCGTGGGGTCGGACGTGATGAAGCCCATTGCGGCGCCGATCGTCGGCGGCATGATCACCTCTACGATTCATGTGCTGATCCTGGTTCCGGTGTTTTTCGTGATGCTGAAGGCGCGCGCCGTCCGACAGGGCACGCTCCAGGCTCCAGCGGAAGAATGAGCGTTTCGAGCCCAGCTTCGGATCGAGACGCTGATCGTCATACTATCGCAGCCCATGGAATTCCAGGCGACGCGGCGCAGCCGTACGAAATCCAGCACATAAAACAGGGCCTCAACGGCGGAACCTTCAATAAGGAGAAACAGGTGATGAAAAATCTTCATTTCCAACGGTCAAGACTCGGAGCGGCTCTTGCCGTCTCCGCGATCGTTGCCATCGGCTCGCAAATTTGGCTCTGACGCAGATTTGATGCAGGCCGCGATCAGTTCGCGCCGATGAGGCGCGCTTCGAGTAAATCGATTTTTGCGCGCCCATACATTTGTCGCTTCACGAGTTTGAGCTTTGTGATCTGACCTTCGGTCTGTCCGTTCGACCAAGCGGATATGATTGCGGCGCGCACAGCAGCCCTGTCTTTTATGACGCCGTTAGCCAAGGACGCGACGAGACTCAATTTTGCGTGCTCAATCCAGGCGTCGAGCTCCGCATCATGCTTCTTTCGGATCATGGTGCGTAATCCACGCGATCTTGAGCACTGATTCCAGACGATCGTGAGCGCTCAGTCCACGGGATCGTGAGCAACCTGTGGAAGGCTCCGGCGGGCGCGTTCGCCGACAATCCAGACGGCCTATGGCCCCCTCGTTCAACAGCGAGGGGTCCATGCCAACCGTAAGCGCTTAGCCGATCCCCTTCTGCCGAAAATTTTCTGATCATGCGAAGAAGCCCCTGCTTTTTAGGGTGGCTGTATGACCAGAGACGTCAAAATGGACGCCCAAATGGGCGTCTCGAAGGAAGCTGTTCGTCGCGGCCATGGGGGCGTCGAACTACATTTTTGCGCAGGCGCGGGCCAGCGAACAGATCGCCGACTGGATCGGCGCCCACGTCGACCTCTTCGCTTTTCTCGGCGGCGTGCCGAAGTTCGTCGTTTGCGACAATCTGAAGGCGGCCGTCACCAACCCGGATCGTTACGAGCCGGGTCTGAACCGCAGCTATCTCGAACTCGCCGATCATTACGGCGCGGCGATCCTGCCTGCGCGGCCCTACAAGCCACGAGACAAGGCCAAGGTCGAGCAATCGGTCCTGATCGCCGAACGATGGATCGTCGCCAGGCTGCGCAATCGACGCTTCTTCAGTCTCGCCGAACTCAACGCCGCCATCGCCGACCTCGTCCATGACATTAACGCCCGCCTGATGAAGGGCTTCAATGCCAGCCGGGCCGAGCTTTTCGCTGCGATCGACAGGCCAGCCCTGAAGGAGCTGCCGGAGGCAGCCTTACGCCTTCGCCGTTTGGAAGCGCTGTCGCGTTGCCCCCGATTACCATGTCGAGGTCGACGGCCATTGGTATTCCGCGCCGTTCCGATTGATCCGCGAACTGGTCGACGCGCGCGTCGCCGACAAAACGGTCGAGATATTCTTCAAAGGCCAGCGCGTCGCCAGTCATCTGCGCGCCCCGAACCGGCGCGGCCATACGACGCTTCCCGAACACATGCCAAGCGCCCACCGGCGCCATGCGTCCTGGACGCCGAGCCGACTCGTCGCCTCCGCCGAAAAAATCGGCCCGTCGGCCGCCGCGCTTTTCGAGGAGATCATGGCCGCTCGCCCGCATCCCGAACAGGGGTTTCGAACCTGTCTCGGCATCCTCGCCCTGACGCGGACCTATGACAACGCGCGAGTGGACGCCGCCTGCCGACGAGGCATGTCGATAAGGGCGCGCTCGGTCGCCTCCATCCGCTCGATCCTCAAAAACGGCCTCGATCGCACTTTCCTCGACGAGGGAGAGCGCTCGGAGCGCGAACCCGTGCGCCACGGCAACATCCGCGGCCGCGACTACTTCCACTGACCAGAAAAGGAGACCACGCAATGCTCGCCCACCCCACTCATGAGCGCCTGATTGCCCTCGGCCTAGCCGGCATGGCCAAGGCTTTCGAGGAGCAACGGCGATCGCCCGATATCGCCGCCCTCTCTTTCGAGGAGCGGCTCGGCCTAATGGTCGATCGCGAGGCCGCCGAGCGCGACACAAAGCGCCTCGCCACGCGCCTCAAGTTCGCGGCCTTGCGGCAGAACGCCGTCATCGAGGATGTCGACCTACGAACCCCGCGCGGCGTCGACCGCGCTCTTTTCCAGAAGCTCGTCGCCGGCGACTGGATCGATCGCGCCGAGGGGCTTCTGATCACCGGGCCGACCGGCGTCGGCAAAAGTTGGATTGCTTGCGCGCTCGGCCACAAGGCCTGTCGTGACGGGAAAAGCGTTCTCTATCATCGCGTGCCGCGCCTCTTCGACGCGCTGGCTCTCGCTCGCGGCGATGGGCGCTATCTCCGTCTCCTGAAAACGCTCGCGCGCGTGCAGCTCCTGATTTCGGACGATTGGGTCCCGTCGGCGCTCACCGAAACCCAGCAGCGCGATCTTCTCGAAATCCTCGAAGATCGCCACCAACGCGCCTCGACTGTCGTCACCGGTCAGGTTCCGGTCGAGCAATGGCACGAGATCATCGGCAATCCGACGCTCGCAGACGCCATTCTCGATCGCCTCGTTCACAACGCTCATCGGCTTCCGCTGACAGGGGAAAGCATACGCAAGCTCTCAGCCAAAAAGCGTCTCCTTGACGCCGACGCCAAGGCCTGAATCAATGTCGCCGTCGGCGACGCGCCAGCCGCTCACGATCGCGTGGAACGCGCGCTCAGCATCCGTGGAATGCGCAATCATGGCGTGGAAAGCTGCGATGACGCTTCGCGCTTCGACGAGCAGCGGGACGCCGCTTTCTATCGCCGCAATCGTTACGGATTCTGACTTGGAGAGCGTGTCGCGACCTGTCGTCATCAGCCGCGCAATGGTTCTGGCGGAAGGGACGCGGCGCAAGCTTGAAGTATCAGCTTTCTCGGCCCGACGCCGCCGTCCAGCCCATTCGGAAGCAACCCGCAAACATCCCCGGAATCCCTGGCTCTTCAGACGCCGCCAAAGCTCGGAACCGCTGTGAAGGCCTGCGGTCCATTGCGCGTCGAGCCAGGGCAGATACGGCTCCAAAGAACTATCGCGCGTTCGGAATACGTCTGAACGCTGGCCGCGCAGAATCCTGCGCACGAGTCCCCGGCTATGCCCGGTCTCCCGTACGATCTGTTTGATCGAGGCTCCATTCTTGGCGCGCACCAGGATGGCGGCGTCCGCATCCTCCCGCCGCAGATATCCCTCGTATTGAATACGATCAGCGGCGGTAAGCAGATCCGGATCGACGGTCGCCGCGCCGATTGCGGAGCGGATTTGACGCATCGATTTGCGCACGGCGTCGAGGAAGGCATGGCTGGCGTTCGCCATCAGATGCCAGCGATCGGCGACCTGCGTCGCCTGCGGTAACGCCTTGGTGGCGGCCAGCGAATAGGCGCCGCCGCGGTCACGCGCGACAATGGCGATCTGTGGCTGAGCGGCCAGCCACGCCTGCGCGGTCGCGGGCTCCCCGTCGGGCAGAAGACGGATGGGCCGTCGTCGTTCGAGATCGCAAATGATCGTTCCGTAACGCTGATTGCGCTTCCACGCTGCAGACTGCGAGGCATGGCGTTGATTCCTTCATGAAACCAACACGAGCCGGCACCCGGACTTCATCAAAAGTGATGGGTTAGAACGGCCCGATTGATCCGCAGCGGCTCGGAACTATCGTGGCCGTTGGAAGTAATTCGAATCAAAGGGGATCATTCCATGGATATCATCGCCACCATCGGGTTGGACTTGGCCAAGTCCGTCTTTCAGATTCACGCCATTGATTCTTCCGGCGACGTTATCGTGCGTCGCGCCTTGCGACGGGCACAGTTGTTGGACTTCTTTCGTAAGCTGTCGCCTTGTCTTGTCGGCATGGAGGCCTGTGCAAGCGCCCATTTCTGGGCTCGCCACATTCGAGCTTGCGGTCACGATGTTCGCATTATCCCGCCAATTTACGTCAAGGCCTACGTCAAACGCAGCAAGACTGATGCAGCCGATGCGGAAGCGATATGCGAGGCGGTGACGCGACCGACCATGCGCTTTGTCCCGATAAAGACTCCAGAGCAACAAGCGGCTGGCATGGTATTGAAAACCCGCGACCTCCTCGTTCGCCAGCGAAGTCAGACGGCAAATGCTTTTCGCGCGCATATGTCGGAACTAGGCGTTGTCGCCGCCGCAGGGATGGCGAGTCTTGCGAAACTTGCAGAGGCGATTCGCGATCCAGAGTATCGCGATATTCCCGAAGTTGCGCGTCAGGCTCTCCTGGAAATGGTCGAGCAAATCGATACTCTCTCCGTCAGGATCGAACGCCTTGATCGCGATATTCTGACATGCGTGAAGGAAGACGAAACTGCCCGACGTCTGACCACCATCCCGGGCGTTGGGCCAATTATCGCCGCCACTGTCCGAGCCGCGGTGCATGATGCTCATGGCTTCCGAACGGGGCGCGATTTCGCCGCCTGGACAGGATTGGCGCCAAGAGCACACTCTAGCGGCGGCAAGGAGCGGCTCGGATCTATCTCGAAACGCGGCAACCGGCAGCTCAGAACGCTTCTGATTGTCGGAGCAACGTCCATAATCAAACTGGGCAAGCGTGGCGTGAAGCTGCCCCAGTGGCTAACAGGCCTCATCTTGCGTAAGTCTTACAAACTTGTTGCGGTCGCATTGGCCAACAAGATGGCAAGGATCATCTGGGCGCTGCTAACGAAAGGCGGCGTCTACAAAAAGTCGCCAGTCGCCATCGCGGCCTGACCAAACATAGGTTTCCGACAGGAAGCTGTCGGCCAAGCGCAAAGGTGCCGAGATAGGGATGAACCACAAGGGACGCCATCCCGGTGTCGGCCAGACCGTCTGACTCACTGCGCCTCGAGCGCGTAAAATTGATTAGAGTCGCCGATATCGCGGAACTCATCGTGGCCAGCGGTCAAATGCCCGCACACAAAGGCCGGACATATGACTGCACCGTCCCGCGGAGTTCACTTCTCACAAAGCGCCTTGCCAATCGGGCCGTTCCACATTGAGTCAGAGCCAAAATTGCACGCCGAATAACAGCCTGCCTCGCCGACATCGTGGGGCGAGCCTCGGTCGTCGACGGCGATACGATCGAGATCCATGGACAGCGCATCCGCCTCCATGGGGTCGACGCTCCCGAAAGGGGCAGCCGTGTTTTGATGCCGCAAACCAGACCTATCGCTGTGGACAGAAGCTGCGTTGGCCTTGGATGAGTTTATCGGACAGTCGCCCGTGTCATGTCGAGAAAAGGATGTAGACCGCTATGGGCGAACCGTCGCTGACTGTCGGGTCCGCGGTGAGGACATCGAGCTTTGGTTAGTAAGAAGCGGCCATGCGTTCGCGTATCGACGTATTCGTCGGACTACATTGCCGCGGAGCAGGAGGCCAGGAACAATCGTCGCGGTATATGGGCAGGACATATATGCAGGCACCTTGGGAATGGCGCAAAGAGCAACGCGACGCCATTCGATAGCCTGGGCTGCGGCTTCACCTCCTCCAGCGCCGCTGCAAGGGAACCTCCTCACCGTGCATTAACGGCGGCGCGTTTTGCCGATGTGGGGAAGCTCGCCGATGCGCGATGCGCAGAAGCATCGCCACCTGAAAGATCGGCGTTCGCGTTCGTCAGATTTACTTTCTCGAGACGTTCGTCTTGTCGAGCGCTGCCCGCAGGGCTACAGCGAGTTTGACCGCGTCATCATGCGCCCAGAAATGCACGTAAAACGTCCGCGGTTCTTCGTTCAGCATGTGATTGTGAATAGCGGCGACTTCGATTCCATTGGCGCGCAGCGCGGTTGTCAGCTCGACGACTTCGCTACCCAGCGCCGCGATATCGCCCGCGATCGCAGCTTTGCCGTCACCCGTTGGCTGAAAATTGATCACATTCGCTGATCCCATTGACGAAGGCACGACCATGTCACCCTCAGCCACTCTGTCCGCGCGAGGGATGCTGAACTGATAGACGCCACCATTCACCTTGCCCTTTGTGCCGAGAGCTTCGTCGATCTTGGCGGCGTCGAGATCGAGTGGCGGCAGGTCGCGCGAGGGCGCGGCGCTTGGCGCTGGCGGCGTCTTGGTAAGGGCGAGCGCGGCGCGAATTGTTTCGGCCAATTTGCTCGCCTCGCCATGGCCCGCGACGTGCATGTAGAAAATCGGCGGCGACGCTCGCAGAAGATGATTGTGAAGCGCCGTGACCTGGATACCTCCCCACAGAAGTGTCGTCATGACGGGGTTCGCCTCCGATTCCGTCACGACGAGATCGCCCATGATCGCTGCTTGGCCGTGCGCAGGCCTGAACGCCACCCAGCCGCCGAGCGCAAGGGCGGACTTGATCGTCACGCCATCGACAACGACGTTCAGGTCTGAGCGCGGGAAGCCATAGCGATAAACGCCATCCGCCTGCGCAGACGTTCTGGCGAAAATGGCGTCGACCTGCTTGGCGTCGAATTCGCCGGCCGCTACCACAGAAGCGAGAAGAGAGCAGCCGAGCGCCGCTACTTTGAGAACTACCTTGATCTGCATGTCACATCCTCCCAGCGACGGATATTGATTGAGAAGGCGGCCGTCCAAACGCCGAAGGGCTATGCACCGAATAGATAGAGCAGCACGCCCGCCGCCATGCAGGCGGCGAGCGTCTGTAACATCCCGACGTTGAAGCGGAACACTGCGATCATCGCGCCAGCTGTAAGAAGTAGCGCCCAAGGATTGACGCTCGCTAGCACGGGAGCCGCAAATGAAAGCCCAAACCCGTGCACCGCTACGACTTCGCCAAACAGAACATGGATTGCGAACCAGATCGCAAGATTGAGGATAACGCCAACGACTGCCGCCGTGATCGCTACGAGCGCGCCGGCGAGCGCCTTGTCGCCGCGCATCTTCTCGACAAAGGGCGCTCCAAGGAAAATCCACAAGAAGCACGGTGCAAAGGTCACCCATGTCGTAAGCAGCCCGCCGAGCGCGCCGGCGATTAACGGCGGTAATGCGCCTGGTTGGCGATAGGCCGCCAGAAATCCCACGAATTGCAGCACCATAATCAAGGGCCCAGGCGTGGTTTCCGCCATCCCAAGACCGTCGAGCATTTCGCGCGACTGCAGCCAATGGAGATTGTCGACCGCCTGCTGCGCCACATAAGCGAGCACCGCATAGGCGCCGCCGAAAGTCACCATGGCCATCTTGCTAAAGAAGACCGCGATCTGGCTAAAGACGTTGGCCGGCCCGAGCAATGCAAGCAAGGCCGCGACGGGCGCAAGCCAGAGAATGAGCCAAATCGCTGCGACCTTTAGCGCGCTCACGACCGAAGGCGTGGCAAGCGCGCAAAACCCGTCCCCAAGCAGACTGCCGCCGTCAGCCGATGCGTTCGCGCCGCCGTGTCCGCCGCCGGCGAATTGTGAGAGCTTAGCCCTACCACCGAAATATCCAATCAGACCCGCGCTCAGGATGATCAGCGGGAACGAAACGTCGAAAAAGAAAATCCCCACGAAGGCGGCGACGGCGAGCCCTTGCATGATGCGGTTCCTGAGAGCCCGCTTACCGACGCGCAGCACCGCCTGCAGAACGATCGCCAACACGGCGGCCTTCAGTCCGAAGAACGTGGCCGCGACGAAACCGAGCTTGCCAAGGAGCGCATAGATGATGCTTAGCGCCATGATCGCGACAGCGCCCGGCAGGACAAACAACCCTCCCGCCATCACGCCGCCGCGCGTCCCATGCATCAGCCAACCCACGTAAGTGGCGAGTTGCTGCGCCTCGGGACCAGGAAGCAACATGCAATAATTGAGCGCGTGCAGGAAACGCGTTTCAGAGAGCCAATGCTTCTCTTCAACCAGAACCCTGTGCATCAGCGCGATCTGGCCGGCGGGACCGCCAAAGCTCAGCAGAGCGATACGCGCCCAGACGCCCAACGCCTCCCGCAACGAGACGCCGTGATCCGCCGCCTGAATTTTCGTCGGCGCGTTCATGTGGTTTTCCCGGATTTGGTCGCAGGCCAGTTGTGCGGCTCGCCTGTCGCATCGCGACACCATCGATAGAAGGCGTCATAAAGCGCCAGTCCGGCATCAAGCTGGTCAAGATCGTCGGGATACATGCGCGATAGTCCGAGCGAGGCGGCAAGAAGTCCCGCCGCCTCTGGCGCGAGATCAGGCCGCGCCGTATCCGCGCTGCGCACGATGACCGAGAGCCTTTGCAGCGGCTCCAGGGCGAGCCCCCACTCGTCCAGCATCGTATCGAAGGTGCAGCACTCGCCGCGATGACTCCAGAAGGCGCCATCGATATCGAAGGGAGCGGCGGAAAAACGTTCGGCGACGCCTTGAACCTCCGCCGCCGAGACGAACAGAAAGACGGCGGCCGGATCGACGAAACGACGGATCAGCCAGGGACAGGCGATCCGATCAACCTTTGGGCGCGCGCGCGTGACCCATACGGTGCGCCCCAATGCGTCGCGCGGCGGCAAATTAGCCTCTGGCACGAGCGGCCCGTTCGATTGCGCCCAGGCGACATGTCCTCCGATCAGCACCTCGGCTGAATCTGCGCCGGCATGCCGCAGCCAGGCGGCGACACCTTCGCCGAGATCGTCGCCTTTCTGGTCAATGACGATGGCAGCGCGGCCGGCAATTTCGCCGGCCCATTCGGTAACAGAAGCGTGAGGGCGTCGCGCTGCCCCGGGAACGAAGCGTGGATCGCTTTCCCAATCCCCGTCGGTCCGCACATCGATGAGCGCAGGACAATGTGGAACGCCGATGAGGCGCGCGAGCTTATCGGAAGAGATGGCGTTGATTGACGACATGGCGCGCCCCTGGTGAAAAACCGGACGCGATTCTTGGGCATGTCGCCTCGTGGGGAGATCGCTTCCCCATGCGGTGAAGTTACATCAGACCCTGCCGCTAGTGTCAATAAGGTCTCAATGTCTCGCCGGGCTTGGATCATCGTCGCCGACGTCAGACCTGTTGACGTGCGGACACATTCTGCAACGGATCTTCGGGCGGCCCTGACCGTGGATCTATCGGCGGGGCGTTTTTCACGCCAGATTGACGGCAAGCGCCCATACAGAGCATGTCGCCTTGACTCATTCTCCAGTTTACCTTTTTATCGGCGGTGATGGTTCCCTTCGGGGATCAAAAGGGAATGCGGTGAGTACGCGCATGCGTGCGATTCCGCGGCTGCCCCCGCAACTGTAAGCGGCGAGCTTTAGGACCAAAAAGCCACTGGGGAACAAACGCTCCCTGGGAAGGCGGTCCAAAGCGATGACCCGTGAGCCAGGAGACCTGCCGTCATTCGTGGTCACGCGCGAAAGCGTCGGGCGGGGTGCACCGAGGCGGTCGAATTCTGTCGCAAGGCGCGTTGAACGCCGATTGACGGCATAGACCTTTCGCAGTGACGGCCCACGTTGCTGCGAGTCCATGCTCACATGTTCCGCCCTTCCGCTATCGGCGTGTCCGCCGGCGTGTTCACTCTTTTTGTCTCCTCCACATCTGCTCTGGCGCAACAGGCCTTGCCTACGATCGATGTTGGCGCGGGCGCCAGGCGCGGCGCAGTTCGCGCCTCCGCGCCTCGCCCCGTGAATCCCGCGCCAGCCCTTTCGCCCGTCGCGGCCGCGACGGCGCTCGTCCAGCAGGCGCGCCCGCCCGAGAAGCCGTTCGCGAAGGCCATTCCCGACAATATTCCAGCCGTCGTCCAGACCATCACCGCGAAGCAAATCACTGAGCAGGTCAACGCCTCCAACGCCGTGGAAACGCTTCGATATCTTCCCAGCATCGAAATCGTCGAAAAATTCCCCGGCGATCGTTTTCAGGACATCCAGGGCCGCACGACCGGGCCCTTCCAGCCCATGCACAATCTGGTTTACGCGGACGGAATCCTGCTGTCGGCTTTGCTCGGCAATAGTTCGTTTACGCCGCGATTTCAGATGGTCATGCCGGAAGAGATTAGCCGAGTCGACGTCATCTACGGTCCTTACTCCGCGCTCTATCCCGGCAATGCGATCGGCGGCGTCGTGACCTTCACCACCAAGACGCCCGAAAAATTTGAACTCCACGCCAAGCTGCAAGGGCTTCTTTCGCCCTACGATCAGTACGACACTCATCAAACCAATCCGGGCTATACTGGTAGCATTTCGATCGGCGATCGAATCAACGATTTTTCCTGGCGCGCCGGTTACGGTCGTCTGCTTACGCACGCTCAGCCGATTTTCTTTTCGAGCGCCGTCACGCCGCGCGCCACAGCGGGAACGCCGGTTTTCGGCGGGTTCTTCGACCGCGACCGCCAAGGCTTACTGCGCGGGGTGTTCGGCGCTGGGCCAATTCAGGTCACCGAGCAAAACACCGGCAAACTGAAACTCGCCTATGATTTCGGGCCGCGCGCCCGCGCATCGTACACCCTCGGCCTGCTGCATCTTGCGGACGATTTTACTGCGCAGAGCTATATCAACAACGTTGCGGGAGTCCCCGTCTTCAATACGCGCAATGGCGTGATCAATTTTCATGGGATCAACTACCCTCTTTCAGGCCTCAATCCAGGCAGCGTTGAGTATTTGCACCTGATGCAAGGAGCCGAGCTGAAGACCGAGACCGGCGGCGTTTTCGACTTCGATATTGTCGGAAGCTCTTATGACATTCTCAGAGACGTGGGCGTCACCGCGCAGAGGTTCGGGGTCAATACGTCAGGCCAGACGCGGGAGATCAGTGGGACCGGCTGGAAAACAATGGATATGCGGGCGATTTGGCGTCCGGAACAGAATGTCCTTGGTCTCCATGAAATCTCGTTCGGGGGGCACTTCGATCAGTATGCTTTAAAGCAATATCAGCAAAATACTCCCGTGTGGTGGTCGTCATGGTCATACGAGCAGGCCTCAAGATCTGTCGGCAAGACACAAACCGAGGGCCTCTATGTTCAGGATGTCTGGTCATTGTTTCCAGATTGGAAACTCACCGTCGGGGGGCGCCAGGAGTTTTGGCGCGCCTTCGAGGGCGCCAACGAAAACAAGCTCGGCACAACCAAGAATTATGACGAACGGGCGGCTTCCGCCTTTTCACCCAAGGCCTCACTGGCCTATCAGGCAACGCGCGAATTACTTTTGCGCGCCTCCTACGGCAATGCCCATCGTTTTCCGGGCGTGACCGAACTGTTTCAGCGGATCACCAGCCCGACTGGCATTCTCATCAACAATCCAGACCTAAAGCCCGAGCAAGTCGATTCCTACGAACTCTCGGCCGAATACAACTTTGGCAAGCACGCTGCGCATCTCGCCTTGTTCCACGAGGACAGGTGGGACGCGATCACTTTCCAGACCGATGTCACAGTTGTGCCCAATGTCTCCAGCTCTCAGAACGTACAGAAAATGCGTTTCAATGGCGTCGAAGGCGCCATCGGTTTGAAGGACGTGCTGTTCGATGGCTTCGACATCGACGCAAACGCGACATACATCGATACGCAGATCGTGGCGAATTCCAAGTTCCCTTTGTCTGTAAACAAAGATGTTCCGCTGATGCCGAGATGGCGGGCCAAGATCGTCGGAACCTATCATCCGACCGACACGCTGACCTTATCGGCAGGGCTGAGGTACCGATCGTCATCCTATTTTCAGCTCGATAATTTCGACGTCAATCATGAAACCTGGGGCGGTGCGAGCCGATATCTCATCCTCGACGCCCGAGTCACCTACAAATTCGCGCCGAATTGGACCGGAGTCGTCGGCATCAACAACATCGGCCGTTACAAACAATGGCTCTTTTCCCCTTATCCGCAGCGGACCTTCTTCGCCGAGCTGCGGTACGACTATTGAGCGCAGCAGATGCCCGACGCGGCCTCCATAACGGGAAATCCCCGGAAGGTCCTTCTTCGATGCTGAAGAGTATGGAGAGAACACGATGACCCGAAGCTTCTGGGTGTCGCTGCATCGGTGGGCTGGTCTGAGCATGGCGGGGTTTCTGATCCTCGTCGGACTAACCGGTAGCCTGCTCGCTTTTGGTCACGAGTTGAATCATTGGCTGACGCCAAATCTCTACCCGGGTCCACATGCAGGGA
>NZ_JAMRYX010000210.1 GCF_024448135.1 Methylocystis suflitae
TCCACCGCCTTCATGATGCCGTGCTCCATCAGCATGTCTTCGAGCTCGTCCATCGTGATCGGCGTCGGAATAATGCCCTTGCCCTGGTTGGCGTGGATCTTCACCGCGAGATTGCGGTAATGATTCGCCTGCTGCGACTCCGGCGCATATTCTAGAACCGTCATGCGGCGCAGCTCCGCGTGCTGCACGATATTGTCGCGCGGCACGAAGTAGATCAGCGTCGTGCCGAGCTTCTTCGCCAGAGCTTCCGCAAGCTCCAGCTCCTTGTCGGTCTGACGCTCATTGCAGACCAGACCGCCCAGGCGCACGCCGCCGGAATTGGCGTATTTCAAAATGCCCTTGGAGATGTTGTTGGCCGCATACATCGCCATCATCTCGCCGGACATGACGATGTAGATTTCCTGCGCCTTGTTCTCGCGGATCGGCATGGCGAAACCGCCGCAGACCACGTCGCC
>NZ_JAMRYX010000211.1 GCF_024448135.1 Methylocystis suflitae
TCCGACGGTCAGGACGCGGCCTTGCCGCCGAGTTCGGGGACGTCCTTCAACTTACTCTGGTCGTAAAGTGATTTGCTCACGCCCTGATGACATATCCCGCAATTTGCCTTCGGGCTGTCGCTGAGCGGCCCTAAACGATTGGCGGCACGGAGCAATTTTAGCGTTTCGAGATAGACGGCGTTCACCTCGCGCGTCATCTGCAAACCATTCAAGGCGGTCATGCGCTGCGACGCACTCTGAGACCATTCCAAGGCAGTTCGATTATTGTGACGACAGAACGCCCGACGTCCGGCGCTGGGGGCGCGCCGGCCAAGCGGAACGATCAATCGCGCGCGACTGCCAGCGTCCGCGCGCAGCGTTTAAAGATTCAGCACCAGCAGGTCGCTCTTGGCGCGCGATACACAAGCCAGGAAAAAGCCTTCGGCCTTTTCCTGGTCGGAGAGACGCTTGTCGCGATGATCCGCCTCGCCTTCAATGACCTGGATCTTGCAAGTTCCGCACATGCCTTGTTCGCAGGAGGTGGGAATCTTCACACCCTGCTCCTCGAGGAAAGCTGAGACGGTCTTGTCGCCTGGGACTTTGTAGACGGCGCCCGTGCTGGCGATCTTGACTTCGAAGACCTTGTCGAGCACGGCGGGCGGAACTTTCGCGGTGAATCTTTCGACGTGGATTCGCTCTTTCGCCCAACCCTTCTGCTCGGCAAGGTGAATGATCGGATCCTGCCACCAATCCACGCCGCAGATGAAGAGCTGCGTCTCTTCCGGCTGCTCCTGCAGAAGGGTCACCGGATTGAGCAGCTGATTGAGTTCGCTCGCCTCGTAATAGTATTTCGTATTCTCGGCGAAATTCGATGTCGCGATCATCTCGCTGAATGAACCCGGCGACATCATTGCGTAGACGTAGTGCAAGTCGAAGGGAATGTCCTGGCGCTTGAGGTGATCCGCGATGCTCAGGATCGGCGTCACGCCGATGCCGCGCGCCATCAGGATCGCGCGCTTCGTTTGCCGCGGCACGCGAAACCGATTTCTCGGCAAGCCCACCTGCAATTTGTCGCCGACATTCACTTGCGTATGCAGCGCCTTGGAGCCGCCGCGGCTGTTGGCGTCGTTCCACACGCCAATGACGTAGCGATGGCGTTCCGTGGCGCTGTTGCACAAGGAATACTGCCGCACCAAGCCGCCGGGAAGCGTGACGTCGACATGCGCGCCAGGCGAGAAGGCAGGCAGTTCAGCGCCGGCGGGATCGACCAGTTCGAACGAGGCCATATTGTGGGCTTCGTCCGTCTTCTTGGCCACAATGACTTCACGCAGAGTATCGTCCATCGCGTCGTCCGATCAAGGTGCGGAACAGAGCGCAGAAAGTAGCAAGAAGCATACCCTTGGGGTCGCCGCAGACCCGAGCGGCGGTGAACCGAACAATGTCACCTATCGGCCAAAAGCCCAGGGCGGCGTCTCCACTGTCGCGGTCTTGTGCGACATTCTTCCTCGCTATTCCGCGCGCACTCCTTCCCGGGCCTGTAAAGGTCATTGATCTCGTTGGCTATTCTCAACACGCCAAACTGGGCGCCCTTCTTGAATTAAGGGGTCGAAGAGGAGGCCGCATGGCTGAAGCCGAGACCGAACTCCAGACTTTGAACGACCGGCTGGGAGACGCCGACGCGCTGCCAAGCGACATCCGCGGCTATCACAGGCGCACGAAACATGCGCCGACGCGCTATGCGCTTGGGCCGGCCTTTCTCGATTGGACCTCGCAGCCCTCGCCCTTCAGACGTTTCGACGGCGCGCCGCGGATCGAACTGCCGCTGCGCGATCGCGAAGAGACCGCGCCTTTCCCCGGCCCAGCATTGCGCCCCGCCCCGCTCGACCGCATGGCGCTCGGCCTGTTCCTGGAGCTCGGCTTCGGGATCAGCGCCTGGAAAAGTTACGAAGGCTCGACATGGGCGCTGCGCAACAATCCTTCTTCCGGCAATCTGCATCCAACCGAAACCTATCTCCTCGCCAACGCCGCCGAGGGGCTCGACGAGTGCGCCGCGCTTTATCACTATGCGCAGGAAGATCATGCGCTGGAGCAGCGCGCTATTTTTGAAACGCCGCTCGTTCTGCCCGAGGGCGGCTTTGTGCTCGGACTGAGCTCCGTCCCCTGGCGCGAGAGCTGGAAATATGGCGAGCGCGCGTTTCGCTACTGCCAACTCGACGTCGGCCATGCGATCGCCGCCGCCGCGCAGGCTGGCGCCGCGCTCGGCTGGCGTGCGCATCTCCTGTGCGAACCGGGCGACGCCGACATCGCGGCGCTGCTCGGCCTCGATCGGACCGACGCCGCGCATCGGCGCGAAGAAGAACATCCCGATGCGCTTTTGTGGATCGCCGCGGATGGGCGCGCGCCCCCCGCCATCGACGTCTCCATCCTTATACGCGCGTCCCGGACGTGGACGGGCGCGGCAAATCGCTTAAGCGACGACCATGACGGCTGGCCGCTGGTCGACCGCGCGGCGCGGCTCTGCGTCAAGCCCCGCACGCCGAAATTGGAGCCTGTGTCACGCGTTGCGCCGAAACCCGCGTTTCCTTTCCCGCTGCCCGACATCGGACGCGTGGTGCGGCGTCGGCGCAGCGCGCAGCGCATGGATGGGATCGCCCGCCTCTCGCACGAGGCGTTTTGCGCGATGCTGACATCGACGCTTCCCGGCGCCGAGCCTTGCCTGGCGCCCTTCCCCTGGCCGCCGCGCCTCAATCTGCTGCTCTTCGTACATCGCGTCGAGGGCGTGGAGCCGGGACTCTATCTGCTGCAGCGCGACGCCGAAACCACGGCGCGGCTGCGCGAGATGTCGGCGCTGGCGTTGCTCTGGACGCCGATCGAGATCGGGCCGCTTAAACTTTTTCGTTTGCGGCGCGGCGCCGTCGAACGCGAGGCGAGCATGAACGCCTGCCGCCAGGCGATCGCCGGCAAAGGCTGTTTCGCCGTCGCGATGATCGCCGATTTCGACCGCACGCTTCAAGAGGATGGCGGCTTCGGCTATCGCCGGCTGCACTGGGAGGCCGGCGCGATCGGCCAGGCGCTCTATCTCTGGGCCAGCGCCATTGGCCTCTCCGGCACGGGGATCGGTTGCTTCTTCGACGACGAGATCCACGCGATGCTCGGTCTGTCGCCAGAACAATACGCCTTTCAGGACGTCTACCACTTTACCGTCGGCGCCGCGCTGGAAGACCCGCGCATGCTGACGCTCCCCGCCTACCCTGAAGAGATGCGCGAGCGAACATGAACATCCAAATCGAAAGGCCGCATGTCGAAGCGCTGATTGCGCGCTTTCCCGCCCATTCGGGGCTCTCGTCGCAGCTACGCTTCGGCGACAGAGTCGAACTCGATCTCGCGCATCTCTCCGGCGCCGAGTTCGATTTCCTCGAAGAGCTGTATCAGCAATCGGGTCCCGAATTGCGCGCCAGAGCCGCGCAGCTCGCGACGCTGCGCTCGGCGCTCGAGTCGCAGGGCAAGCGCTTCGAAGCCGGCGATCTTGAAGACGTGTTGCCGGCGCTGGTCAAATATCTGACGACCGATGGGTTACGTGGCTGGCTGTTCACGGCGAGCGTCGCCGCCAAGGCGCTCCCCTATGTGGTGACGCGTTTCGATTATGTGCCCGCCTCCAACGACGAAGCCGGCAAAATTCTCGTCGAACTGAAGGCCAACGCCAAGGGCACGCTGCAAACCAATCTCATGCGCATCATGGCCCCCGATGTCGTCGGTCGAACGATCAGCGAAATCCTCGCCGCCAAGGGCTTCCTGCGCGAGACGCCGGCTTTGATCGAGGCCTTCGACGCGGCGAGCGAGACGTATTTCGATTGGCGCGGCCGCTATGGCGCGCAATTTTCCGGCAAGGGCTCCGGCTTTCACGCCGAAGACCCCAACGCGACGCATCGCGACACGGACTGGACGCGCAAGGACGTCATCGTGCTTTCGACGAGCGGCGGCGAGGCGCGACTTGTCAACGACGAGGCGGTGCTCTCGGCGCGCAGCCTGACGCTGGAGGCGCCCGGCGACGTGCTCGGGCATTTCCTGCGCAAGGCGGGCAAGAGCAACAATTTCTCCGGCGAGGACGAGATCGCCGAGCTGCGCGAACAGATTCCGCCAGGACTCTTCACGCAGATTCCCGTGCATCCCTACATTCTGATGTTCCATCTCGATCTGCACCATCACGTCTGGGTGCATGTCGACGAGATGCGGCTTTATCGCTATCAGCCCGAGTTGAAGAGCAAGCTGGTGCTGCCGGAGGAGCAGACGGATCTCATCGACATTCTGACCGCCGAAATGGACGTGCTGATGGATGACATCGTCCAGGGCAAATCCGGCGGCACCACCGTGCTTTGCGCCGGCCCGCCCGGCGTCGGCAAAACGCTGACGGCGGAAGTCTATTCGGAAATCATCCAGCGTCCCTTGTACCGCGTGCATTCCGGACAATTGGGCCTCAATGTCTCCACGATGGAGACGGCGCTGAAGGAGATTTTAACCCGGGCCCAGCGCTGGGGAGCGGTGATGCTGATCGACGAGGCCGACGTCTACATCAAGCGCCGCGACGACAATATCGCCATGAACGCCGTCGTCGGCGTTTTCCTGCGCGTGCTCGAATATTTCAATGGTCTGCTCTTCCTGACGACGAACCGCGTCGACGACATCGACGAAGCGATCGTCTCGCGCTGCATCGCGCTGATCAAATACAACCCGCCCGACGCTGACGCGAAGCGCCGTATCTGGCGCGTGATGTCCGAGCAATTCGCGCTCAACGTCGACGACGCGCTCATCGATGAACTCGTCGAGATTTTTCCCGCCGCCACGGGCCGCGATATAAAGGGGTTGGCGAAGCTCACGGCGAAGTTCTGCCACCAGAAGAACGTGCCGCCGAGCCTCGCCGTCTTCCGCCGCTGCGCTATCTTCCGCGGCCTCGACACGGCGCATGCGGCATAGCGGTTAGGACGTGAGCATGGAAGAGGCGCGGCTGAAGTCGCCCTCGGTCGCGCGCAATCGCGAAGCGATCCTTGACGTGTTGCAGCCGCTTCTGCCGCAGCAAGGCGTCGTGCTCGAAATCGCCAGCGGCTCGGGCGAACACGCGGCTTTCTTTGCAGAAAATTTGCCGCATCTCGTCTTTTGGCCTTCCGATCCCGACGCCGCGGCGCGTCGCAGCATCGCGGCCTGGCGGCTATCGCTCAGTCTCGCCAATCTTCACGCGCCATTGGCGCTCGATGCGCGCGAGGATGATTGGCCGCTCCGCACAGCCGACGCAATCCTTTGCGTCAACATGCTCCCCATTGCGCCCTGGTCGGCGACGGAAGGCTTGTTCAAAGGCGCAGCGAGAATCCTCCCGAGCAATGCGCCGCTCTATCTTTATGGCCCCTATCGGCGCCAGGGCGTCGAGACGGCGCCGAGCAATATTGAATTCGAGGCTTGGCTGAAGACGAAAGATCCGGCCTTCGGACTGCGCGACTTGGAAGCTGTCGCCGACTGCGCCTCGCGCAACGGATTCTTGGACCCTGCTGTCATTGAAATGCCGGCCAACAATCTTAGCGTGATTTTCCGCCGCGCATAGATCACGCTGCATTTGAGCGGAATCGCCCAAATGCAGATAACGTGATCGATATCCAACGTTTGAGCGCGCTCTATGCGAAAAACCGGTTCCCACTTTTTCGCAGCGCGCTCCAGGCCCGTTTCAGCCGTCGAATCCGCCGGACAGTCGCTCGCGCCAGCGTTCGCGAAAGGCATTCGCCATATCCTCGCTCGCAAAGGCGACCTCGATCGACCATTCCGTGGTGCGCGTATCGTCGGGCCAGGCGCGTTCCGCGCTACGCCAGAAGATGTTTGGCCAGTCGGGATTGCGCTGTGGCTTGCCGCTCTCGCGCGACGACGGCCGGCCGACGCGCGCAATCAGCCAATCCATGATTTCCGGCCGAAACGCGGCGCCAAAAAACAGCCCGTGCCGACCCATGCGGTCGGGAGTGCGAAAGATACGCTGATTGAGCCAAGCGAACGCAGGCGGATCAGGATCATTGTGAAAGCAACGCAGCGCCAACAGCTGGAATCCCATGGGGAGGGAGAGCGCCGGCACAGCGTTGACGCAGCCCGCAGACTCCTGCAGCGCCGCCGTGGCGAAGTCAGGATTTTCCGTCCTCACGCGCTCTCTCCCCGCGCCTCGGGCTGCGGCCGGTCGACGGCCTTCAGCGCATCGAGCACCGCGATCAGCGCGCGGCGCCCGTCCTCCACCGCTTCTTCCTCCGTGTCCCCGACGCCAAAGCAGCCGGGAATCTCCGGATAAGACACGACGTAATAGCCGCCCTCCTCGGGCGGCCCACGGCTCAGCTCGGTTCGATAGACGGGCGCCTCGCTCATTTGTCCAACTCATCCATGAGGTCCACCATCGCGACGAAGGCCTTCACGTGAACGCTTCTCACCTTCGCTTTCATGGGAATCGCGACGCAATTCGGCACCGAAGGATGCGTGAACACGACATGCGTTCCCGTCACCTTGCGGAACTTGATCGCATATTGCGAGGCGGTGATTTCAAAGTCGGCGGGCGTCCAGGCGCCGCCCGGATCATTGCGAAACGCCTCCAAGCGCTTGTTATGCACGGCGACGTCTCCTTCATGCACGGCTCGAATCTTGCTCGCATCGATGCAAATTCGCAGCCAGCCTTACGGAGCGCCCTCATGTTTATTCGCGTCTGCAAGGAAGACACGCTCACGGAGGGCGGAATGCGCGTGGTCATCGCCGACGCGCAACTCATCGTTCTCGCTTGGCCGGAAGACGGCGTCTTAAGAGCGTTTCAGGGAGTCTGTCCACACACCAATATTCCCTTGGCCGACGCCGATTTCGATGGGACGACGCTGACCTGTCCCCTGCATTTCTGGTCATGGGACATGAACAGCGGTCAGCCCACCCACGAGCATGCGACCCCGCTCGCCGAATATCCGGTGCGGATCGAAGACGGCGTCGTCTATATCGACGCCGAAGGCATAGCGCCGATCTTCGCGGAACCCTGAGCAACGCTGGTCCGCATATTGCGAGACGGCGATCACGCAAGAAAGGTGGGCGAGAATGGCGGTGGATCTGAAGACCGATTGGACGAATGACGATCTCGCCAGGCTAATGGCGTCCGTCGAAGACGACCGCGACTGGCGGCTCGAGGTCAGCGCCGCGGGAATCGCCGATCTCAGTGACAAGACCGCCAATCCCACCGGCTCCGACTACGACGAGACACTGCACTGTTTCTTCGAAACCTGGATGCAGGGGACCGATTTCGTCGGCGCCTCGGCAGCCGCCGACAAGACGCTCGTCAGGAAGATCGCGGACGCGCTGCGCGAGAATTATCCGGAACGGAAGGCGGGGAAATTCGTTTACGTGGCTTTGTAGCGCCTCGGCGATGCGGCGACGACGCGCGCCGCTTCAGTCACTGGCGTGCGTCTTGCTTTCGCCGAGTCGCGGGGGGAGACGATGACACAGGTGCGATTCTGCGAATTTTTGTCCAATCGAAGCGCGCCCTTCGTGATCGTTTTGGGCGCGAATGAGATTGCGTCCGCGGTGGCTGCGCGTCTGACGCGGGAGGGGTACCGCGTCGTGCTCAGTCACGACCCTTACCCGCCGGTCATTCGGCGCGGCATGTCGTTCCACGACGCTCTTTTCCAAGATCGCGCCGAGGTCGACGGCATTCAGGGCTTCCGCGGCGAGACTGCGATGGAAATCATACGGGTTTTGGCGGTAACGGGCGTCGTCGCGGTGACCTCGCTGCAATTGACCGATCTCCTCGCGCTCCGCACGCCCGACGTGTTGATCGACGCGCGAATGCAAAAGAACCGCATGACAACCAATCTGCGCAAGATCGCCAATCTCGCCATCGGGCTCGGCCCGCATTTCGCGGCCGGATTGAACTGCGACGTCGCCATCGAGACGCATCCCGACCACGCGGGCGAGCTCGTCGAAGCCGGAGAAACTCGGCCCAACGACCATGTTCCACGCTACCTTGGCGGCGTCGGCCGCGGCCGCTTCGTTTATTCCGCCCGAGATGGCGTTTGGCGCACGCCGCTCGACGTTGGCGCGCGAATCTTCAAGGATTACCTCCTTGGCCTCCTCGACGGTCATCGCGTCCTTTCGCCGATGGACGGCTTCCTGCGCGGCATTGCGCGCGACGGTGTCGTCGTGCCAGAAAATGTGAAACTGGTCGAGGTCGATCCGCGCGGGCGCGCCTCGACTTGGACGGGCACCGACGAACATGGGCGCGCCATAGCGGACGCCGCCTATCGTGTGATCGCCAGGGCGGCCCACGCGCGCCATTGGGCACGGCCCGTTACCGTATCTTATCACTGAGGCTTGAGGCCGTGACGACGACCACTATCGACAATACCGTATCAATATACGATCGCATCGGCGGCTTCGACACGGTCGACCGGCTTGTCGAAACCTTCTACCGCAACATGGACGAATTACCGGAAGCGCGCGGCATACGCGCCATTCACGCGGACGACCTCGGGCCGACGCGCGCCATTTTGAAGGTCTATCTGGCCGAATGGCTCGGCGGCCCTAAGGACTATTCCGCCAAAAAAGGACATCCACGCCTGCGCATGCGGCATAGCCATTTGCGCATCGGTCCGGCTGAGCGCGACGCATGGATGCTGTGCATGAACGGCGCGCTTGACGCGACGATCGAAGACGCCGGCATACGCGAAGGCCTGCGCGAAAATCTCGCAAAGCTGGCCGATTGGATGCGCAATGATCCGGACAATGCGCATGACAAGCGCCATTGAGCGCGGAGCGGCGCTTCCGTCAACATTGAGGCGCGCTCTACGTCCGCGACGCGGGCCACGCTGTCGCAGGGCGTGGAAAACCGCGCACCTCTATACGGCCTATCGGCCAAACCGCGCGCGTTGAATCAGCTGCGATAGCCTTCTTCAGCGAGCACCTGACGGACCGCAGGGCGCGTTTTCATAAGCGCGTAATGCGTCTGGCAATTGCGCGGCAGCGTCATGCCCGTCTTGTCGGCCCAAAACTCCACATAGAACAGCGCCGCGTCGGCGACCGAAAAGTCGCCGGCGACATAGTCCTTGCCCGCGAGTTCCGTATCCATCGCGACCAGCGCCGACGCGACGATCTCGCGTCCTTCGGCCTTGATCGCCTCGACGTCGGCCTGCCTGCCGGCGTAGCGCTCCGGCGTGAACACGCGTCGAAAGCCTTCGCCGTGGATATGTTGAACGCAGAAATGCATGGCGGCTAACGCCGCCTCGCGCGCATCCGCGCGCTCCGGCAGGAGCTTGCGACGCGGATAGGTCTCCGCAAGCCATAGCGCGATCGAGTGAAAATCCGTCAGCGCGACGCCGTCGTCGCGCAACAGAGTCGGGATCGTCCCATTCGGGTTGATCGCCAAATAATCCGGCTTGAGGTGATCGCCCTTGACTAGATTGACGATATAGGCCTCGAAGACCAGCCCGATTTCTTCGAGCAGGATGTGTATGCCCGTGGAGCAGGAACCGGGCGTCATATAGAATTTCATTCCCGGCTCGCCTTGCGCGTCTGATCGGCGTCGATCGATCTCAGCCGAATTTGAACAGCACGCCGTAGCCGCCGCGCGGATAGTTCCATTCGATGTCGCCGCTCGGCTCGGCGATGATCCGGCATGTGCCGCATTCGACGCAGCCGTCCGTCGTGATCTCGACCTGCCCGGCCGAGTTCATTTCATAGCAGTGCGCCGGACAGACGTTCAGCAGGCTGAGCAGTTGCGGCGAGGGCGTGGTGTGCGGACGCACCTTGATGTGGGCGCGGCCGGCGTCGACGAGATAGCGATTGAGGTAAAGCTTGTCCTCTACTCGGACAGCTGCTTCTGCGCTCATTGTCCTTCTCCGTTGCTCGAGCGTATCCCAACTACCTCCACGCGCGCGCCAGCCGAACGGCGTCGCCGACCAGTCCGGTCAGGGAACGCGCCGCGAGGAAGGAACGGAACGTGGTCTTCTCTTTTTCGCGCTTCGGCGTGCCGTCGACGCGCAGGAAATTCGTCATCGCCTTGGAGACGAGTTGTGGATAGGTCAGGAAGAAGTTCTGCGCCTGAATGTGAAGCAGATCCGGCATGTCGCGATATTTCTTCAAATCCTTCATCACGAAGGACTCGTCGAGCATCTTCTTGTAGAGCGCAAGATTCTCCTTGGTCATTGGTTCGCGGCGCGATTTGATCTGGAAGATCGCTTCCGCGGCGATCCGCCCGGAGGTCATCGCCAGATTGGAGCCTTCGCGATGTACGGCGTTGTTCAACTGCGCGGCGTCGCCAACCACGACCCAGCCATCGCCATAGAGCTGCGGAATCGCCTTGAAGCCGCCTTCGGGAATCAGATGCGCGGCATATTCCTTCACTTCCGAGCCCGCGATGAGCGCCGCGACTGATGGATGCTGCTTGAACTTTTCGAGCAGTCCGTACGGCGTCTGGCCGGTTTTCTCGAAGTCCGCGACGAGACAGCCGATGCCGAGCGAGATCGACTCCTTATTGGTGTAAATGAAGCCCATCCCGGTCATGCCTTGCGAGATGGTGCCGACCGCCTCGATGACCGCGCCTTCGTCGCCGCGCAGATTGAAGCGAGCTTCCAGAGTCTCCTGCGGGAGGAAGTGCATTTCCTTCACCGCAAGAGCGACATTGCTCTTGTCGGGCGTCTTGCGCAGACCGGCCCTCGTGCCGAGCAGCCCGCTCACGCCTTCCGCCAGCACGACGACGTCTGCGCCAACCTGTCCGTTCTTGCGGTCCGTGCGCACGCCGATGACTTTTCCATAGGCGTCCTGCAACAGTTCCAGGACCGTGGTTTCGCACAGCACGACCGCGCCGGCCTCCTGAACCTTCTTGGAGAACCATTTGTCGAATTGCGCGCGGATGATCGTGTAGCGGTTGGGACGCTCCTCGTTGAATTCGTCCGAGCGATAATGGAGCCCCGTATGGGAGTTGTCGTCCATCATCCAAAAGCGCTGCTCGACGAGATGGCGCTCCAGCGGCGCGTCCTCGCGGAAGTCCGGAACAAGCTTCTCGAGCATGTCGGAATAGAGGATCGCGCCCTGCACGTTCTTGGAGCCGGAATATTCGCCGCGCTCCAACTGCAGGACTTTGAGGCCCTTGCGCGCCAGGGTCAGGGCGGCGGCGTTGCCCGCCATGCCGGCGCCGACTACGATCGCGTCGAATCTTTCTTCGATCATGCCTATCTCCCCTAGCTCGCTAGACGGTCGCGCTGATGCGGAGACAATCGTTTCGAGAACGCTTCTGTAAGGGCAGGCAAAAGCCGTACCGCGTCGGTGACGATTCCAACATGGGCGAAATCGAAGATTGGCGCATTCTTGTCGGTGTTGATCGCGACGATGTAATCCGCGCCCTCGACGCCGACGCGGTGCTGGATCGCGCCGGAAATGCCCGCGGCGATATAAAGCTTGGGCCGGATCGTCTTACCGGTCTGGCCGATCTGCCGGTCAGAGCTGACCCATCCCTTTTGCACCAGGGGGCGCGAACAGCCGAATTCCGCGCCGATCGCGCTGGCCAGCTGACGGATGAGTTGGAAGTTTTCCGGAGAGCCGAGGCCGAGGCCGCCCGCGACGACCACGTCGGCGAAAGCCAGGTTGGATTTTGTCGAATCGCGATCGGGCAGGAAGGACAACACTTTCGTGACAATGTCGTCTTCCACCATACCAAGCGGATGTTCGATCACACGGCCGATCGGCTTTTCGACGCGCTCCGGCATCGGCATCACGCGCGGGCGCACGGTCGCCATTTGCGGGCGATAGTTGAGCGTGAAGATCGTGCAGAGCAGCGAGCCGCCGAACGTCGGACGCGTCGCGGCGAGCGAACCTTCCGCATCGACGTCGAGTTCCGTACAATCGGCGGTGAGTCCGGTCAGCAGCGTCGTCGCCACCGAGCCGGCAAGATCGCGCCCCAAGATCGTCGCGCCCAGCAGCAAGATTTCCGGCTGATAGGCGTTGACGAGATCGGTCATCGCCTTGGTGTAGCTCTCGTTGCGGTAATCCGTGAGGACGTCGTCCGCGACAAGATAGGCGAGGTCTGCGCCATAGTTGAAGCTTTCCCGCACGACGGCCTGCGTCGCCTCGTTGCGTGCGCCGACGACGACCGCGGCGAGATTGACGCCGAGCTTATCGGCGAGAATCCGCCCCGCGCCCATCAACTCCCAGGACACGGGATGCGCTTGCCCACGCTCCTGCTCGATGAAGACCCAGACGTGTTTGTAGGCTTTGAGATGTTCGGGCAGCTCTTTCTTGGCCGCCGCGCGCCCCGCCGGAGCAGGAGCCTTTGCCTTATCGTTCATGTGTCGCGCTCCTGTTTTTAAGATCAATAGCCGCGCGTCAATTGTCCGAGCTCGGCTTCGAGTTTCGGCCGGCGCTTGAACAATTCATCGACGAAGGCGTCCCCCGGCTTGTCGCCGAGTTCGATGAATTCGGCTTTTTCCGCACGCGGCTTCGGCGCGAAGACGCGCTTGACGATCGTCGGCGAGCCACGCAGTCCGCATTTGGTGATGTCCTCGACGCCGGCGTCCTGCGCGCTCCATTTGATGATCGTCGCGCGCGCCGCCGCCAACGCATCGCTCAACGAGCCAATGCGCATCTCATTGACGCCTTCGAGGATGGAGATCAGGCAGGGCATTTTGCTGCGCAACTTCTGCACGCCGCCTTCACTGCGCCGTTCGACGTCGATCGTGCCCGCCTCGAGATCGACGTTGTCGATATGCGAGACATAAGTGAGCTGCATCAGGCCGAGTCGCTTGGCGACGCCCGGTCCCACCTGCGCCGTGTCGCCGTCGATCGTCTGCTTGCCTGTGAAGACGATGTTCGGCGGGCCAAACTCCACGCCGATCTTGCGAATCGCCGTCGCCAGGGCATAGGTGGTCGCCAGCGTGTCGGCGCCCGCGAAAAAGCGGTCGGTCAAGAGCACCGCGCGATCGGCGCCAAAGGACAGCGCCTTGCGCAGGCTGTCCTCGGCCGAAGGCGGGCCCATGGTGAGAATGGTGACCGCGCCGCCGAATTTTTGGCGTAGCCGCAACGCTTCTTCAATGGCGAAGAGATCATATGGGTTGATGATCGTCGGAACGCCCTGGCGCATGATGGTGTTGGTCACCGGGTGAACGCGGATCTGCGCCGAGTCGGGCACTTGCTTCATGCAGACGACGATATGCATTCGAGTTGTCCCCGTTGATCCTTAAGCGTTCACTTCAGAACGTTGAGTTGCACCAAAGCCGGCGGCGCCGCCGGCTTGACGGCGTCCCTGTGGACTTTGAACAGGCGCTCGTCGATCGGCGTCGACGTCAGGAAGTCCTGGTAGGCGCGCTCCAAAAAGTCCTTGCAGCGCTGGGCCACCGTCGCGCCGTCCAGCTCACATAGATCCTCGCTGAAGAGGTACTGCCCCATGCGCCGCAGAATATGGAGACGCGCGACATTGACCACTTTCGGATCGTAGTCGACGCCGAGCAGCTCGAAGAACTCTTCGGCGCAGGACGCTTTTTTCAGTTGCTCCAGAATGGAGGGCTCCGACATTTTGGTCTCCTTCATATGACTTCCGGCGGCTCCGCCTTTGGCGCGGCGCCATCGGGCGCCCTGACCGTCCGTTCGCGCTCCCGTAGCCGTCTCTGCAAATGCGACACCCGCGTCTCCAGGAACTCCACGCGATCGAGCAGGACCGAAAATGCCTCGCCAACCGGATCCGGCATCAGATGGTGATTGAGGTTGATGCGGCCATCGAATGTGCAGCGGCCGATGTCGCGATGCACGATCTTCGCCGGAATTCCGACCACCGTTGCGTCGCGCATCACACTTTCGATCACGACGGAATTGGCGCCAACGCGCGCATTGCGGCCGATCGTGATAGGACCGAGAATCTTCGCGCCGGCGCCGATGATCACTTCGTCTTCCAGCGTCGGATGGCGCTTGCCCGGCGACCAGGAGACGCCGCCGAGCGTCACGCCGTGATAGAGCGTCACGTCGTCGCCGACCACTGCGGTCTCGCCGATGACGACGCCGGCGCCATGGTCGATAAAAAAGCGTCGGCCAATCGTCGCGCCGGGATGAATGTCGACATTGGTCAGAAAGCGCGCGAACCAGGAGAGGAGACGCGCCCAAAAGCGATGATCGTTGATCCACAGCCAATTGGCGAGGCGATGCCAAATGACGGCGTGCAGCCCGGGATAGGTGAGCAGCGTCTCAAAGCGTCCGCGGGCGGCGGGATCGCGCGTCGCCACGCACGCCAGGTCTTCGCGGATCAGTTGCAAGCGCGTCGGCTCGGGCGCCGCGGTCGCCGCCTTGGTCTGCGCTGGCTGGTTCGTCATCGTGGCGGCTCGGTCGAGCATGATGCTCACATGCCTCTCGCGTGAGTGCTCGCGCAGACGCTGCGCCAGATCGAGGTCAAGGCCTCGCCGCTGACCGGCCCCTTGTGATCAAGCGCATGGGCGCGCACGCAGGAGACGATCTCGCCGAGTTCCTCAACGCTGACCGACAGATCCAGTCGCCGCAGCATCGCGGTGACGGCCGCTGAGCCGGAGTGCTTGCCGATCACGATCTCATGCGCGCGGCCGAGCATGCGCGGATCGAAAGCTTCATAGGTGCGCGGGTCCTTGAGCAGCCCATCGACGTGAATGCCGGATTCATGTGTGAAGACGTGCTCGCCGACGATGGATTTATTCAGCGGGATCGGCCGCCGCGCCGCGGCGGAGACGAGCGCCGCGACGTTGCGCAATTCGGTGAGCACAATGCCGGTTTCATATTTGTGCAACTGACGCGCCGCCACAGCGACTTCCTCGAGCGGCGCATTGCCGGCGCGCTCGCCGAGCCCGATCACCGTGACCGAAGCATGCGTCGCGCCCGCCTTGATGCCCGCCAAGGTATTGGCGGTGGCGAGGCCCAAATCGTCGTGACAGTGGATTTCGATCTCGAGGTCGCTTTGCGCGCGCAGCTTGGCGATCAGATCGTAAGCGGCGAAAGGATCGAGCACGCTCAAGGTGTCGGCGACCCGGAATCGGCGGGCGCCGGCGGCTTGCGCGACGGCCATCGTCTCCATCAGGAATTCCGGTTCGGCGCGCGACGAATCTTCGCCGCCGACCGCGACGTCGAGACCCTTGTCCCTGGCATAGGCGACGACGCGCCGCGTCATCTCCAGCACCTGGGCGCGCCCACCGCGCAATTTCGCTCCGATTTGAGTCTCGGAGACGGGCACGGAGAGATTGACCATCGAGACGCCCGACGCCAGCGCCGCATCGACGTCTTCAACGCGCATTCTACACCAGGCGATCGCTCGCAGCGGCAATTGGGCGTCGACGATCGCTCGGATCATCGCGATCTCCACGCCGCCCATCGCCGGCGTGCCGGCTTCGAGCTCGGTAACGCCGGCGCGCGCCAAGGCGCGTGCAATTTCGAGCTTTTCTTCGCAGGTGAAAGCGACGCCTGGGGCCTGTTCGCCGTCCCGAAGCGTGGTGTCGTTCAACACCACATCCAGCGCTTTCCGCGTCGGCGAAGCGACGGGAGAGAGCGAATTCGTTCGGGACATATATGTCGTCATCGACTCATACGAGCGCGCCAGGCGCCCGCTTCCATGCAACCAAGGAACAACCGCGCAACCGCTCCACGCATCCGCGCAAATCCTTCAGTTGAAGGATTTTTGACAGCCGCAGGTGGAGCTTGCGTTGGGATTCTCAAAGGTAAAGCCTGACCCGGCGAGATCCTGACGAAAGCCGAGCGTCATGCCTTCAAGGCGCGGGCGCGAGGCCGGATCGATCAGCACGCGTATGCCGTCCGCCTCGACGACGATGTCGTCGTTTCTCTGCTGCGGATCAAGATCGACGACATATTCGTAGCCGGCGCAGCCGCCTTCCTTGACCAGGATGCGCAGACCACCCTCTCGTTGAGACGCCCGCGCCATCGCATCCTTTACCGCGGCGACGGCTGCCTGCGAGACCGTGATCATACTGGAGCCTCCGAGATGAACTTGCCTGTGCCTGTATCAAGCAATCGACATGCCATCCCCGATGCGGGCAAAAACCGCCAGTCCGAGCAGCAAATTATGAGATTGTCGAAAACTCGACAAAAGTTGTTCGAACGAACTTACACTGTCTGTCCGGCGGTCGTCGCGGGCGATTGCGCCGCTGATGCGACGCGGCTCGTCCCGGTTTCCGCGCCATAGCAGAGCGCGTAATCCGCGCAGTTCGAGCACACGGGCGTGCTGCACATGACGAAACCGTCGTTCTCGCACATCATGCGGTAGATGAACCGCTTCCAGCGCATGTTCTTGTCGTTGCGTCGCGCGAGCGGCGCGAAATGGCGCGCGATCAACCGCGTCAATTCGGATCTGTCGCGAAGACCGAGGTCCTCCCACAGATGGTTGGGCTCCATCGCGCGGCGCGCGATCATCGCGGCGAGCCAGCGAACGAATTCGCCCTCGCTGGAGCGATTCTCAAGAAGGAGATCGCGCACCATTTCTATTTCGTCTGCGTCGACGAGACCCGCCTCGCGGTCGCCAGACGATTCGATGCTTCGTGCAGTGAAGTAGTGAGAAAAGAGATCGCCGAGCTCAGCGTCCGTCAGACCGACTTGCGCCGGAAGACTACCGCCCTCGCTCGTCGCCAAGGCGAGAATCGACGCCAGAACGTGGCGGTCGAAATGCGCATCGCCATCGATATTCGCCGCTTCGGGCAAAACCCCAGTTAGGTCGCGATAGGCGCGCGCAGCGTCACGAACGCTTCGCCTGCTCTCCGTCGCCGCGGATGCAAGGTCGCCGCTACTTTCAATATCCTGGAAGGCGTGCACCATCACGTCACGCTCCGCTGAC
>NZ_JAMRYX010000212.1 GCF_024448135.1 Methylocystis suflitae
TCCTGCCGTTCGAAGCGGCGCCTGTATTCGCGCCGCAGGGGATCGTCGGCGATGCGCTTGGCGCGATCGGCGCGCCGCTCGGCGGCTTCATCGGCGGCCGCTTCGGCAATGCTGGTCTCGGCCAGACGATCGGCGGCACGGTGGGCGGCCTTGCCCAGCGCTTCCTGCCGTTCGAAGCTGCGCCTGTGTTCGCGCCGCAGGGAATCGTCGGCGACGCGCTTGGCGCGATCGGCGCGCCGCTCGGCGGCTTCATCGGCGGCCGCTTCGGCAACGCCGGTCTCGGCCAGACGATCGGCGGCACGGTGGGCGGACTTGCTCAGCGCTTCCTGCCGTTCGAAGCGGAGCCGGTTTTCGTTCCGCAGGGCTTCATCGGCGATGCGCTCGGCGCGGTCGGGGGCCGGGTTGGCAACTGGATCGGCGGACGCTTCGGCAACGCCGGCGCAGGCCAGACGGTTGGCAATGTGGTGGGCGGATTGGCCCAGCGCTTCCTGCCGTTCGAAGCTGGCCCACAGGCTGGAACTTATTATGTCCCCCAGACGGCTGCGCCTGGGTTCGCGCCGCAGGGAATCGTCGGCGATGCGCTTGGCGCGATCGGCGCGCCGCTTGGCGGCTTCATCGGCGGCCGCTTCGGCAACGCCGGACTCGGCCAGACGATCGGCGGCACGGTGGGCGGTCTCGCTCAGCGCTTCCTGCCGTTCGACGCTGCGCCGCAGCCCGTCTATTACGTGCCGCAGATGCAGGCGCCGATGTACGGCTGACGTCTGAGCCGCGCAATCGACGCGACGTGTGAAGGATGATCTGCTGCCGCTTCCGGGCCGATTCTTCGGCCCGGGAGCCCTCAAGAGATCAGGATCACGAAATCATGAGCGCAACGAACGGCATCGATCAATTTCTGGTGGCGCCACGCAACGCGGCGAGCGCAGAGGATTTGGCCGCTTTCGAACAGGCGATGCAGTCTGTTCCCGGCGCCGCAATTCTTCAGCGCGCCGGCAAGGCCGGTCAACCCAGGCTGGTCGTCGCTCTGCCGGCGGCGAGCGCAAGTCATCTGCGCGAACAATTTGGCGCGACCCTGATCATTGAACCAAACGCTCCGCTGAAACCATTTTAGCGCCGGCGCCGCGTGCTTCATAGCGATGCGCAGGCCGGCTTGATTTTATTAGGAGAGTCGAAATGGCTGGTCCCGATACTGCTAATCCTGCGCCGAACGGTCAGAGTTCCGGGCGTGCGGCGCCGTCGCCCAATGGCGCCGATACGCGCGTGGAGCCGACGGCGATTGCGCCAACGGAGCGCTTCATGATCGCCTCGCGGCGCGTGCCCGGGTTCGCGCCCGCTTCGGCGATGGATCTGGCCAGCGCGCTGCCCGACGTTAAGATTGTGCGGCGGATCCAGCCGCGCGGGCTCACCGCCTTTTCAGCCGGCGGGCCGTCTTCTCAGACGCCGGAAATTCTCGTCGCCGAGATGGACCCTGCGCGCGGCGCAGCGCTGCAGGCGTCGGCGCCTCCCAATGTCGTCGTGGAGCGCGACGCCTTTCTTCGCGCCTCGGATGATTTTCGGCCCTTCGACTTCAACGGAGTCATGCCGATCGCCGCGGGCGTTGGAGTCGACGTGCAGCTGCGCGTCGTCGGCGTTGGCGGCAAGCCGCTGCCGAAGGCCACGGTCTATGTCTATGGCCAGGGCTTTCCGGGCCAGGGCGTCACCAATGAGCGCGGCGAAGTCGTCGTGACGGTTTTCGGCGGACCGATCGAGACCATCCAGGCGATTTACGTCAAACCTTCCGCCGATCACTGGGATCGGATGCTGCGCGCGCCAGCGCTTCAGGCCGGCGCGATGAACACTGTGCAGTTGCGTCCGCTGACGGAAAGCTTCAACGGCTTCCCTCAAAGCGGGATGGTCGGCTGGGGTCAGCGCCTGATGAAGCTGGACCGGCTTGATCCTTCGTTCACTGGCTCCGGCGTCAAGATCGGCATCATCGATTCGGGTTGCGACAGCGCGCACCCGCAATTGCGCCATGTGACGCGCGGCGCCGATCTCACCAATGGCGGCGACAAGACGAGTTGGTCGAACGATCTAATCGGCCACGGCACGCATTGCGCCGGAATCATTACGGCCGCCTCCGACGGCGTCGCCGGCATTCGCGGCTTTGCGCCGAAGGCGGAAGTTCACGCGTTGAAAGTGTTTCCCGGCGGTCGTTTCAGCGATCTCATCGACGCGCTCGACGAATGCATCGAACGGCAGCTCGACGTCGTCAATATGAGTCTGGGCAGCGGCGATCCTTCCGAACTCGTTGCGCAGAAGATCGCCGAAGCGCGTCAAAGCGGCGTCGCCTGCATCGTCGCCGCCGGAAACTCCAGCGGACCTGTGCAGTTTCCCGGCATGCTGCCAACGGTGCTGTCGGTCGCCGCGCTCGGTAAGCTGGACGAATTTCCTTCCGACAGCTACCACGCTCAGACCGTCGTTCCGCAACTTGTCGCTGGGACAATGTTCTCGCCGAAATTCACGTGCTTTGGGCCGCAGATCACTGTCGCGGCGCCCGGCGTGGCGATCGTCTCGACCGTGCCTGGCGGCGGATATGCGGCGTGGGACGGCACCTCGATGGCGACGCCTCACGTCACCGGCATGGCGGCGCTGCTTCTCGCGCACCATCCGCTTCTCGCAGGGGCGCGGGCGGCGCGCAATGAGCAACGCGTTGCGCAGCTCTTCTCGCTGTTGGCCTCATCCGGCGTCCGCTATCTCGGCGACTCCACGCGCGAAGGCGTCGGGGCGCCCGATTTCGAGCGCGTGCCCAGTCTGGCCGCAACTCAGCCAATGGGCGCAGCGGCGCCGGCTGGCGCGGGACTGGCTCCCGCGGGAGCGATGATCGATGGATTCGCTCCGCTGGGCGCGCCAGCTCCGTGGGCCGTCGACCCTGCAATGATGCAAAGGATCAATCCGGCGATCATCCAGCGCATGATGCAGCTGCGGGCCGCGGGTCTTATTTAGTCGCAAGCACGAGCGGTCCTCGATCGATCGGCGAATGAAGCGCTCCTCCGTGATCTGCGGAGGAGCGCTTTCGCATCGAGTGAGCCGCTTCGCCGCGACCGCGCACCTGCAGCTTCTGTAGAACATTGTGCACGTGATTCTTCACCGTGCCGAGCTCAATGCGTAGCCGACGGGCGATCTCCTTGTTCGACAGCCCCCGCTCGATCAGTTCGAGAATTTCGTGCTCGCGCGTTGTAAGCGTATTCTTTGCGTCCGCGCCGGACGAGTGCGACTCCTTGCCGATAGCCGGACGCTCTTCGACCGATGGAATCGCCGGCGCCGCGGTCAGTCGCTCCAGCAGTTCGACAACATCTTCAATCGAGCCCTCGCGTGGAATGACGCCGGCGATCGATGGACAAGCGGCCGCCAATGCTGCGCCAGCCGACGCCGGCGCGCCGATGGCGACGATCTGCAGATCTCGATGTTGCGCGCCGAGAGCTTGCGCAATCGCGAGCGCTTCCAGTTCGCCAACGTCAAGCAGCACAATGTCAAGTTCAGATTGAGCCGCCGCCGCCAGAGCAGCGCCGCACGCGACGACGGAGACGACGGACATTCCCGCGTGCTGGCTCAGACGTAAGCCAAGCGCTTCGCTAAAAAGGCGCGTGTCGCTGACAATCAAGATGCGCGCGTCTTGGGACAAATTTGATGACGCAGAAACAAACGCGTTTTGCGTCGGCGAATCGAATTCCTGAGCGGAATCGTTTCGGAAAGCCGCAAACCGGGGCATGAGCTACTCCTGATCGCTATGTCCGAAGGGAGCGCCTACATAATTGGCGCGCGCTTTGACAGGCGCAACGCTCGGGCGTCATCGCCTGCAATTTATCGGCTTCAACTTCATGTCGTTAAACCGCATCGTCATTTAGTCATCATGACGCTTTCGGACGACACATGAGGCGGCAGTCAACATAACGAGCTTCATAAGCGCTTTTTGGCCCCTGTCTTCCTTCAAATGAATGGTTTGTGCGAAAGGCCTCGACGGCTCTTTCCCGTCGAGACTTGCTTTCAAGAAGCCAAGGCGCAGTTCGCAGTGAGCAAAAGATTGGCGCCGACTATTTTTTCATCGGATAGAGAATGACATGCTCCTGCTCGTCGCCGTCGTTGCGGGCGACGATTGCGATCGCTGCTTCGCTGTCGCTCAAGTTCACGGGCTGATGCGGCACGTCAGGAGGAATGAAAATGAAATCACCGGCGACGTTCACGACGCTCTTTTCCAGGTTTTTTCCGTACCGCGTCTCGACGCGTCCTTGCAACAGATAGATCGCGGACTCGTGCCCCTTGTGCGTGTGGGCCTGCGCCTTGCCGCCGGGAGGAATAACGACTTTCAATAGAGACAGCCCTTTTGCGCCGGCGGTCTTTGTAGAAATTCCAGGGAAGATCGGGAGCGCCTGTTTGGATTGTGAGGCTTCGCCGACGCGCACCGTCACGATGTCCTTTCCGTCCTTTTTGCCTATGATCGACGTCTCGGACGCCGCCGGCGCGACAAGGGCTACGAAGATCAAGGAAAGAAGCAATGTGTTGCGCATGGCGTTCACTCCAGAGGTTTGCGGCGCAAGACTATAGCGCAGGCTTGAGACGCATCGACAAGCGGTGGGTTGGGAGATGACCGACGTCTCGCTGATGATCCATGGCGGCGCCGGCGCGATCCGCGATCCGCATCGTTATCAGGCCTCCCTGCGCGCGATAGTTGAATCGGGCGCCGGCCTTCTCGCAGAGGGATCGTCGGCGCTGGATACGGTCGTTCACTGCGTCGCGCTGCTCGAAGACGATCCGCTTTACAACGCCGGTCGGGGTTCCGTGCTCAACGCCGAAGGCGCCGCATTGTGCGACGCGTCGATTATGGACGGGCGCACACTCAAGGCGGGCGCCGTCGCGGCGGTTCGCGGCGTCAGAAATCCGGTGCGCCTTGCATATGAGGTGATGGGAAAGAGCGGCCATGTGCTGCTCGTCGGCGCCGGCGCCGAGCGCTTCGCGCGAGAGAGGCAGTTATCGTTCGAAAGCGAAGATTATTTCCGGACGAAGGAACGCGTCGCGCAGCTCGCCAAGGCGAAGCGAAAGCACGAGACCGCGCTCGATCATTCCGACACGGCCGATACGAAACTTGGCACGGTGGGCGCCGTCGCACGCGATCGCAACGGCGATCTTGCGGCGGCGACATCGACAGGCGGCGTCGTGAACCAGCGTTTCGGCCGCGTCGGCGATTCGCCGCTCATCGGCGCGGGAACATTCGCCGATAATGTCAGTTGCGCGGTGTCCTGCACCGGAGTCGGCGAGGATTTCATCCGCACTGCGCTGGCGCGCACGGCCGCCTGCTTCGTTGAATTTCGTTCAATGCAGGCTGAAGACGCCGCTCGCGCGGCGATACGCTATCTCGTCGACAGAGTGGACGGCCGCGGCGGCCTCATCCTTGTCGATCGTGAGGGGAGATGCGGACGGGCGCACTCGACGCCGGGGATGCTGACGGCGACGTTCGCTGCAGGCGGCGTACGGGTCGAGACAACATAGGCGCAGTCGTCTCAGGCCGCTCCCGTGCGCGGCGCACGCCGTCGACGCTCGGCGAGCCGCTGCGCCAGCGGATGTCTCCGATCGAGCGCAAGTTGCGTCAACTGCGCGACGAAACTTGGGGCGTCGGTTTCACCGGCGATCTCGAAGCGGCACATCAACCCCTGCTGTCCGCCCGCATCGAAGATGTCGACGACGACGAGCCGCGGCGCGCTTCTCCCGATCGCGCCGCGCGCGCGTAGAAATGCGAGGAGCGCCGGCCGGGGGCGAGCGGAGAGCGGCAGGGCGTCGCGAAGATGGTGGACAAGACTTTCCCGGTTGACGCGATCGAAATCCATTTGCCGCTCCATCAATGAAAAAAATCGATGCAATCACAGGCGTTTAGGCAGTCTCCGAAAAAGAGACGCGGCTTTAAACAATCCGTCAAGCTGAGCGGCGTTCCTTTCCTGTGCATAGAACGGCGTCGCCAAGCCGTCGGCGCCGAACGACATTTAAGTCAACAGCGATCGCTTAGCGAGATTTGCAGATGAGATCCTGACGGAGTGCGGAATCCCGCGCGCTCAGAAGTCAGTCCAGTTCGAACTTTTCTTTATAATCGTGCTTGAGCGATGCGTCCTGATCGTCTTTGCGAAGATAACAATCGCCGATCACCAGAGTGTCCATCTCCGTGCCCATGAAGCAGCCGAATGCGTCCTCTGGGGTGCAGACGATGGGTTCGCCGCGCACATTGAAGCTCGTATTGACGAGAACGGGACAGGCGGTCAATCGCTTGAACGCCGAAAGCAGCGCGTGATAGCGCGGATTCGTCTCCTGATGCACGGTCTGAATTCGCGCGGAATAATCGACGTGGGTCACGGCCGGAATGGAGCTGCGCGGAACATTGAGCTTGTCGATGCCAAACAGATTCTGCTGCTCGGTCGTCATTGCGTGACGATGTTTTGCGGCGACGTCGGCGACGAGCAGCATGTAGGGAGAGTCGCCTTCGAGCTCGAACCAGTCCGCGACATCCTCACGCAACACCGAGGGTGCGAAGGGCCGAAATGATTCGCGATATTTGATTTTGAGATTGAGCGTTTTCTGCATCGTTTCGGAACGTGGGTCGCCTAAAATCGACCGTCCGCCAAGAGCTCGAGGCCCGAATTCCATTCGGCCTTGAAACCAACCAACCGCTTTCTCGTCGGCGAGATCCCGCGCCGCCGCTTCTATGAGATCGCCTTCCGCCATCGCCTCGAATCTGGCGCCAACGGCGCGCAGCCGGCGCTCGATCTCGGCTTGCGGAAACGAAGGACCGAGATAGGAGCCGCGCATGGCGTCGCCGCCGCCGTTGAGGCTTCGGGAATTTTTCTTGTACCCATAGTAAGCCGCGAGTGCGGCGCCGAGCGCGCCGCCAGCGTCGCCGGCCGCCGGCTGAATCCAAATCTGGTCAAAGCTGCCGTCACGCAGCAGCTTTCCATTCGCGACGCAATTCAGCGCCACGCCGCCGGCGAGACAAAGATTGCGCGCGCCGGTCTCTTTGGCGAGCGCGCGGGTGAGCCGAAGGACGATCTCCTCAGTCACCGCCTGTATCGAGGCGGCGATATCCATGTGCCGCTGCGTCAATAGTTCTTCGGGCTTGCGCGCCGGGCCGCCGAACAGTTCGTCGAACTTGGCGTTGGTCATCCGCAAGCCGGTGCAATAGTCGAAATACGACTGATCGAGCCGAAAGGTGCCGTCCTGCTTGAGGTCGATCAAATTGTCCAGGATCAACTCGGCGTATTTCGGCTCGCCATAAGGGGCAAGGCCCATCAGCTTGTATTCGCCGGAGTTCACCTTGAACCCGGTGTAATATGTGAACGCCGAATACAGCAGGCCGAGCGAATGCGGGAAGCGCAATTCGCGCTGCATGGTCAGTTGATTGTCGCTGCCGAAAGCGACCGACGTCGTCGCCCACTCGCCGACCCCATCCATCGTTAGAACGATCGCGTCCTTGAACGGAGAGGGGTAGAAAGCGCTGGCGGCGTGGCTGAAGTGATGCTCGGCGAACAGCAGCCTTTTCGCCCAGTCGACATCCGCCGAATAGGCCTTCATCTCTTTCAACAGCAGCGATTTTTGAAAGAGCTTTTCGCGCAGCCAGAGAGGCAGCGACATTTTGAACGACTGGAATCCGCGCGGCGCAAAGGCGATGTAGGTTTCCAGCAGCCGCTCGAATTTGATGAACGGCTTGTCGTAGAAGGCGACGAAATCTATGTCTTGAGGCGTGGCGCCGGCCGCTTCAAGACAGTAGTCGATCGCGTGACGCGGAAAGCGCGAGTCGTGCTTTTTGCGCGAGAATCGCTCTTCCTGAGCGGCGGCGATAATTTTGCCGTCCTCCACCACGGCCGCTGCGCTGTCGTGGTAGAAGGCGGAGATGCCAAGTATCCGCATCGCGCTTTAAAAGAGCGTATAGATGAACGGAGCGACCGCAGTGCCCTGCAGAACGATCAGCGCGCCGATCAGCAGCATGATAACCAGAACCGGCGCCATCCAGTATTTCTTACTGGTCTTGAGATAATCCCAAAGTTCGAGCAGGAAGCTCATTTATCTCTCTCCTCAGAACTGCTTGCTCATGTCGCTCGCCCCTTCGGGCGTATCGCGCATGGTCCAGTAGGAAGTCGCGTTCTTGTCGAACGAAAGTTTGAGCGGATCGGCGCGGCGCAGTCGGAAAATCACCGCGATCGGGAGGATCACTCCAAAGAACAGGACGCCCATGATGATCGGGTTGGTGATTTTGTGCAGCGCCAAGCCCAGCTGGTGCCACAGTCGGTTCAGCGGCCGCAGTTTGGCTGGCGCGAGGAACGCCGCCGCGGCGAAACCAAGCGCTGCGGCGAGCCCCCATAAATGAGGCGCCTCGCCGTGCCGAAGCGGCAACATGCTGATGATCGCAATCGCCGCGGCGATCACCAGACCGAACGATCGATCGGACCCCATGGCGGCGAAACGGTCTCTCGAAAAGTCCTCATGCGACATTCAGACGAGACCCCCCAAGTCGCCTCAACGACAAATTATCTGCAAGGCTGGCGAACCGCAAATTTCCCATGACCTTCCCATGACTTGCCGTATGGCTTCGCTCCCCGCGCCCTCATTCGTAATTCTTAATGAGACCGTTCGCCAGGAGCGCGTTGCCCTTCGCGTTGAAGTGAAAGTCTCCCCAAAAATACAACGATCTAATGAAATCAGGATCTTGCGTTTTATAGGCGAAAAAGTCGGGAAAGTGATCGAAAAATTTCCTGCATTTGCCGGCGCACCAGTCGCGCCAGACGCGCGCTTGCCGCGAATTTTCAACGTCGTAGAGCAGCTGCTGCGGCCATGGATAGACCCCGACCGAAAGCGCGATCCCGCGCGACGACAGGAGTTCGTAGAGGCGATCCAATTGCTTCTTCGCCTTTTCGATAGACGCGTCGATCCCTAATGGGCCATAGCAGCTTGAATTCTCGCTATATGTCCAGCTTGCACGCGTGTAATCGGGGCTGTAGACGACGCCCGATTTTGAAAGTTCCTCGAAGGTCGCTCGCCCGAGCGCTCTCGCCAACTCCGCTGAGTAGCGCATCTGGCCAAGGAACTCCCCCATATAAGAGACTTTCTCCCACCACCTCTTTGGTGGTTGTGGCAGCGGCGGCAGCGGGACAGGGGAACAAACGTTTGCAGTGGGCTGAAACACGCCCATCTGCAATACGCCATTTTGATCATACGAATAGAAAACGCCTTCGTCCTGTATGTCGGAGATATCAATGTAAACCACAGCCTCGTCGAACTTGAGGCCAGCGTCGAGGAAATATTTGAGTTTCTCGTAATAGACGGACGGCGCATAGCTTGAAACTCCCGCATTCAACACATCGATTGCGGGAAAAGCCTGCGCGAAAAGGCCAACAAAAGACTGTTCATAGGGGACGCCGGGACTCTCAGTGAAGGAGTCGCCGATAAAGATGACGCGCTTGCGGTCCACCGTCATCGGCACGCTGCGTACGGCGGCGTCTCTAAAGCCCAGTGAGTTGGTAAAAATGGGAACTATATTGGAGCCCCAGGCGTCGAAGCCGTTAAAATTGGGCTTCAGGCCATGGGTGTAATGCGGATCGCGAACCCTCAACTCGTTTTTCACAGGCGCCAGAAATGGATTGCCGCCCGTGTAGACGAGATGAAGAACAATCTCCGTAACGACGACGAGACTGACGAGCAGTCCAAAGTTGATGAAAAGAATGCGAAACAGCTTGTAGGTTGAGTTTTTGCGCGACCACGACATCGACATTGGCCAAATTTGGCTTCCCCAAGATGGTGAGCAACACTCTTGTCATAGATCGACTGAAATGAGCAAGCTTCCTTTGCAAAAAATTGTTTTGCGTCGTTGAATGCCGGAGGCCTTTGCGGTGCGCTAAGAAGCCGCAGTGGATCGCGTTTCGGAGCTGCTTATGACCTCGCGTCTCAGTCGTTCGCTTGCTGAATTCCGGCCGGGCTCCGCGTCGTTGCGGATGTTCTGCGCGGTCCTCGCTGTCGCGTGGGGCGGTTGCGCAGCCCATGCGCGCGATATTTCAAGCACGGCCGCCGTGCGCGACACCTCTGCGGCGCTGGAAGGCCTGCGCGGCAATGGCGCCGCTCTACGCAGCTTTCTTGTCGAAATGCCGAAAGGCGCCGATTTGCACAATCACCTTGCGGGCGCCGTCTATGCTGAGAGCGCATTGGCTTGGGCGCGGGCCGAGGGGTGGTGTTTCGACGTCAAGAGCAAGGCCGCGCTGCCGCCGCCCTGCGACGCCGCATCAAAGCCGCCTCTCGCGGAAGCGCTGCGCTCCACGCAGGCCTATCGAGACGCGATCAACGCCTGGTCGATGCGCGACGTCATCACCGCGCGCGTGAGCGGCCATGATCAGTTCTTCAACAGCTTCTTCCGGTTCTCAGACGTGACGTGGAATAATGTCGGCGCGGCCCTCGCCGAGGTCGTCGAGCGCGCCGCCGCGCAGAACGTCTTGTATCTCGAATTGATGATCAGTCCGCTGATGGGCGAGGCGCGCGATCTTGGCGAGCAGATCGGCTGGAAGGACGATCCCGACGCAATGCTTGCGGCGCTCGACGGCAAAGGTCTCGGCGACCTCGTCCAGCGCGCGGCTGCGAGCGTCGCCGCGGTCGTCGCCGACAAGGACCGGCGACTCGCCTGCAGCGACGCGGTTCATCGTCGGCCCGGATGCGACGTGGCGGTACGGTTTCTCGCCCAGGTCTATCGCAATGTCGACCGCGCGAAATTGTTCGCGCAGACGGCGCTTGCCGCGCGTCTTGCCTCACGCGACGGGCTGGTTGTCGGATTGAACCTCGTCGCGGCTGAGGACGATGAAATTACGCTGGGAAATTATAGCGAACAGATGCGGATCGTCGGCGACGTCGGGCGCCGACACCCGAAGGCGCGGATCAGTCTCCATGCCGGGGAGCTGACATTGGGGCTCGTTCCTCCCAAGGACCTGACCTTCCATATCCGCGAAGCGGTCGAGGTCGCCGGCGCGGGGCGCATCGGCCATGGCGTCGACATCGGCTTCGAGCGCGACGCTAAAGGTCTGATGGCGCGAATGGCGCGCGATGGAATAATGGTCGAGATCAATCTCACGTCCAATGCGCAAATTCTCGGCGTCGAAGGCGCGGACCATCCATTCCCGCTCTATCGCAACGCGGGCGTCCCGACGGCCCTATCGACCGACGACGAGGGCGTATCGCGAATCGATCTCACTCACGAATATCAGCGCGCCGCGCGCGTCTACCAACTTTCCTATCGCGACTTGAAACAGCTCTCTCGAAACAGTCTGAGTTACGCCTTTCTTCCCGGCGAGAGCCTGTGGCGCGATCCTGCCGCGGCGCGCCCCGTTTCGGCTTGCCTCAACGCACAGCTTGGCGGGACGTCGCCTTCCGCCGAGTGTCGTCGTTTCTTGGCCGGTTCCGAAAAAGCCAGACGGCAATGGGAGCTCGAGACGCGCTTCGCGCGCTTCGAGTCGAAGTGGAGCGGGCGCGAGGGAAAGCCGGCGAACAGCGTTGCGCCCGCTTCCCCGCCTTGGTCGTCGGCCAAACGTGAGCGTTCCTCGCGCGGCGTTCGCTAAAGAATGCTGCGGCCCTGAATGACGCGCAGAATGATCACGATGATCGCGATGACGAGCAGAATGTGAATGAAGCCGCCGAGGGTATATGAGGAGACCAGCCCGAGCAGCCACATGATGACGAGGATGATCGCGATCGTTTCAAGCATTGTTCAGCCTTCCATTTGGCCAGCAAGGGAGGTTACAGCTTTTTGCCAAGCGACTTTGCGTCGGCCTCGACCTTTTTCCAAGCGCTCTTGAGCTTGCTCCAGAACGACTCTTGCGGCGCCTTCTTGCAATCGTCGATGACCATGGGAATGACCTTCTCGGTGCCTTCGATATCGACGTCCGTTCCGAGCGGCTTCCCTTTCTTGCTCTGCGCAGAGGACCAGTAGATCACCTTCGGCTGAAATTGGTTGTCGACCGCGAGGAATTCCTCGCATGTCCACTTGGACGTCGGCTTCTTCGTATCGGCGAGCCCGTTCGTCGCGTAAAAAGACAATGCGGCCGCGGCAATGAAATAAACTGGCTTCATAGGATGCTCCTTCGAGTCCGCGCCTTCTGCGAAAAGCGCCGCCGAGAGACTATTGCGGAATCGCGCCCGTATCTAGTTGCGCTGTAGCCGCCGATTTCTTCGGACGCCGCTATTCCACCGCCAAAATGACGTCCGCAGCGTCGAAGGTCGCCAGCGCGGCGTCCCCTTCCTTCAGTCCCATGTCTTCAACGAGGTGGCGCGGCGTCACCGCGGTCATCGTCTTTCCGAATCCGACGTCGAGCAGGATTTCGCTATTGCGCTCCGCGTCTATCCGCTGCGTGACCACGCCGCGGAAGCAATTGCGCTGCAGCGGGGTCGCGTCGCCGGCGGGCGCCAGATTGACGAAGGACGCCTTGATCAGCGCCAGCGCCTTGCGCCCGCGAGAAAGGCCCAGTCGCTCCGCTGATTCATTGGTGACGATCGCCAGGATCGTATCCTTTTCCGATACCCGCAGCGTCACTTCGACGTCGACAGGCCACTTCTTGACCTGAGTCACTTCCGCGCGAAAAACATTGCGCGCGGAAATGGTCATGCCCGTGGTCCACAGCAGAAAATCCTCGGCGCCGGCGAGACCCTCTTCGGCGATCGTCTCGGAGATGCGCGCAAGCTTTTCTTCGAGGCGGTGGAAGGTGGCGATCAGCCGGCGTCCTTCCTCTGTCACTTCGGCGCCGCCGCCGCTGCGGCCGCCAGCCTTGGTGATGAAGGCGGGCGTCGGCAAGAGATTGTTGATCGCGTTCACCGCGTCCCATGCGGCCTTGTAGCTGAAGCCGACGGCCTTGGCGGCCTTCGTGATGCTGCCGTGGGCCGCGACGGCCTCTAACAGCTTGACGCGGTCGCGGCCGACAAGGAGTCGGCCCTCGCTCCGCAGCGCCAGTGAAGCATCGATCTTGCCTTCGGCCATGTCAGCGCCCCGCCTCATCGCCCCGATACAGGGCAGGACGGCCGGAAGCAACTGCAGCTCAGGATGTTTGGGTCAGTGAAGCGTTACCTTAGCGCTGAGCGGGCGTCGTCCCCGCGCCGGCGCGGAGGCGATCGCCCGGACCACCGCCTCGGCTATGGCGCGGCCGCGTTCGTCCGTTCCGGTCCAGTTCGAGGCGCGTCCGCGAGGGTCGATTTCCACGAGCTTGACGCCCCGCGCCGCATGGACCCCGTCGCGCGCGATCCCGCGCAGGAAGCCGTCCATCGGCGCCTGGACGGGAAGGCCGTCGAGTCGGCCGAGCAGATAATCCTTGAAAACCCGATCGCCTATGTCGAGCGGCGTCCGCCAGACGCCATCGCGCGCCGCATAGATGAAGCGCTCCTTGCCGACGCCGCCGAGAACGCGAGCGACGCCGTCTGAAGGCAGCGTGGCGCCGTTTTCGAGCAATTCGCCCGTATGCGCGGGATGAGTCTCGATCGCCACGTCGCAGTTCCAGCCCGCCGTGAAGTTTGGACCCATCCCGATCACGAGACCTGCGATCCCGCGCAGATCCGGCGTGACGCGGTGCTTTTGCATGCGGGCGTCGATCAGTACGTCGGGCGCGCGCAGAGTGATGAGGTCCGTCAAGGGAAGGGGCGAAACGGCGACGCGTCCCGGCCGGGACAAGACGTCGACCACATCCAGCGTCGTTTGCGTCAGATCGGCGACGACGCCGTCGACTTCCGCGCGATCTCCATAAAGCGCGTCATGAAAGGCCATTCCCCGTCGGATGACCGGCGGGTGCGCGTCATGGCTGAGAACCACCCGGCGCCGCTCCCATGTCAATCGCGCCGCGACCGCGGAGGCGATCTCGTTCGTGCCGAGGATGATGACGAAATGCTCATTGCAGTCGGCGAGGAAGTCTTTTGCTGAAAAGCCTGGCATGGGGCGCCTCCCGCGCATTTTCAGCAAATCACGCGCCAAGTCGCGCCAAGTCGCACGCCTTTGTATTGCAGGGAATCCGGCAAGGGCCAGGCGACGGGAGAATGCTCGTTTCGCGCATCTTGTCTTGAAGTCGACAAAAACGGACAAAAGCCGCCAACGACGCGCGCAGCGCTAGACTGACTCGCTTTATCATATTGAAAAACATCACTATTTTTTCAAAAGCGCTATGTCATAAGGTAATATATCAATTACCGATTGGCCTATGGCATTTGCACATATACTGATCATGTGCTGCTTAAAGTTCGGATGTTGACTTTTATACCGCTCGTTTGTAGTCAAGCAATATGTAAGCTAACTACATAACGGTTCTCGATCACATGATCCGCGCTGTCGCCGTCGCTGCATTCGTAAGCCTTTTCAACATTCTTGGCGCTGCGCCGTCCGGCGCCTCGGCCAATGAGACGATCACCGTCGTCACGAGCTTTCCTGAAGAACTGACGACCCGCTATGAGCGGGAGTTCGAGCGCGGCCATCCGCAAAGCCACGTTCAGTTCGTCTGGAAGCAGTCCCGCGACGCGCTTGCCGAACTCGCCAAGCCCGAACAGGGCGGCGCGGACGTCTATTGGGCGCCGGCGCCGGCGAATTTTGCGCGTCTTCGCGACCGGGGCGCATTTCGCAAGATAACGGTCGACCGCGCCGCGCTTCCCGGCCGGCTTGGCCAGCAGCAATTGTCCGATCCCGCCGGCCTCTACGAAGCCTATGACGTCGCCGGCTATGGGATTGTCGCGAATCCAAGCGCGCTGGCCGCAACTGGCCTTTCTGCGCCGCGACGCTGGCGCGACCTCGCGTCGTCCGAATATGCGCGCCAGCTCGCCATGCCGATTGCCTCAAAGGTCGGCTTCTCGCCTGCGCTCTATGACATCCTTTTGCAAAGCGAGGGTTGGGATGCAGGTTGGCGTCTCCTCAGCGAGATGGCCGGCGAGGCGACGCTGCTCGATTCCGGATTCGCGCCGACGGCCTCTGTGCGGGAAGGCAAAGCGACGCTCGCGCTGACCATCGATTTCTTCGCCGAGATCGCCAAAGCCAATGGCGCGGCGGTCGAGATGATCTATCCCGAGCGTACGGCGTTTCTGCCCGCCCACGTCGCGATGACCGCCGCCTCCAAGCATGTCGCCGGCGCGCAGGCCTTCATCGACTTCCTGCTATCGACGGACGGCCAGCTACTGATGATGGAGCGCGACAGCCGCCGGCATCCGGCCCGGCCGGATGTCTATCAGAGCGCGTCGCAGGACTTTGCGAACCCCTTTGCGCTGCCGGCGTCAACGCTCCTCGATTACGATTCTGAGATCGGCCGCCGCCGGCCGCCGCTGATCGCGCTGCTCTTCGATCTCGCGATCGTCGAAGGACATGCCGAGAGCGCCGAACTGTGGCGCAAGATTCACGACGTCGAGAAAAAATTCGCTGGCAATGCGAAAGCCATGGCGGCGCTCGGCGAAGCGAAGAGACTCGCCGGCTTGATTCCGGTTTCGCAAAGCGACGCGGGCGCAAGAACCTTCCTTGAGCGCTTCGCACGTCGCGACGCCATCGATCCGCAGCAAATCGCACAATGGCGCGAGGAGATCGGCGCGGCGCGGCGACAGGCGCGTGAGCTCGTCAAAAGCCTGGAGCCGGCGCCATGAAACGCTTCGGCGTTCTTCTATGCGCCGCGATGCTCGCGGGCGCCGCGCGCTATGAGACGAGCGGCCCCGACACCGAGGCCTTCATCCAGCCGGTTGAAGGGTTGGACGGCGAACATGCCGCGAGCTTTCGCAAGGGAAGCGGCATTTTCCGCCAAGCCTGGGTCATCGGACCTTCGCAGGACCATCCCGACTTTATCGGTCTCGGTCCGCTCTATAATCGACTTTCCTGCATCGCCTGCCACGTCAAGAATGGCCGCGGCGCTGCGCCAGACAGCGAAAATGGCGTCGCGCGCACGATGGCGGCGAGGCTGAGCGTCGAGGGAAAGGACGCGCATGGCGGACCGCGCGTTCATCCTGAATGCGGCGCTCAGCTCAATCCCGAAGGCGTTCCCGGCGTCGCTGGCGAAGGCCAGGCCGTTGTCGAATACGCCGAATTCGATGTGGCGCTCGCCGATGGCGCGACAGTAAGGCTTCGTCGGCCGACGCTCTCGTTCCGCAATCTCGCTTACGGTCCGCTCGGGCCCGAGACGAAGACGTCGCTGCGCAACGCGCCGCCGGTTTTCGGCCTGGGTCTGCTCGAGGCGGTCACGGAGAGCGAAATTCTCGCCGGCGCAGGCAGACCGAATTTCGTCTTCAGCGTTGAGACCGGCCAGAGAACGCTCGGCCGCTTTGGACTCAAAGCCAATCAGCCAAATCTCAAGCAGCAGATCGCCAACGCCTTCGTCGAAGACATCGGGGTCACCTCGTCGCTGTTTCCTGTCGAGAGCTGCGCGCCGTCTCACAGCGAATGCCGTCGCGGCGCTTCGACGCCGGAATTGACCGACGCCCAGCTCGACGCGGCCGTGACCTACATCCGCGCGCTTGCCCCTCCAGCGCGCCGCAATCTCGGGGACCCGCGAGTCAAGGACGGCGACGTTCTTTTCCATGAGATCGGCTGCTCGAACTGTCATCGCGACGCGCTGCATGTTGCGGACTTCTCGCTGCAGCCCGCGCTCAACGGCGTCGAGATTCATCCCTACACCGACCTTCTGCTGCACGACATGGGCGACGGGCTCGCCGACGGCCGTGAAGACTTCGAGGCTGGTCCCCGAGACTGGCGCACGCCGCCGCTCTGGGGACTGGGCCTCGCCGGCAAAGGCGGAGACGGCGCCGATTTTCTGCATGACGGCAGGGCGCGCACGCCCGCCGAGGCGATCCTCTGGCACGGCGGCGAAGCGCAATCCTCCGCCGACGCCTTCCGCAATCTTCCCGAACCCCAGCGCGACGCGCTGCTCGCTTTCCTCAACTCTCTCTGACGTTCACGGGGGCAATGATGACCAGGCTGCTGACGACGACGGCGATTTCAGGCGGCGTTCTTCTCTCGCTATCAACTCCTATGAACGCGCAGACGCCGCTGCCGCCGATCGAGGTGCGCGCGCCGAAGGCTTTCGAACTCGGCCAGATCAAAGTCGGGGAACGTCGTCTTGGAGTCCCGACCAAGGTCGCTCAGCCCGGCGCCGGCGTCGGCGTCGGCGGGGTGGGCGCTGCGCCTCCTGCATGGGTTCCATCCGAAAAGGTCGACAATGGTCCGACGCCCAGTCAGCATACCGACGCCTTCGGCGGCTACACCATCACCAACAGACAGATGGAGACCTTTGCGCGGCCAACGCTCGACAGCGCGGTCAATATCGCGCCGGGCGTCAATAGTCAGATCTCGGGCAATTCACGCAACGAGCAGAATATCTATGTGCGCGGTTTCGATCGCTGGCAGGTGCCGCTCACCGTCGACGGCGTTCGCGTTTATCTGCCGGTCGACAACAGACTCGATTTCGCGCGCTTTCTGACCGCCGACATCGCTGAAGTGCAAATCGCCAAGGGCTATGTTTCGGTGCTCGACGGCCCCGGCGGCATGGGCGGCCAGATCAATCTGGTGACGCGCAGACCGACTCGGGAGATCGAAGCCGAATGGCGCACGCGATTCGAATTCGGTCGCGACGGCACATTCCTAGGACCGATGACCTACGGCTTCGCTGGCACGAAAAAGGATCTCTATTACGCGCAGCTCAGCGGCACGTTTCAGAACTACGACGGCTGGATGCTGCCCGCGAGCTATCGCTCGACTCTCGCTCAAGGATGGGGATTTCGCGAGCAATCCTATACGCAAGACTACAATGTCAATGCGCGCGTGGGCGTGACGCCCAACGCGACCGACGAATATTCACTAAGCTTCAGCCGCCAAGAGGGCCAAAAGGGCGCGCCGCTCCATACGACCGATCCCATCTCCACGCAGCGCTTCTGGCGATGGCCCTACTGGCGGGTCCAGAATCTTTATTTCCTGTCGAAGACTCAACTCGGCGACTCCTCCTATGTGAAGACGCGCGGCTATTGGAGCAAATTCGACAATTCGCTCGTCTCCTATGACGATCCTTCCTTCATCAAGCAGTCGCTGCCGAAATCCTTCAACAGCGCATATGCCGATTATGCGCTCGGCGCCGAGGTTGAGGCTGGCGCGCAGATCGGCGACATCGACACGCTGAAAGCGCTGTTCTTCTATCGCCTCGACAATCATTCCGAATGGCAGGAGAATTTCGGACAGAATTTTCGCGGCGCGCGCACGGGCTGCGTGACCGGCGTCCCCTGCTTCACCCAGCCGGTGATTTCGAGCATCGAGGACACCTATTCGGCGGCCGTCGAGAACACATTCCACCCGAGGCAGGACATCGATATCGTCGCCGGCTTTAGCTACGACTGGCGGCATCTGCGCCAGGCGCAAGGCTTTGCCGTTCCGCAGGGCGTTATCGACTATCGGCCCATCGACGTGCAGGCGCCGAACTATCAGGGTGCGGCCATCTGGCGCTACAACGATACGGACCGCGTCTACTTCAATGGTTCGAGCCGGACGCGCTATCCCACGCTCTTCGAGCGTTTCAGCACCCGCTTTGGCGGCGCGACGTCCAATCCGGCGCTCATGCCGGAGCGCGCAACCAATTTCGATCTCGGCTGGTCAAGCCTCTTCGCGCCCGGCAGCCGGGTGTCGATCGACGTCTTCTACAGCCTCGTCGACAATCTCATCCAAAGCGTGCCAGCGCCGCAGTTCGGCGTGAACGTCACGCAATCTCAGAACGTCGGCGGCGGCAGATTCTGGGGCGCGGAAATCTCCGCAGATTATTTCGTGCGCGAGGATTTCTCGCTCGGCGGCAACGTCACGCTGATTCGGCGCCGGGTCAATTCGCCGTCGATCGTCAATTTTCAGCCGACGGGGGTGCCCGATCTCAAGATGTTTCTTTACGCCGGCTACCGTCCCATTCCCCAGCTGACCTTGACGCCCAGCATTGAAGTGGCCGGCGATCGCTGGACGTCCATAACAAACGGCAATTGGTATTACCGGACGGGCGCCTTTTGCCTCACGAACTTCAACGCCGATTATACGCCGGGCGACAATATCAAATTCTCCGCCGGCGTGCGAAATGCATTCGATGACTACTATGTGCTCGCTGACGGATATCCCTCTCCGGGCCGCACATTCTATCTCGCGTCTAAAGTGAACTTCTAGACGCGTTCGCCGCTGCGACCATCACAAACTCGGGTGCGCTGCGCTCGCGCGGCGCCGCGCGATCGTCTATTTCAGCTTCGCGTCCCAAGTCGGCGAATCCGGCGCGCGAAAATCAAAGTCCCAGGCAAATCTGCGGATGAGATTGTAGCCGATCAGGAAAGAAACATCGCGGCCAAGCGCGGCGCGCAAGGCGCCGAAGTCGTAGGAGATCGCATAGAGGTCGTGCAGGACGCCGCCTTCGCCCAGGTCAAGCGACTTGATCTTGTAGACCTTCAAGGAAATGCGCTTTCCGCCGACGCCGCTTGCCCGGGCTTTGGCCTTCACGGCCGTGAACAGCCCTTTGTGCTTGCGTATGAATTGCTGATCGACGGCCGAGACTTCCGCGCCCGAGTCGAACAGGCCGACCGCCGCCGTGGCGCCGAGCCGCAGGTCGACGCCGACAAGACGTCCATCGGGTCCCAGCCGCCGAAACGGCTTTGGGCGGCCGCTCGCCGTCGCGTCGCCGAAAAAAATGAGTTCGCGGCGATCGATATCGAGGCTGAACCGTGCGCCTTTGAAAAAGTCCAGCCCCAAAAGATCGTCAGCGTCGCCAGGCGGACATCGCGTGAGTTGATATTTCGCTCGCGCGACATTGTTTCCTTGATCGGCGACGAGTTCGACATTCTGCGCTTCGACATCGTCACAGCGCATTGTCGCGCCCGACGCCCCGGTGGAGAGGCTTGCGCCAAGAACCGGCAGGTCCTTGTTCCAGGGCGCCAGCCTGATGCGCGTGCTCGAGGCGCCAGTGTCAAGGCGCATGCTTCCCATGACGTTGCCGATGCGGACTGGCAGGTAAATGCGCCCGCCAAGATATTCATCCTGGGTCAAGGTCAGCGGAATGACGGAACGGCTCCTCTCGGCGCCGACGGCGTCGACTGAAAACAATAGCGCCGCACAAAGGAAAAAAGTCGCCGATCGAATAAGCTTCATGGACTGCGTCCCGCTCCCGAATATTCAGCGCTAAGCGCTTCCCGATCACATGGAATCATGTGATCGATAAGGAATCGCTCAAAATAAAAACGTTAGAGCAGGTTCTCATCGAAAAAGTCTGTCAACTTTTTCGGAACCTGCTCTAAGAAACGCGTCCTGAGCTTCCCGCGCAAGCTCCGCGCTCTCGCCCTTGTAGCGAGGCGAGTAATGGAAGGTCACGAGCCGCTTCACGCCGGCGCGGCGCGCGATCGTTCCCGCCTGACGCGCCGTCAGATGTCGCCGCTGGGACGCGGCGGCAGAGTCGCGCTCCAAAAATCCTCCTTCGATGAAGAGAGTGTCCGCGCTTTTCGCGAGCTTTACGATTCGTTCGATGTTGCGTTCGGTATAGGCGCAATCGACGACATAGGCGATCTTGCGGCCCGAGGAGATCTTCATGATCTCCTTCTTGAGCATTCCGAAGGGCAGGGCGTCGGGTTTTTTGTCTTCCGCCTCAGCCCAGGCGACCTTGATGAGGTCCGAATCATTGGCGCCGCCAAGCGTCGCCTCCTTGAACGCCCGCAGCCACGGTCCCACGGCGAGACCCAATGCGGCCAGCTTGTTGCGCCAAATGTTGATATGCGCGCGCTCCTCCAGCGCGAACGCCAGCACAGGAAGGCCATGATCGAGCGTCGTGGCGCGAACCTGTATTCCCGACTCTTTCAGCAGCACCCCCTCGCTCGATTGGCTCTTCTCTTCGTCGCGACGCGCAAATTGCGTTCGACCTGAAAATGAAGCGGAAGCAGCGCGCCCGGATTCGTCCATTTCGGTCACCCGGAATGTCAGATTGCCCTCGTAGCCGCCGATGAGGTTCCAGGAATAGGCTTTGAGCTTATGCTCCACCGCATCGATTATGCCGAGGGGTCCGTAAACGCCAAGCGTCATTTCCCGCCCGAGCAGCCGCCGCAGCAGCTGATCGAAGCCCGCGAAGTGATCCATATGCAGGTGCGTGACGAAGACGTCGCTGATTCGCAGCATCTTACGGGGCGAAAGCCGTGCAAGGTCGCCAAGATCGAACAGCAGCGCCCGCTTTTCGAAAACGAGATCGACGTAAAGACCCGGATCGTCGAAAGGCTCGTTGATCAGCGCAGGGTCGAAATGGCGCGGCACGGCTCTTTGCTCTCATTCGGCGCGGCAAGCAAAAGCTCATGCACGCTCGCGCGTGCAGCGCCCTGCAGGACAATATAGTCGCGAGTGAGAGGCAGGCAGCCGCAATGCTTTGGATCGGCGTGTGCAGGCGGTCGTCGATGATCGCTCGCCAGCTCGGCGCGACGGTTCCCCGCATCGTTCGGTCACAATTATCGGCTTGCTATTTGCGTCTAATCGGCAAAGATCCCGCTTTCTTCACCTCACCATGGAAGCCTTAGATGCAGCGACAGTTTGACTCTTTCCTTTCAAGCGCCCCCGATGTCCTCGCTGTTCACTGGGGCTGGGTCATCGCCTTGGGAATATTCGTCGGGGCGCTGGGAATCCTCGCGATCATCCGAGCCAGGATGGCGACGTTCATCGCGGTCGGCTTTCTTGGCGCGCTGCTCATCGTCAGCGCGGTGTCGGTTCTCATATTCGCCTTTTCGGCCGCGGGCCTGTGGACAGACTTCTTCGTCCACGTCCTCTGGGCGGTTCTTCTGGGGATCGTCGGAATCATGCTGCTGACGCGCCCGGCGATCAGCGCCGAAGCGATCACGCTTCTCATCGCCTTCTATTTCATTGCCCAAGGCATACTCGTCATCGGTTTTGCGTTGACCTCTCAGATCGACGGTCTGTGGATGTATCTCCTACAGGGCGGCGTCGCGCTGCTGCTTGGCGCGCTGCTGGTGACCGGCTGGCCGTTCACCGGGCTTTGGGCGATCGGAACCTTCCTTGGCATCGATTTGCTGTTCAAAGGATGGGGAATCATCGCCCTGGGCTTTGGCCTTCGGGCGATCTCGGAAGGCAGTCTGCTGTAGGCTCGCACCGGCGCGGATGTCATTCCCGACGCGCGCAGCGCGATCGGGAATCCAGAGTCGCGACAAGCATCGTTAAAGTTGCTCTGGATTCCCGGTCAGCCTTCGGCTGCCGGGAATGACAGACCCAGCAAACGGATCAGTTGGCCTTCTACTAGACGCGCTCGACCGGCCCGCTCAATCCAGCCCGCCGGTGGGATTGGCGAGCCAATAGACCATGCAAAAGGCCACGGTGATCAGGCCGGAGCCGAACACGGCTCCCGCCGCGCCTTTGTCGGGAAGGGCGTAGTTCGCCACCGAAATCAGCGATCGTCGTCGGGACATCGACGGCAGTGGGTCGCGTGCCGGCCCGCCTTGAAGCCTCCGCGGCGACCCGATCAAGTCGGAATCGGCTCGCTGCATTTGCGGCCGCTAAGAACATGGTACCGCCACCCCGGCTCGAACGGGGGACCCCCAGATCCACAATCTGGTGCTCTAACCAACTGAGCTATGGCGGCACAAGATCACGCCGCCCTTGGGCGACTCCGCCCAAGGGCGGATAACGTGATCGATCTCTATAGTTTAGAGCGCGCTCTATGCGAAAAACCGGGCTCCACTTTTTCGCGAGCCGCGCTCTTGCGGCGCGAACCTAAAAGCAAGCGTTCGCGATTGCAAGCCTTCGCAGGGGCGCCCTCAAGCGTCGCCGGGCGCGCCGTTTGCGCCGGCGAGCGCGCGTTCGCCGAGCCTGATGAGCGCATCGCGCAGGCCTTCCTCGGCGACGCCCTCGGCCGCCTCGATGGCGCGGGCGCGCGCCGCCGCGTCGGGCTTTGGCGCTCGGCCGGGGCTCGGCCGAGACGCAGTTGCAGGGATTATGGCTTCCTGTCGCAGCGCGATCCGCGCGACGCAGCGCCAGCCAAGATGCGCATTGACCCGATCGATAATAGTTGGGGCGAGATGCTGCGCCTCAAGCCCAAAGCCTGGGTCCACCCGCAGCACGAGAGTCGCCGGCTCTCGCGGCGTCTTCTCGCGGCGCTTCCCCGGCGAGGGGTCGGCCGGCTTCGCCCGACGCTGCGGCGGCCACTGCAGCGAGGCGGGCGCGCAGATTCGTGCGATTCGCGCCCCGACGATCTCGCGCCAGCACAAAAGCAGCGACGCTTCCCCGAAGCCGCGCGCGGCGATGAGCGGATCGAGTTCGCGCGCAACATAATCCGCGAGCGAGCGCGCTTTGAAGCCTTTGGCGCGCATGGGGACGCTCATTGGACTTGCGGCGACGCCGCCCTCCTTGCCGGGGCGAAGCTTCGCCCTCTATCAATCGCTCTCATGATAAAGCCTCGCGCGAGATCGACCAAACCCGGCGCGGCGCTGCTCGCCTGGTACGACGCCCATCGGCGCGACCTGCCCTGGCGCGCGCGGCCCGGCGAAGCGCCGGACCCCTATCGGGTATGGCTTTCGGAAATCATGTTGCAGCAGACGACCGTCGCGACGGTGAAGGAGCGTTACGCGGCGTTTCTCTCGCGCTGGCCGGCGATCGAGGATCTGGCGCGCGCGCCGCTCGACGACGTTCTCGCGCAATGGGCGGGGCTCGGCTATTACGCCCGGGCGCGCAATCTGCACGCCTGCGCGCGTGCGGTCGCGGAAGCCTATCAGGGGCGCTTTCCGCGCGACGAAGCGGCTCTGCGCCGGCTTCCCGGAGTCGGTCCCTATACGGCGGCGGCGATCACCGCCATCGCTTTCGATCAGCCCTGCGTCGCCGTCGACGGCAATGTCGAGCGCGTCATTGCGCGCCTTCACGCAATCGAGGCGCCGCCGCGCAAGGTCGCGCCGCTGATCCGCGAAAAGGCCGCGGCGCTGATGAGCCCCGCGCGCCCGGGAGATTCCGTCCAGGCGCTGATGGAGCTCGGCGCGCTTATTTGCGCGCCGCGAACGCCGGACTGTCCCGCCTGTCCGCTGTCGCCCGATTGCGCGGCGCGGCGTCAGAACGCGCAGAGCGACTATCCGGCGCGAGAGATCAAGGCGCCCAAGCCCAAGCGCCGCGGCGCGATCTTTATCCTGCGGCGCGGCGACGAGGCGTTGCTCCTGCGCCGGCCGCCGCGCGGGCTCTTCGGCGGCATGAACGCCTTCCCGTCGACGCCTTTGACGCAGGATATCGCCGCCGCGGATCTTCCGCGTTTCGCGCCCTGCGCGGCGCGCTGGCGCGCGCTTAAAGAGCCGCTGACGCATATCTTCACGCATTTCGCGCTGGAGGCGACAGTGTTCGTCGCGCATACGCGCGCCAAAGCGGCGCCCGCAGATTGCCGCTGGGCGGCGCGCGCCAATCTGGGTAAAGAAGGATTGCCCACCCTCATGCGCAAGGCCGCCGCTCACGCCGGACTTCTCGACGCATGAGAGCTGCGAGGCTGGAGGGGAGCCATGGCGCGACGCGCAGGCGGCTATCAGGTCGAGGTGACGGAGGGCGCGATTCGCGTGCGCCGCGCGGGGAAAACGCTCACCATTCCCGCCGCGCCGCCGGACGGCGACTCAGAAGAAGACGCCGATTTCATCGTGCGTCTCGACGACCTCGAACATTGGGACGCGCCCGACGATGAAACGCCGATCGGCATCGAGGAGCTGCAGAAAATCCTCGACGCGGTCGAAAAACAGATCGAAAAGCACGGTTTGAGCGTCGATTTCGAATAGCGCAGGCAAGGCTTGGAAATGTCAGATCGCCCAGCCGAGCGAGCGCTCGACGGCTTTTTCCCAGGACGCGATCAGGCGCGCCCGTTCCTGCGGCGTCATATGGGGCGTAAAGCGACGCGATTCTCGCGTGTGCGCGGCGATGTCATCCAAGCTTTTGTAGACGCCGACGGCAAGGCCCGCCGCATAGGCGGCGCCGACCGCCGTCAACTCCAGCTGGCTGGGCCGGACGACCGGCGCGTCGATGATATCGGCCTGAAACTGCATCAACAAATCGCTCCCAGCCATGCCGCCGTCGACCTTGAGCGCGCTGATCTCGACGCCCGCGTCGGCGATCATCGCCGCCAGGACTTCCCGGGTCTGAAACGCCGCAGCTTCGAGCGCCGCGCGGGCGATATGGCCCTTGTTGGAGAATCGCGTCAGCCCGGCGATGATCCCGCGGGCGTCGCCCCGCCATCGTGGCGCAAACAGACCGGAGAAGGCCGGCACGAAATAGACGTCGCCATTGTCCGGCACGCTTCTCGCCAGCGTCTCGATCTCGCGGCTCTCTTTGATGATCCCGAGATTGTCTCGTAGCCACTGCACCAGAGCGCCGGCGATCGCGATCGAACCTTCCAGCGCGTAACAGGGTTTGGCGTCTCCAAGCTGATAGGCGAGCGTCGTCAGCAGGCCCTTGGTCGAGATGCGCGGCGTCTCGCCGACGTTCATCAGCAGAAAACAGCCGGTGCCGTAGGTGTTCTTGGCGTCGCCAACATTGACGCAGGCTTGGCCGAGCAGCGCGGCGTGCTGGTCGCCGAGCGCGCCGGCGAGCGGAACGCCGGCGAGCGCGCCGACGCATTCCCCATAGACCTCGCTCGACGAGCATATTTTCGGCAGGCAGGCCGCGGGAATGTCGAAGATCCGCAGCAGTTCTTGATCCCATTGCAGGGTTTCGAGATTCATCAGCTGCGTGCGCGAGGCGTTGGTCGCGTCGATGAGATGGCGGCCGCCGTTGGGGCCGCCGGTCAGATTCCAGAGGATCCAGGAATCGATCGTGCCGAAAAGCGCCGCGCCCTGCGCCGTCCTTTCGCGCGCGCCGGGGACTTCGTCGAGAAGCCAGGCGAGCTTGAGCGCGGAAAAATAGGTCGCGAGCGGCAGTCCCGTGTTTGCGCGGACCAGTTCGCCCAGACCTTGCGCCGCGATCCGATCGACGGCGGCTTGCGTGCGCGTATCCATCCAGACGATCGCGTGATGAAGGGGCGCGCCGGTCGCCGCATCCCATAAGAGGGTCGTCTCGCGCTGATTGGTGACGCCGACGGCCGAGAGGTCGCGGGCCGAGACCTTGGCCTCAGCCAGCGCCGCCGCGATCACGGCCTGCGCATTGCGCCAAATCTCGGCGGCGTCATGTTCGACCCAGCCGGGGCGGGGATAGATCTGCCGGTGTTCGCGCTGCGCCTTAGCGACGATCCCGCCGCTCTTGTCCATCAAGACGAAGCGGGTGCTCGTCGTGCCCTGATCGAGCGCCCCCAGGAGTTTGGACATTCATAACCCTTTGATGAACGGAAGTTTCAGCCTCGGTTCAGAGCGTTCGCCGTAATGGGGAAACGGTTCCATCAATTCTCAAAAGGAGGATGCTCCATGAGATCGGCAGCCGTCAAAACCCTATCGGCGCCAATCAAGCCGGCCTTCGCCGCGCTTCTTTTGGTTCTGGCTTCGAGCCCATTCGCGTCGGAGGCTTCCGCGCTGCCGGGGATAGATCGCACGCCCGCGGCTCAGCTGGGTCCGGGCGGCGAGAAGGCGCGCTGGGTATGCGGACCCTACCGGTGCTGGTGGCGGCCCGGCTACGGCTGGGGTGGCGGCTACGGCTGGGGTGGTCCCGGTTGGGGCGGCGGCTATGGTTGGCGGCGCCCAGGCTGGGGCGGACATGGCTGGGGCGGGCATGGGCCTGGCTGGGGCGGACATGGCTGGGGCGGGCCTGGACACGGTTGGGGCGGCGGAGGCTGGGGACACCGTCACTGGTAAGAAAGGATTAACCCAAACATCAAGAGTCGCGGACGTTGTTCGCGGCTCTTTTTTTGACACTTGCCCGGAGGCCAATTCGTCCAAAATGTATTTGATAAACCGGCATGGTCCTTGCCAATCAGAGTTCATCGGCGCGGGTCTGTCGGAAAGGCGACACGCGAGAGTTGGCAAACGAGAGGAGATATTGTAACCTACTGATACGAAAGGTAGTTTGCAATCTTTCCAAAGAAGGAAATTTGCAACCTTTCCAGAAAGTAGTTTGCAACCTTTCCAAACTAGGCTAAGTAATGATCGTCTGTTCGTGCAACGTCCTGTCGGACCGCGATGTGCGCGATACGCTTGGGCCACGCGGTGACCGGCCTTCGGTCTCAGCTGTGTTCCGGCATATGGGCTGCGAGGCGAAATGCGGGCGCTGCGTGCGCAGCATCGTCGCCATCGTCGACCAGCACGCCGCGCGAGGATTGGACGAGTGCCCGGGGAGCGGCGATTGTGAAGGCTGTCGCGCCGACGAACTGGCAGCCTAAGTCTATTTCATTGGAAAGGATGCGGACATGCGCGGTGACGCGAAAGTCATCGATTATCTCAATCGCGGATTGCGCGCAGAATTGACCGCGGTCAATCAGTACTGGCTGCATTTCCGCATATTCCACAATTGGGGTTTCCTCGAGCTCGCCAAAAAATGGCGCGAAGAGTCGATTGAGGAAATGCATCACGCGGATCATTTCGCCGAGCGTATCCTCTTCCTCGAAGGCTTCCCGAATATGCAGGTGCTCGATCCGCTGCGCATCGGCCAATCCGTCGAGGAGATCATCAAGGCGGACCTCGAGACCGAGCTCGGCGCCCGCGACCTCTATCTCGAAGCCGCGGCCTATTGCCTCTCGATCAACGATCGCGTTTCGGAGCAGCTTTTCGAAAGCGTCGTGAAGAGCGAGGAAAAGCACATCGACTTCCTCGAGACCCAGCTTGAATTGATCAAGCAGCTCGGCGTTCAGCTTTACTCGCAAAAGCACGTCGGCGAATTGCACTCCTGACGCACCGAGCGCGTCATCGGCCGCCGCAAACGCTCCCGGGCGCGACGCGGCGGCGAGTCATTCCATCACCGCCGCCTTCAGAATGCACACCATCGTCGCCTGCGCCGGCGTTTTGCCGAGGTTGCGGATAATGTGCGGCCGGTCGCAGCGATAGCGCAGGGTTTCGCCTGCTTTCACGCTCGATTTCGCTCCGGCGACCTCGACCTCAAGCTCGCCGTCGCGCACAGACAGGCTCTCGACCGAGCCGTGCTGATGCGCCTCGGATTCCAGCACGCCGCCAGGCGCGGCGGCGAATTCATAGCACTGCAGCCATTCGACGGTCTTGATCCAGCCGATGATCTCAAGCCGGCATTTGCCGTCGTCGGACACCAGGATGGGCGTGTCGGCCTTGCTGGTTTTCTCGAGGAAGGGTTCATCCTCCGTCGTCTGCAAAACCCGCTCGATCGAGACGTCGAGCGCCTGCGCGAGACGCCAGATGGTGGCGAGCGTCGGATTGGTTTCATTGCGTTCGATCTGGCTGATGATGGACTTGGCGACTCCAGACTGCTGAGAGAGTTCGGAAAGCGACAAATTATAGGCCTTGCGCAGGCGCTGCACGGTCGCGCCGAGCTGCCCAGATAGCGCTAGCGCGCCCGCCTCCAGCATTTTTTGCTTGTCCTGGCCTTCGACGCCCATCATCCCCAGCGCTTCAGCCGCGCCCGTAGTTTTCAGAATCGATCGGCAAGATAGCCGAATGCGTTCGAAATATCGAACAGCGAATCCTTCCCGCCTTTCCCCGACCTCGCGTTTGCTCGAGCCCGAGACGGCCATGTCATCTGGCTGTGATGCGAATCTGGTCAATCAGGCCAAGCGGCGAAGGCAAGAGGCGAACAGCTCATGCTCGACAGAAACGCCAGGGTGAAGGTCTCCCAAGCGGCGCGCTCCAACACGGCGCAGATGTCGGATCCGGCAAGTGAACATGCAGCCAAGCGCTATCGGACGCTTTTTTTGTCCGATCTGCATCTTGGCGCGAGGGGCGCCCAGGCTGAACTGCTGGTCGACTTTCTCAAGCATAACGACGCCGACACATTCTACCTCGTCGGCGACATCGTCGACGGCTGGCGTCTGAAGAACGGCTGGTACTGGCCCCAGGCCCATAATGATGTCGTCCAGAAGCTCCTGCGCAAGGCGCGAAAAGGCGCGCGCGTCATCTATGTGCCGGGCAATCACGACGAATTCGCGCGCGATTACACCGGGCTCAATTTCGGCGGCGTCGAAGTCGTCGACGACGCGCTGCATGAGACCGCCGACGGCAAGACCATGCTCGTCATTCACGGCGACCAATTCGACATTGTCGTGCGCAACGCCCGCTGGCTCGCCTTCTTCGGCGACTGGGCCTATGATTTTGCGATTGTCGTCAACACTTGGTTCAACCGTGCGCGCCGGATGTTTGGCGTTGGCTACTGGTCGCTTTCCGCCTGGGCGAAGCTGAAGGTCAAGAACGCCGTCAATTTCATCGGCGATTTCGAGAACGCTTTGGCCTCCGAGGCCGCGCGGCGCAATGTCGACGGCGTAATCTGCGGCCATATCCATCACGCGACGATCAAGACCATCGCCGGCAAGCTCTACATCAATACCGGGGATTTCGTCGAAAGCTGCACCGCGATCGCCGAACACCAGGACGGCGCATTCGAGATTTTGCGCTGGCATAACACCGCGGCTGAACGCGAGGCGGCGGAGGCCGCAGAAAGCGCCAAGGCCTTGCAAAACGAGAGAGCTGTGGCGGCCTGATGAGAATATTGGTGGCGACGGACGCCTGGCGTCCGCAGGTGAATGGCGTCGTCCGATCGCTTGAAACCATGGCGCAGTCAGCCCGCGCGCTGGGCGCCGAAATCGACTTTCTGACCCCGCGCGACTTCAACTCGCTGCCGATGCCGACCTATCCCGAAATCGGGCTGGCGCTCGCTTCGCCGCGCGCCGTTCGCCGGCGGCTCGAAGAGGGCTATGATCACGTCCATATTGCGACGGAAGGCCCCATCGGACTGGTGACCCGCGCCGTGCTGCTGCGGGCGCGCCGCTGCTTCACAACGAGCTTTCACACGCGCTTCCCCGAATATATTCAGGCGCGCTTCGGACTGCCCGTCGGGCTTTCCTATGCGGCTTTGCGCCGCTTCCACAATGCCGGCGCTGGCGTCATGGTGTCGACGCCGAGCCTTTCTCGCGAATTGTCGGAGCGCGGATTTCGGCGAATTTTGCGCTGGTCGCGCGGCGTCGACCACGCGCTGTTCACGCCCGATGCGGCGGCGTCGCTCCCCTTTCAGCGGCCGATTTTCCTTTACGCCGGGCGACTCGCCGTCGAAAAAAACATCGAGGCCTTTCTGTCCCTTGATCTGCCGGGAACAAAGCTCGTCGCCGGCGACGGGCCAGCGCGCGCCGGTCTTGAAGCGCGATTTCCGCAGGCCCGGTTCCTTGGCGTGAAATCGAGCGCCGAACTTGCGGCGCTCTACGCCTCGTCGGACGTTTTCGTCTTTCCGAGCCGCACCGACACGTTCGGCATCGTGCTGCTCGAAGCCATGGCCTGCGGCCTGCCGGTCGCGGCCTATCCGGTGATGGGTCCGCTCGACGTCGTCGGCGCGAGCGGCGCTGGCGCGCTGGACGAAGATTTGCGGTCGGCGGCGCTCGCCGCGCTCGACATCAGCCGAGAGGCGGCGCGGGCGCATGCGCTGACCTTCACTTGGGAGAATTGCGCACGGCAGTTCCTCGACAATATCGTTTACGCCCGCGGCGCGGCCGCGCTTGGCGGCGTCGGTCTGGACGCGCTGCGCGCGACAAGCCAGGAATCGGCAGGCGAGCGCCGCTCCGCCAAAAAGCGCCAGCCTGTCCAGCCATAATCGTCGTGTCTCGCCCCGCGAGCGG